>JBKQLG010000152.1:0-8869 GCA_052147235.1 Occallatibacter sp.
TCGTGGCAGCCGGTAGGCAAGCCGCTCGATCAGTACAAGTCGGAGTGCCGCCATGGCAGTGCCTACACGGTCATTTCATCGGAGTATGCCGGCATCCGATCCGAGACCACTTATTTTGTTCCGCTGGGACAGACCTTCGAGTGCTGGCATGTTAAGCTCACGAATCTAGGCGAAAAGCCGCGCGAGTTAAGCGCCTTTACTTACGTGGAGTATGCGGGCAACTGGTCCGCCGCGGACGATCTGATCAATCTGCAATACACGCAGCATACGGTAAAAATGGAGGTCGAGGATAATATCATCGACCACGGGACCAATGTCAACATTCCGTGTATGCCGGATAACTTCGCGGAGAAGGATCAGGGACGTCATACCTTTCAGGCATTGGTGGGAGCCGAAGTGATTGGCTACGACACGGATCGTGCAGCATTTATCGGGAGTTATCGAGGTTATCATAATCCTTCAGTTGTTGAACAGGGGCAATGCACAAACTCGCTGGCAGTCGGCGACAACGCCTGCGGCGCGCTGCAAGCCAGAATCACTCTTGCACCCGGAGAGACCAGGGAGTTTCTTATCCTGATGGGAATCGGCCGGGCACGCGAGGAAGGCAAGGCAGCGGTGGCAGAGTTCGGCAGCATGAAAAAAGTCCGCGACGAGCTTGCCAAGGTTAAGAATTACTGGCATGAACGTCTGGCCGGGCTCACGGTGGAAACGCCGGACGCCGAGTTGAACAGCACACTGAATATGTGGGGTCCGTTCAATTGCCTTATCACCTATGCTTGGTCGCGCGCGGCTAGCTTGATTTATGCGGGCGAGCGCGACGGACTGGGTTTTCGGGATACGGTCCAGGACATGTTAGGCGTTATGCACACTATTCCCGAAGAAGCCAGCCAACGTCTGGAATTGATGATCACCGGACAGGTTTCGACCGGCGGCGCAATGCCAGTCGTGAGGCAGTTCGACCATCATTCGGGAAACGAAGAAGCTCCGCAGGAAGAAGAGTACCGCTCTGACGACTGCCTATGGCTTTTCAATGCTATTCCGGCCTACGTGAAGGAGACAGGCGACTTAAATTTCTGTCATAAGATATTGCCGTATGCCGACCAGGGAGAAGATACCGTCCTGGGGCACATGAAGCGTGCAATCCAGTTTAATTTGAAGAGAAGTGGCGCGAATGGCCTGCCCTGCGGCTTGTCCGCTGATTGGAACGATTGCATTCGTTTGGGGCAGCATGGGGAATCGATCTTTGTAGCATTTCAATTGCGCTACGCTTTGGCTGTTTATCTGGAGATCTGCCGATTGCTGAATTTGAATGAAGAAGAACAATGGGCAGGGGATGAGTTAGCGAAGCTGGACCATCGTTTGGAAAAAGATGCGTGGGATGGGGAATGGTATTTGCGCGCCTATCGCGCCGATGGTTTCAAGTTCGGTTCGAAGGAAAGCGCCGAAGGAAAGATATTTCTAAATCCGCAATCCTGGGCACTGCTCAGCGGACATGCCAATCCTGAACGGGCGGCGCGATCAATGCAGTCGGTACGCGACCGTTTGGCCACAAAGTATGGACTGATGATCTGTGATCCGCCTTATGTGCACACGGACTTTCACGTGATGCGAGCCGCGTTGTTCAATGCCGGGTTGAAGGAGAATGGCAGCATCTTCACGCACACCCAGGGATGGGCGGTGATTGCGGAGACGCTGCTCGGCCATGGCGATCTGGCCTACGAGTATTTCAGGTCCTATCTGCCCGCGGCCTATAACTCGCGCGCGGAGCTCCGGCAGATTGAACCTTACGTATATTGCCAATTCACGCACAGTAAATACAGCCCGCGCTTCGGCGCCTCGCGCGTTCCCTGGCTGAGCGGCTCCGCTGCCTGGTCGTTTTATGCGGCCACCCAATACATTCTTGGATGTCAGCCGGAGTATGGCGGCCTGAGAATCGACCCCTGCATTCCTTCCGCATGGAAAGGATTCAAAATGAATCGATTATTTCGCGGAAAGAAACTAACAATAGAAGTTAAAAATCCGGCAGGAGTACAAAAGGGAGTGAAAAAGCTGGTTCTCAACGGGAGAAAATTGGAGGGTAACTTGATTCCAGCGGAGATGCTGCTCGATGAAAACCTGGTGGAAGTGGAGATGGGGTAAAGTGACACAGACAACCGGCTATCGCGCCTGCCCATAGGCCTTCCCAGCTCTTACGGCAGTGGCAACTGCGCGCGCATGGCAGTCACTTCGGCGTGGGTAGCATCTGCGGCGGCGCGGCGGTCGGGGTAGATGTGCGGCTCGCCAAAGCGCACCCTTGCTGAGAAGCCTGGAGTATTCAGCGTCGTCATCAGGTGAGTTACAAAGAGCGTGTCGTCATCCCAGCACAGCTTCTTCTCTGGTGTGCCGTCCTCGATGACGTAGCGTACGGCGGCGGCGGTAATCTGCGCGCCGGTTGTGGTGGCGGGGTCGATCAGACGGGAGTGGAAGCGGAGCACCTTGCTGCCGTCGGTGCTGGTCCCCTCGGGAAAGAGCAACAGAGGCATCGGCAGCTTGAGCCGCTCGGTCATCTGCTCGCTCACCGCGTTGGCGCTGGCCAGGCTCGACCTGTCCAGGAAGATGGTTCCACCCAAGCGCGCCGCCCGGCCGAAGAAAGGCCAGCCGCCGATCTCCACCTTGGCGACAAAGAAGCAGGGCATGGCCGCCGAGAGGATAAGAATGTCCAGGTAGCTGAGGTGGTTGGCGACCACCAGCCCATGCGTGGGTGGAGTGCCTTCCACGGAGTAATGAATGCCTACGCCATTCAGAATGCCGAGGCTGGTTTGCTGAACCCACAAGGCTCGTTTTTCCAGCGTAAGCGGGCCGCGCAGCCGCAGAATCCAAAAGCGAACCATACACAGGGCGAGAGCGAATCCCAGCGCCACAGCGCGCCGGAAGGCAAGAAAACTCATGTGGTCAGCGGGGCCAAAAAGCGATTGCGCGCCGACGGCGAGAGCAATCTAAGATCGAGCAGTGTCAGGAAATCAATGGTGCCAAAATCCCGGTCCCATGCCGGCGGTCCGCAGATGCGCGCGCCGATGGCCAGATAGGTCTTCAGCAGCTTGGGCACCTTGATTGGAGTTCGCAACGACAGGTCTTCTGTTTGGGGCTGCAACTGTGTATGCCGGCCCTCTGGCTCGCTGGGACATACGTAAGCTGCGGTAGGCTCTGTCTCGAACTCCGGTGAAACCCTGTACTGCTCAAGCTGACGATACACCTGCCAGCCTTCCGCCGGGTCTTTCGAAGTTAGTGACGAGCAACCAATCAGGTAACGCAATCCCATGTCGTTAGCATACTGTGCGATACCCCTCCACAGCAAGGTGAGCACCTCCGGAGTGCGATGCTCGCGATCGATCGAGGCGCGGCCCAACTCCAGAATGCCCGCTCTTAGCGGCTCATAGGAGGCGAATTTGAACTCCTGCTCAGAGTAGTAACCCTGGTTGCGCGCGGCGGTTCCTCCGGACTGCATCCGGTAAGTACCGACAACGCGCCGGGAAGGATTGCTCTCCATCTTATCTTCGACCAGCAAGTGTTCGCAGAAGAGGTCGAAGTAATCCATATCGAGTCCGGTTTGGTACGAACTCGTAAGCCCCTCGTTCAGCTCGATATTGAAGACCCTGAAGCGCAGCCGGCAGGCGGCCGCGCGATCCTCCGGGTTCTCGGCCAGCCGCAGGCGGTAACGGCCCACTTCGGCGCGTATGCGCGGCCTGCACGGCTCCAAAGGCCGGGGGGAAATGTAGGTTGGAAAAGCAAGCTCTACCAGAGAGGGGGAAGCAGAGGTTAACTTCAAAGATACTTTTTGACTGCTAAGATCGTTCACACAGACAGTATCCGCCGCAAATTGTAAATGCAGAGTCAAAGCAATGCGAAGAACGTGCAAATATTTTCTTCAAACCGTAACTCAGCGATAATAGAACAAATCTCAGAGCAGGAATACTCGCGTCAAACCTTAATTCGTGTACAGGCGCACATAATCCACCTGAATCTCCGAGGGGAAGATGGTGGTCGCATCGGGAGAGCCGGGCCAACTGCCCCCAACCGCCAGGTTCAGGAGGATAAACTCAGGACCTGAATCGAAGGGCCATGTGCCGGTCTGCGTGCCGGGCGTGAAGGTGGCGTAGATGGTGGTCGGAGTGTCCACATAGTACTGAATCTGCCCCTTGCTCCAGATCATGCCGTAGGTGTGCCATGCAGCGGCGGAGAAGGCCGCCGGATGATATTGGATGCCGCCGTTCAAATTTGTCCCATGAATCGATCCCTGCACCCAGTCGTAGCCCTCGTTCTGCGGATTGCTTCCATCAATGTGCTCCATTACGTCCAGTTCGCCGCAGGCCGGCCAGTTGACCGTGGCGATACTGTTGCCCAACATCCAAAAAGCGGGCCACATTCCCTGCGACTCGGGCAGCATCATGCGCGCCTCAATGCGGCCATATTGAAAACTGAAAAGGCCCTGGGTCTTGAGCCGGGCCGAGGTGTAGACCCCGGTCGATGGTTGGCGGGCCACGATGTGCAGGATGCCGCTTGGGTCCGTGTAGGCGTTGGGATTGGCAGGATTGCAGGGCGCGGCGGACGAACCCCAGGCGCAGTAGTTTTCCAGCTCCTGGTTGCCAAAGCCGCCGTTGCCGGTGTCGTAGGTCCAGACCTGCGGATTCGGCTGCGCGTTGGCGCTGGTCGCGTTGCTGAATTCGTCACTCCACACCAGCGTTCCCGAAGGGATGTTGGGCTTGAAGGCCTGGCTTGCGGTGGCGCTAGGCGCATCGCCGGGGGCGATGGCAATCGCCTGTACGGCGAGATTCGAGGCCACCAGGAACGGTCCCTCGTAGGGGAGCGTCTGCGAGGAGTACTGGTCAGGGATACTGCCGTCAAGAGTGTAATAGAGGGTAGCGCCGGAGGCCGTCGAGGAAATCGATACGATCATGGCGCTATTCTGGGCAGGCGTGGTGGAGATGGTAGGCGTCGGCGACAGGGTTGTCGTGCCGGTGCCGATGCTGGAGATGGTTGCGCCTCCACCGCATCCGCAAAACAAAACGCCCGATAAAGCGATTGCCGCCAATAGAGTGGCGCTCCCTGGCTTATCTTCCGCCACAGCTGCAAACATTCGCTCTCTCCCCGATTGCGCTCCAGCGCGGCGCGCAAGAATTCTTCTACGGTTGAAGTATAGCGCCGAACGAAAAAAGCCCGGGGGCAACCGGGCCTTTTTCAGCTCCAAACCAGGTGCTTAGAGCTTCTCGTAGAAATCGCAAACAGAGCACGAGATGTAGACGCCGCCGGGGACGCCGCGTTCGCGGTCCTTCACGCGCTTGACGATGCGCGTCGGCTTGCTGCACTTGGGACAGTCGGTCGACTTCGTCGTGTCCATTACCTTCTTGCGGTCACCTGTTTTGGCAATCTTGGCCATCGGTAGGGTAGTTCTCCTTCTTCGGGGTGTCTCTGCACACACGCGCAAAACACCTGCGCGCGGCTTCAACGGCGCGGCCACTCGCTTGCCTCTCCATGCTAAAAAATTGCCGGGAGCCCGCGGGACTCGCTCTTTCCAGTCTACATGATGGCCGCACGCTTCATCTTACAGGCTGAATCAGGTTGCGGGAAAAGAAAAATTCCAATCGAAGCCCACAAAAGGCATACCGCAGGGGCTAAAGCCCAATTTTTATTTTTGCACTTTCGGCACGACTGAAGTCGTGCCCTGACACTTCATGCTGCCCTGAATGCATTTTTCCGCAGCCTGTTAACGCGCCGCTGTTTGTCCACTTTCCACGCGCAGCATGGGCGAGTGGCCGGCGGCCTGCGCGCCGCGAATCACATGGGGGGTGATGATGATCAGCAGCGTCGCATAGTTTTTCTGTAAGTCTTTGCTGGTCATATTATTCATGCCCGGAATCTCGCTGATTCCCGGCACTCCGCTGATGGCGCGGCTCTCGGTTTTGTCCAGCTCGCTGACCACCTCCACGGCCTCGCCCGGCTTCACCGTCACCACGCCCGACCAGGCGCGATTGCTGAGTACCGGATTGCCGTTGACCGACGTTCCGGCCAGGGCATCGATCTTCATGTCGATCTTGAGCGCCACTTCGCTGCCGCGCATCACTCTGGGCGTCGCCTTCAGGGTCAGCCCCAGATCCTGGTATTGCACCTGGGGAAGATTCGGCACGCTGCCGGCATAGGAAGCCAGCAGCGAAGATAGGCTACTGGAGCTTCCCGCGCCGGTGAGTCCGGGAATCGAGGGTCCGCTGCTCGCGATGCTCGAGAACGAAGAGGTCTGGATGGGATAGCGCACGCCGTTCTTCAGCGTTGCATCCTCGCCATCGCCCACGCGCAACTGCATCTCATCCAGCTCGCGCGAGTCCGATGAGTTCAGGCTGAAGTTAGCGGACATTGAGCCCGGAGCGAGAGCCGACGCCGTGAGGCCGCCGCCAAAGAGGGCCACGCCGTTGGTGAGCAGGGAGCTGGTAACCTGGCCGGAGGCCAGCAGAATGCCGAGAATCGCCAGCGTGTCGCCGGGTGCGGCCAAACCCGAAGAGATAATCTGCTGCACCAAGGCCTGGTTGGAGTTCAGGATGGACTGCTCCTCGGAGTAGACATTGATGGCTGAAACGCTCTGCGGAGGCTGCACGCCGGTGTTGCGCGCGCTGATGTGCGCCAGCTGGATCAGGCGCACCTCCAGCAATACCTGGCTGTGGCCATCGAGCAACTGGCTCATGGTGGCATTGAAGGCGTCCAGCGTATTTTGGGGCGCGCGCAGCGTGATCGTCCCGGAGGAGGGCTCGGTCACCGCCTGCTGCGCATTGAAGACGTTCTTGGCCAGGTTGCCGATGTCGGTCAACTCTTCCTTGGTCAACCCAGACAGATAGACCGTCTCATATTCCTGGCGCGTATACTGCCGGCGGTTCTCATTGCTGTCGTGGAGCACCAGCGCGCGGTGCGCGTCCAGCGGTACAAAAAACGAATTCGTCACCATACCCGCGAGGCGCGCTGCCGTCTCGAAGCGGGCGTCGTCCACGTCCAGGCGAACCTGGGCATTGCGAATGCTTTCGTCCACGGTGGCTTCAATCCCGTAGGACTTGAAGACCTGCTGGAGGATCTGGCGCTGGTCTGCGTGCAGGTGAAAGCTGTGTACATCGGCAGATGGCGCGAGTTCAACCGTATCGCCGGCCCTCCCCGCGCCCTGCTCGTAGATAGGCCTGGCTTGCCCCAGCAGGGCATCGTCTCCCAACTCATACAAGTGCTGTTTTACCTGGGAGTTTGTTGGCTCCAGTTCGAGAGCGTGCGCCAAGGCCGCGCGCGCCGCTTCCGTTTCGCCGCGCATGCGGTCCTTGGCCGCGGCCTGAATCAGCGCCGTCACCGCGTGGCTGCGCGCCACGCTCGCCGCCAGCGGGTAGTCGGTATTGCCGGGATCCAGCGCAGCTGCCTGCTCATAGCTGTGTATCGCTTCTTCAAACTGCTCGCCGACAAACTGCTTGCTGGCCGCAAGATAGAGCTTTGCCGCTTTGCGCCGGTCGGAGTTGCGCACCGGCTTGGCGGGCGCGGCCTGAGCTTGTTTTGCGTCCATGACTGGAGTCGTCGCAGAGGCCGAGCCGGTTGCCGCGCTCTGCGCCGGCGCTGCCGGAGACGCCGTCTGCGTGTGAAGGATTCCCGGAACGGCCACCAGCAACAGTGAGGCAATACAGAAGCTCGTCCATCGCCTGCACGCCGGGTTTGCCAATGAAATCGATCTCATGGCGCAACCTGCGTCTGCGCCAGCAGATCCGCCAGCGACGAAGCGCAGACCTCCGGCCGGCCTTCGAGCAGTTCCTCGAAGCTGAATCTGCCCGTGGCAACGGCAATCACCGGCAGTTCGTTGGCGTGCGCTGCCTCAACGTCGCGCGGCGTATCGCCCACCACGCAGACATGCGCCCCTGCGCCGGACATCTCCCGGGCCTTGCGTGCCGCATCCGCCACCAGCTCAGCGCGGATGGGGAAATTGTCGCTGAAGCCGCCAAATCGGAACCACTCGCGCAGTCCGGCCTCTTCGATCTTGATCCAGCCGATGGCCTCCAGATTGCCGGTGGCCACGCCCAGCAGCGCGCCGCGCCTCGACAGGTGCGTCAGGACCGCTTCCACGCCGGGCATGATGCGTATCTCCATCGCATGACGCCGCTCTTCGCAGGCACGTTGAATTGCCTCAACAATCGCATCCCATTGCGGTTCGATCCCCTCACGAGGAGCGCCCATCTTCTCGAAGGCATCGCGCAATATCACCGGGTCGGTACCGCCGGGAGTGAGGAAGAGAGCCTGCGATAGATCAACTCCCGTCACCCGCTCAACGCCGATGACAAAGGAATCGCGGTGGATGCGGTCGCGGTTGCGCAGCAGCGTGCCGTCGATGTCGAAGAGGTAAGCATCCTCTTCGTCCCAGGCAAAGCCCGGTTCGATGTACACGCGCGCTTCTGGGGTCTCTGGAGTATTTTCCATGAATGTTGTAAGGCGCCGTCAGCCTCGCCGGTAGACCTGGCGGACCGCGCTATACACAGGACGTTCGCTGCGCGGCGGACGCTTGAGCGTGGCGCGCACCTCGGCCAGATGCAGCCCCAGATCGGCCATGGTGCGGCTGAGCGTGTTGCGATGTATCCCCATCTCTTCAGCCGCCTTGCACTGGTTCCCCCGGTGCGCCACCAGGACTTCGCGCAGGTATTGCTTCTTGAACTCGCGCACGGCTTCCTCGTAGCCCATGCCGGTGGAGTGCATTTGTGTCACCAGGCTATCCAGTTCTCGTCTCACTCTTCCCTCTGGTTATTTTGATCAAACTAGTCTAAACGCCAAACCCCGGTCTTGCGGAAGATTTTTTACTTTCCTTCATGACTTGGGCGTATCCAGCCCGGTG
>JBKQLG010000153.1:0-15347 GCA_052147235.1 Occallatibacter sp.
GGGCGCGGCAACTACACGCTCGGCCTGCGCGACCAGTTGATCTTCCCGGAGATCGATTACTCCAAGGTGGAGAAGATGAAGGGCATGAACATCACCATCGTGACCACGGCGAAGGACGACAACCAGGCGAGGGCGCTGCTGCGGGCCTTCGGCATGCCCTTCCGGCAGGGCGCGTAAGGGGATAAGAGGAATATGGCAACCACTGCAAAAAGGGTGAAAGACGCGCGGAAGCCGAAGTTCAGCTGCCGCAAGCACAATCGCTGCCAGCTCTGCGGGCGTCCACGCGGATTTCTGCGCAAATTCGGCGTCTGCCGCTTGTGTTTCCGTGCGCTGGCGCTCAAGGGCGAGATTCCCGGCGTCGTCAAGTCGAGCTGGTAGCACGGCAGTGGACAGTGAGTAATGGACAGTGAACAGTTTCCTGTCCTCCTCGCACTGACCACTGTTCACTGTTCACTGAACACTGTAGGGACATTCCCGCTGGTTTCCGGCAGCAGGCGGACGAACGGGGAATGAAGGAGAAGGAATGAGTCTGACCGACCCAGTAGCCGATTTTCTGGCGCGTATCCGGAATGCAATCCGGGCGCGTCACCAGAAGCTGGATGTACCGGCTTCCAAGCTGAAGACCGAGATCGCCCGCATCCTCAAAGAGGAGGGCTACATCTCGAATTACAAGACCCAGGAAGAGGAAGGCAAGCTCATCCTCCGCGTCTACCTGAAGTACGGCGGACAAGAAGCGGCCATTCGGGATCTGGCGCGCATCTCGCGCCCCGGCTGCCGCGTCTACATCGGGCACGACGAAATCAAGCGCGTCCAGGGCGGGCTCGGCATCTCGATCATGACCACGCCCAAAGGCGTGATGACCGGCCGTCAGGCGCGCCGCGAAGGCGTGGGCGGCGAATTGCTGTGCGAAGTGTGGTAAAGGCAGCTATCAGCTATCAGCTATCAGCCGTCAGCTATCAGCTTGCGGCCTTGGCGGAAAGCGGCTTACTGAAAGCTGATAGATGGAAGCTGTTACGGGCTGCAGTGGAACGAGGGGCGAAAGCGCCCCGCCGGGACTCGCAAGCCAGATGAAGGGTGCATTCGATGTCGCGTATTGGAAAGAAGCTGATTCCGCTGCCCGCGGGCGTCAAGTACAAGGTTGAGGGCAATAAGGTCGTGGTCGAGGGCCCCAAGGGCAAGGTCTCGGCGCTAATTGCTCCCGGCATAACGCTCCAGACTAAGGACGGTATGCTGCACGTCAACCGCGAGAACGACAGTCAGGCAGCGATGCATGGGCTAACGCGCGCGCTGGTCTCGAACGCGGTTCAGGGCGTGACCACAGGCTGGAAGAAAGAACTGGACATCGTCGGCATCGGTTACCGCGCCGAGATGAAGGGCAAGGGTACAGTCGTTTTCACCCTCGGCTATTCGCATCAGATTGAGGTTCCGCTGCCCTCGGGCATCGAAGTGGCCATAGATCCCAAGCAGCTGCACCTGACCATCAGCGGCATCGACCGGCAGAAGGTAGGCCAGGTAGCGGCCGATATGCGTTCGCTGCGCAAGCCCGACCCGTACAAGAACAAGGGCGTGCGCTACAGCGACGAGAAGCTGAAGAAGAAGGCCGGTAAGACAGGCGCGAAGTAAATCAACCGAACGGGGCCGCAGGGCGGCTCCGCTGATAGGAACGAGAGACCATGATTACGCAGACCAAGAGAAACGCGATTCGCCAGCGCATTCATCAGCGCATTCGCCGCAAGCTCGCCGGTACCGGGGATCGGCCGCGGTTGAACGTCTACCGCTCGCTCAACCACATCTACGCGCAGGTCATCGACGACCAGAAGGGCGAGACGCTGGTTTCGGCTTCGACGCTGGCCCTGAAAGTGAAGACCGGCGGCAATTTGGCGGCGGCCAAGGAGGTCGGCAAGGCAGTAGCCGAGATGGCAGTCCAGCAGGGCATAAAGAAGGTGGTCTTCGATCGCGGCGGCTACCTCTATCACGGGCGTGTCAAGGCGCTGGCCGACGCGGCCCGCGCGGCAGGGTTGGAGTTCTAGCAAGACAGCCGTCAGCTATCAGCCGTCAGCTTACTGGTTACAGATACCGATGTGTTGATCACTGAAACTGACTACTGAGAGCGATAGCTGAAAGCTGACAGCTAACGAAGAGACGAGAGAGAAATGACGATTCTGAAAAAGAAACTCGATGCCAACCAGTACAACCTGAAGGATCAGGTGGTCTCCATCAATCGCGTGACCAAAGTGGTCAAGGGCGGCAAAAATATGTCCTTTGCCGCGCTGGTGGTGGTGGGCGACCCCTCCGCGGGCGTGGTGGGCCACGGTTCGGGCAAGGCCAAGGAAGTCCCCCAGGCGATTCGCAAGGGGATCGAAGCGGCCAAGAAGAACCTGGTCCGGGTCAACCTGACCGATACTTCGATTCCGCATCTGGTACTGGGCCGTTACGGCGCCGGGCAGGTGTTGCTGAAACCGGCTCCTGAAGGCACCGGCGTCATCGCCGGCGGCGCGGTGCGCGCGGTGATGACCTCGGTTGGGGTGCAGAACGTACTCACCAAGAGCCTCGGTTCACCGAACCCCCACAACGTCGTCAAGGCCACCTTCAACGCTCTGGTGCAGTTGCGCGACCGGGCCGAAGTGGCCAATATGCGCGGCAAGTCCGTGGAGGAGATGTAAGCCATGGCGGAAACCAAGATGATTCGCATTCAATACTACCGCTCGAAGAATTCCACGCCATTCAAACACCGGCTGGTGGTCAAGGGGCTGGGCTTTACGCGACTCAACCAGATCGTCGAGCGCGAGGACACAGAATCCATTCGCGGCATGGTCAAGGCCATTCCGCATCTGGTTCGGATTCTGGAAGATTAATCGCTCTCCAGCGAAGAAGCAGATCCTTCGACTCGCTTCGCTCGCTCAGGATGACAGCATTTTGAAGTACAACGCGAGTCGGCAGGGATCAACCCTTACCGGCGCTACAGCGAGGAAAACATGGCAACGAGAAATCTATCGAATTTACGCGCTCCGCGGAAAGCCAACACCGGGAGCAAGCGTGTCGGCCGCGGCATGGGCTCCGGCATGGGCAAGACCGCGACTCGCGGCCACAAAGGCCAGGGCTCCCGCACCGGCACCAGCCTGATGCGCGGCTTTGAGGGCGGCCAGATGCCACTGCACCGCCGCCTGCCCAAGCGCGGCTTTACCAACATCTTCCGCACCGAGTACACAGTGGTTAATCTCGACCGGCTCGTCGAGCACCTTGAAGGTCATAACCTCAACGAGATCGGCCTGGAAGAATACAAGAAGATCGGCCTGGCTTCGAGCAAAAAGGCTCTCATCAAGATTCTCGGCTCCGGCGAACTGGCCACGGCGCTGACCATTCATGCGCACAAGTTTTCCAAGTCGGCCGTCGAGAAGATCGAAAAGGCCGGCGGCAAGGCTGTGGTTCTGGGCGGCGATGTTCCGGTGGCAGCAAAGGGGAAATTGGTTGCCAAGGCGTCAAGATAGGGAAGATGGGCGCCATTGTTTAAGTTTGTGGTTTCATACCCTTTCGCAAAGGCGTGAAAGGATGGGGCACGGGGCGGCTTGAGTTTGTGGTTTCCCACCCTGGCCGCAAAATAGCAAGAAGCAGGTTCTTCGGCTTCGCTCAGAACGGCGAGAGTGGGGCACCCAAGTTCATAGTCTCCCAGCAGAGCTGAATAGGACACTCGAAGCTCTGAACAGGTAAGATGGTCAGTGGCAAAGATTCAGATTCAAGCGGCGGAAAACGCCCTGAAGCGGATAACCGACAATGGCAGAAATGTTTGAGAAGTTCGCTAATATTTTCCGGATACCCGACCTGCGCAAACGGGTACTCTTCATGCTCGGCATACTGGCGGTCTACCGCCTGGGCGCATGGATTCCCACGCCTGGCGTTGACACCGATGCACTGAGCCGGATGTTCGATCAGCAGGGCGGTTCCGCTCTCGGCCTGATGAACCTTTTCGGCGGCGGCAACCTGCGCCGCATGACGGTCTTCGCCCTGGGCATCATGCCCTACATCACGGCCTCGATCATCTTCCAGTTGCTTACCGTGGTCTATGAACCGCTGGCGCGCATCCAGAAAGAAGGCGAGCTGGGGCGGCGTAAGATTACTCAGTGGACGCGCTATATGACGGTGATTCTGGCCGCATTGCAGTCGATCGGCATCGCCTTCATGCTGCAGCGGGGCGGCATGGTGCTCCATCCGGGCGTCGGCTTTCTTCTCATGACAGTGCTCACGCTGACCACCGGCACCGCCTTCATCATGTGGCTGGGCGAGCAGATTACCGAACGCGGCATCGGCAACGGCATGAGCCTGCTGATCTTTACAGGCATCATCGCCGGCCTGCCCCGCGGCGTGTACGACCTGTTCCAGAAGGTGCAGACCAACCAGTGGGGATCGTTCACCGTTGTCGCGATTCTTCTGCTGGTTGTGTTCATGTTCGCTGTGGTGGCCTTCATCGTCTTCGTCGAGCGCAGCGAGCGGCGCATCCCCATTCAGAGCGCGCGGCGCATCGTCGGCCGGCGCATGATGGGCGGCCAGTCCAGCCATCTGCCCCTCAAGGTCAACTCCGGCGGCGTCATGCCGGTTATCTTCGCCGCTTCCATCCTCTCGGCGCCGATGCTGCTCCGGCAGTCGGAATTTGTACAGACCAGCCGCTTCTGGCTGCCTATCTTCGATGCACTCACGCCCGGCTACCCGTGGTATGAAACCCTCTATATGTTCGCCATTGTCTTCTTCGCCTACTTCTACATCTCCATCGTGATGAAGCCGGACGACATTGCCGACAACTTCCGCAAATCAGGCTCGTTCATTCCCGGCATCCGCCCCGGCAAGCGGACATCTGATTTTATTAACGACATCCTGACGCGTGTCACGCTGGTCGGCGCCATCTACCTGATCATCATTTCACTGGTGCCTACCTTCCTGATCTCCGGCATTCGCTTCGACAAGATCTGGCTCATCGGCAAAGTCTTCGAGAGCCTGCCGGCCTGGACCACGCACGGACTGGGCGTCAACTTCTACTTTGGAGGCACCTCGCTGCTGATTGTTGTGGGTGTGGCCATGGATACCGTCAACCAGATCGAATCGCAGCTGATCATGCGCCACTATGACGGCTTTTCCCCGCGTTCCGGTCGCATTCGCGGAAGGAAAACCTGGTAATGTCATTATCTGATTCCACAGTTATTCAGGGTCGGGAAGAGGGTCGCAAGACCGCTCCCGGCCCCATTCTTTTGTTGGGCGCGCCGGGGGTGGGCAAGGGTACTCAGGCCAAGGAACTGATCAAGGTCTGGGGGATTCCGCAGATCTCCACCGGCGACCTGCTGCGCGGCAATGTGGCGCAGGGCACCGAGCTGGGCAAGATCGCCAAGGAGATCATGGGCCGCGGCGAGCTGGTTCCCGACACGCTGGTGAACGAGATGGTCGCGGTGCGCCTACAGCAGTCCGATACCGCCAACGGCTACATTCTCGACGGTTTTCCGCGCACACTGGTGCAGGCGAAGTGGCTGGATGAGCGTCTGGCCGCGCTCGGCTGCGCGCTGCCGCTGGTTGCCGTCAGTATTCAAGTGGACTATAATCAACTCTTGCGCCGTATCACCGGGCGCAGGAATTGTCCTGTCTGCCAGAGCATTTATAACCTCTACGGCAAGCCTCCCGCGAAGGAAGGCTTTTGCGACGTAGACGGAGCCGCGCTGGCCCAGCGAGCCGACGACACGGAGAAGGTCTTCGAGGAGCGTATGCGCGCCTATGAGGCCTTGACCGCACCGGTGGTCGAGCACTACCGGGCTCTCGGCCGCTTTGCCGAAGTGGATGGAGACCGGCCGATTCTTGAGATTGCGGCCGGAATTGTTGCCGCCGTTGAGTGGTTGAGAAGCTAGTTGCGCTGAAAGCTGGTTTAGTGGCTGTAGTTCTGAAGTCGTCCAAGGAGATCGAGAAGATGCGCCGTGCGGGCCAGGTGGTCCGCGAGGTTCTCGAGTTGGTGCGGGGGCTCGTCAAGCCGGGCGCAACGACTCTTGATCTGGAGAAGGCAGCCGAGGCCCGCTGCAAGGAGTTGGGCGTCAAGCCGGCCTTCAAGGGCTACCACGGTTTTCCCTGCGTGCTCTGCACCTCGGTCAATAGCGAAGTGGTGCATGGCATTCCATCGGCCAAACGGGTCCTCAAAGAGGGGGAGATCGTTTCGGTCGACTTTGGGGCATTCGTGGACGGTTACTGCGGCGATGCGGCCATCACCGTGCCGGTGGGCGAGAAGATCGACGCGAAGACGGCGCGGCTGGTCAAGGTGACCGAGGCGTCGCTAAATGCGGCGATTGCCGTGGTAAAGCCGGGTGCAACCCTGGGCGATGTGGGCTTCGCGGTGCAGAAAGTGGTCGAAGCTGAGGGGTTTTCGGTGGTACGGGATTTTGTGGGCCACGGCATCGGCGTCCATATGCACGAAGAACCACAGGTGCCGAATTTTGGCGTTGCCGGTCAGGGCATGAAACTGCGCGCGGGCATGGTGATCGCCATCGAGCCCATGGTGAATGCGGGCAATCATGATGTTGTGGTTCTGGGTGACGGCTGGACGGCAGTCACCGCGGATGGGAGCATGAGCGCTCATTTTGAACACACGGTGGCGGTGACCGCTACCGGAGCGAGAGTTTTAACCGAGTAGCACGGGATCACAGGCCGGTTGGGCAGCAATGCGCCGGCGGAAGTGGATGCGGTTTGTCGAAAGAAGACATGATTGAGGTTATGGCGGTGGTCACCGAGACGCTGCCTAATGCCATGTTCAAGGTCAAGCTCGAGAACAATCACGAGGCTCTGACCCATGTCTCGGGCAGAATGCGCAAAAACTTCATTAAGATTCTTCCCGGCGACCGCGTGGCCGTGGAACTGAGTCCTTACGACCTGAATCGCGGGCGGATTGTGTACCGCTACAAGTAAGTTTTTTAACCACGCGCCTGGATTTTGAGCGCGGAGAAGGGCAGCAGCAAATGAAAGTCCGTGCATCGGTCAAGAAGATTTGCGTGAAATGCAAGGTCATCACCCGCCGCGGGGTGGTCAGGGTGATTTGCGAAAACGCAAAGCACAAGCAGCGCCAGGGATAGTTGGGAGCCTGGCAGACGCGGTACCCTCCGCAACTCGGCACGAGGCTAGTTAGCCTGAGTCAAGGCTTGCGATGAACCTCTGGAGGCGATCCGCTTAACCCGCGCGAACCGGCTGAGGCCGGGGGCGCACAACCGAAGTAGCAAAGGAATTACAATGGCACGTATTGCTGGCGTCGATCTGCCCCGCAACAAGCAGGCAAGAATCGCGCTCACCTACATCTTTGGCATCGGGAACCCCCGCGCGCTCAAGATTCTGGAGAGGGCCAATGTTGACGCCTTCAAGAAGATCCAGGATCTGGGCGAGGACGAGGTCAACCGCATACGCCAGGTGATCGAGGACGAAGGAAACGTCGAGGGCGACCTGCGCAAGGACGTCCAGATGCACATCAAGCGCCTGATAGACATTCAGAGCTATCGCGGCACGCGTCACCGGCGGGGTTTGCCGGTGAACGGCCAGCGCACCCACACCAACGCCCGCACCCGCAAGGGTCCGCGCAAGGGCACAATTGCCGGAAAGAAGAAAGCGACGGGTAAAACCTAATGGCCAAAGCAGAGCAGAAGGCCGGCAAATCCGCTGCCGGCAAGCCAAGCAAGAACAAGAAGTTCAAGAAGCGCGAACGCAAGAATGTGCCGTTTGGCATTGCGTACGTGCAGGCCACCTTCAACAACACCATCGTCACCATCACCGACCCGGTGGGCAACACGCTGAGCTGGAAGAGTTCGGGTTCGCTGGGTTTCCGCGGCTCGCGCAAGGGTACGCCCTTCGCGGCGCAGCAGGCGGCCTCGAATGCCGCCAGCATGGCGCGCGATCACGGCCTGCGCGCGGTCGATGTGCGCGTCTCCGGTCCGGGTTCGGGCCGCGAGTCGGCCATCCGCGCCCTGGCTGCCGCCGGCATTGAGGTGCGTACCATCCGCGACGTGACGCCGGTGCCGCACAACGGCTGCCGTCCGCCGAAGAGACGCCGCGTCTAAGACGCGGCTGAAAGCAAACAAGGGCCGGGAGGAAATCTCCTCCGGAGACGTAAACCGGCCGTCATCTGAAGTCAGGAGAAGAACTGGCACGTTATACCGGAGCAGTCTGCCGCCTCTGCCGTCGCGAGGCTACCAAACTTTTTTTGAAGGGCGCGAAATGCACCTCCGACCGTTGCCCCCTGGAGAAACGCAACTTTCCTCCCGGAATGCATGGCAAGGACCGCAAGGCCAAGATTGTCGGCTACGGCCTGCAACTGCACGAAAAGCAGAAGGCCAAGCGCATGTACTTCACGCTGGAAAGCCAGTTCCGCGCCTACTATGAGAAGGCCAACCAGGCCAGCGGCGTCACCGGCGAGCTGCTGATTCAACAGTTGGAGCGCCGCCTGGACAATGTGGCCTTCCGGCTGGGCTTTGCCCTCTCGCGCCGCCAGGCTCGCCAGGTCGTTCGCCACGGCCACGTCGAAGTCAACGGACATAAGGTCAACATTCCTTCTTACCAGGTGAATGTTGGCGACGAGATCAAGGTCCGCGACGCCGCCAAGAAGCTGGTCATCATCGAACAGGGCGCGCAGTATGCCGCCCAGAACCCCGTGCCCGTGTGGCTCGAAGCCAACTTCGAGAACCTCTCGGGACGCGTGCTCCATCTGCCCAAACGCCAGGACGTGAACCTGCCCATCAATGAGCAGCTCATCGTCGAACTGTACTCGAAGTAACGTAACAGTGAACAGTGGACAGTGAACAGTAACAAGGCCCAAGCGGTTTTTTTACCGACTACTGTTCACTGACCACTGCATCTCAAACCGAAGGAGAACTTGCCCGGCCGCCGCAAAATGCATCGCGACGTACATGCCGAGCGGGAAAAGAGACACGGATATGCTTTGGAGAGGATTTCAGAAACCCAAGCGGCTGGCGGTCGATGCCGAGACGCTCACCAACCAATACGGCAAGTTCAGCGCCCAGCCCTTTGAGCGCGGCTTTGGCACCACCATCGGCAACGCGCTGCGCCGCACCCTGCTCAGTTCCATCGAAGGCGCCGCGGTCACCGCCATTCGTATCGAAGGCGTGCTGCACGAGTTCCAGTCCATCTCGGGCGTCGTCGAGGATGCCACAGACATCATTTTGAATCTCAAGCAGGTTCCCTTCAAGCTCGCCGGCGAGGGGCCAAAAGCGCTGTATCTGCGCGCCGACCAGCCCGGCGTGGTGACCTCCGGCATGATTGAAGCCGACGGCGACGTCGAAATCCTGGACAAGAACATCTACATTGCCACCCTCTCCGAAGGCGGCAAACTGGACATGGAGATGCGCCTCAAGCGCGGTCGCGGCTATATCTCCGCCGACAAGAACTTCGACGCCGACCTGGGCATTGGCTTCATTCCGGTGGACTCGGTCCACTCGCCCGTCCGCCGCGTCAACTATGTTGTCGAAGCCGCCCGCCTGGGCCAGATCACCGACTATGACAAGCTGGGCCTGGAAGTGTGGACCAACGGGGCCGTGCTGCCCGCCGACGCCGTCGGCCTGGCCGCCAAGCTGCTCAAGGACCACATGAATATCTTCATCAACTTCGAGGAGGAGATTGAGGCCGACGGCCGCGGCGACGAAAGCCGCTCCATGCTGCGCAACGACCATCTCAACCGCTCCGTCGAAGAGCTCGAGCTGTCGGTCCGCAGCTACAACTGCCTCAAGAACGCCAACATCCAGTCCATCGGCGAGTTGGTGCAGAAGACCGAAGCCGAGATGCTCAAAACCAAGAACTTCGGCCGCAAGAGCCTCAACGAGATCAAGGAAATTCTCGCCCAGATGGGCCTCTCGCTGGGCATGAAGATCGACGAGCAGGGCAACGCCGTCCCCGGACCCACCAGCATTCCGCCCGCCACCGCTTTGGCCGCCAACTATAGCCGCTACGACGACGAGGACGAGCCGCTGGATTCCGTGGATCTGCAATTGCCCACCGAGACCGAGAATTTTTAAGAACAGGGACTAGGGACTAAGGGACTAAGGGACTAACAAGCCGATCACGCGCTTTATCCCTAGTCCCTGAGTCCCTCAGTCCCTAGCAGAAAGAGAGTTACACACCATGCGCCATCGCAATGCAGGATTCAAGCTCGGACGCAACACCAGCCATCGCCGCGCGCTGTTGCGCAACCTGACTACGTCCGTCATCATCGAGGACCGCGTCGAGACCACCTTGACCAAGGCCAAGGCCGTCCGTCCGCTGGTGGAAAAGATGATCACCCTGGGCAAGAAGGGCGATCTGCACTCGCGCCGTCAGGCCCTCAGCTTTCTCATGACCGACAAGTCCGTCGAGCGGCTCTTTGAGACCGTCGCGCCGCGCTACGGCGACCGCCAGGGCGGCTATCTGCGCATCGTCCGGACTGGATTCCAAAAGGGCGACGGCGCGGAAAAGGCCTTCATCGAACTCCTTGGCGCCGAAAAGCAGCTCGAAGTCAAGCGCAAGAAGCGCGACGAGATCAAGGCCAAAAAGCGCGCCGATCTGGAAAAGCAGATGGAAGAAGCCAAGACCGAAGAACTCAAGGAACTCAAGGAAAAAGAAGAAGCCGCGTAGCAGCGGCTCTTCTACGGCAGTTTCATCCTTCCCTCGGAAGGCAAGCATGGGCGCATCTCCTCGCGGGATGCGCCCGTCCGTCTAATTTGGGTTTTAAAATCCACCTTATGAAGCTCTTCCTGTTAATTCTGTTAGCAGCCTGTTTTGCCGCGCTTGCCCAAACGACCTCTCGTGCGCCGCGATCTTCTGCAACTCCTGAGCATTTCCGTTGGAGTGAGATGCTTGCACACGAACTCGACTACAAACATACGGTCCGAAATGCAAAAGACCTTAGTCTCCCTGAGAAAGATGCGATCATTCTGTTCATCTTTCATCAAATGGTCCTCGATGGAGATACAGAGGGATTATCAGGTGATATGACAAAAAGGCAGATCCGCGAGTATGCAGAAAGCGTGCGGGTAGAGGTTGTCGATCTAAAAGGAGATGGCACACGCGAGATATTGGCCCAGGCGCCGGCCATTCCTCTTTGCGGTGCTACAGGGAATTGTTCCTTTTGGGTGTTCGAATTTGCGGAAGGCCGCATGAGGGTGATCCTTGACAATGGAAAATTTGGAAATGGCTACGAAAAAGTGATCGTGCGACCTTGGTTTACGAACGGATACAAAGACATTGTTCTTGGGGCACACATTTCCGCGGATGATCGTGCGTTGGATGTATATCAATACAGAACTGGAATGTATCGTGTGTCAGCCTGCTATGGGACAACTATGGTCGGTGATACGGGTCAGTTCTTAGACAGACCGGCAGTTTTCTCACGCAAATGCGAATAGGTCGCTTTTAAAGTAAGGTAATGTAATCGCAGTTCCCAGTTGCCTGCCCTCATATCGTTCTCCGCAGCTGCTTTGGCCGGAAGAGGCGCAAATAGATATAAACAACTAATTGCAGCGTCAGTGCGCCGCAGCAATCCAGCAGCACATCCCAAGGCGAGCCGGTGCGGTTGGGCAGATAACTCTGGTGTAACTCATCCAAACTGGCGACCAGGGACGTTCCCAGCAGCGCAAGAAAGGTGTCCTCGAGAAAGTGGGAGTGGGGCAGAGTCATCCACCAGGCGCGCAGCCAGGCCACGCCGATAAACCCGTAGCCGAAGAAGTGTCCGCACTTACGGAGCCAGTGATGAATCACCTCCCAACTGGCGTTCGAGACAGGCCCGAAGAGCGCCTCCCAGAGCCGGCGCAGCGGATGGTTGGTGTGGTCGGCGCCAAACCACTCCGTCGATTCAAGCATAATGACGCCGACGCCGATCACCACTGGAAGCCACGCGCTGATCCAGAATTTGAGGCCATCCTTGCTATTCGACATGGTAGTTGGGCGCCTCTCGTGTGATGATCACGTCATGCACGTGGCTCTCGCGCAGGCCGGCGCCGCTGATACGCACAAATTGCGCCTTTTCCTGCAGCTCGGCGATGTTGCGGCAGCCCAGATAGCCCATGCCGGAGCGCAACCCTCCTACTAACTGGAAGACCATCGACTCAAGCGGCCCGCGGTAAGGCACGCGCCCCTCAATGCCTTCGGGAACGAATTTGGCCAGCCGGTTCTGGCTGGCGCGCTCGCGCTGCACCACACCCTCGCTGCCCAACTCCGCGCTGGCCAGGTCGGCCGTGCTCTGGAAGTAGCGCTCGCCCGAGCCCTGGCTCATTGCGGTCAGCGAACCCATGCCGCGATAGCTCTTGAAGCTGCGCCCCTGGTAGAGAATCGTCTCGCCTGGGCTTTCGTCCACGCCGGCAAAGAGCGACCCGATCATCACCGAACCGGCCCCGGCCGCAATCGCCTTGGTGATCTCGCCCGAATACTTGATGCCGCCGTCGGCAATCACCGGAATCCCGTGTTCGCGCGCGGCGCGCGCCGCCTCGGAGATCGCGGTAATCTGCGGCATTCCCGCACCGGTAACCATGCGCGTGGTGCAAATCGAGCCGGGTCCAATGCCAACCTTGATCGCGTCGGCCCCGGCCTCAATAAGCGCCAGCGCCCCCTCATAGGTGGCCACGTTGCCAGCCATCAGGCCCACATTCGGAAAAGCTTTCTTTACCTCGCGCACCGCCTCCAGCACCCGCGACGAGTGCCCGTGCGCGGAGTCGATGGCCAGCACGTCGACGCGCGCCCGCACCAGCTCCGCCGCCCGCTCCAGAAAATCTCCCGTCGCCCCAATGGCGCCGCCCACCCGCAGCCGGCCTTTTTCGTCCTTGCTGGCGTTGGGGTATTTCAACTTTTTCTGAATATCTTTCACCGTGATAAGGCCCTTCAGGTTGTACTGATCGTCCACCACCAGCAGCTTTTCCACGCGATGCTGGTGCAGAATCTGCTCGGCCTCCTCGAGCGTGGTGCCCACCGGAACCGTAATCAGATGCTCCTTGGTCATCACGTCGCCGACCGGCACATCGGTGCGCGTCTCAAAGCGCAGATCGCGGTTGGTCAGGATGCCTACCAGCCGTTTCCCCTGCGTAACCGGCACGCCGGAGATCTTGTAGCGCCGCATCACTTCGAGAGCGTCGCCGATCATCTGGTCCGGTTCGATAGTCACCGGGTCCACGATCATCCCGCTTTCCGACCGCTTCACTTTGTCGATCTCGCCGGCCTGGTCGCTCACGGTCAGATTGCGATGCACAATGCCAATGCCGCCCTGCTGCGCCATGGCGATGGCCATCCGCGACTCGGTCACTGTGTCCATCGCCGAGGAAAGAAGCGGTGTATTCAGCACAATCTCGCGGGTCAGGTGGGTCTGCGTGCTCACCTGCACCGGCACAACTTCGCTATAGGCTGGCACCAGCAAAACGTCATCAAACGTAAGGGCTTCGGTCAAGTTTTTCGTTAGCATCCTGCTCCGAACGCCTGGCGAACCAGGGATTCCAATCCCCGGAGCGGCAGGCGCTTCACTCCATTGTAACGGAGGAGGCGAGGGAGTCCGCCGAGCCGCCGTTCAGTGCACAAGTCTCTGCCAGGATGGTTTTCAACTTTTTCTGACACGTTTTGCTGTCTTTCTTCACTATCGATATCGAGAGGCATTTTGAAACCAGACCGCCGGGATACGGTTCTTTCAGAAGGAATGCGCCATGAAGACGGGAATCAGCCCAATTGACCTTGCAATTCTGCTGCCGGTCTTGGTGGCGGCATGGAATTTGACCGTCGGACATACACAGTTTGCCTCGCCGAAGAATGCTGGTTGCGCCTTTCTGGGTCCGGATGGCTCTTTCGCCGTTGAGGAGCCCACCGGGGATCCGGATTTCCAGGCTCAGGCACCGAATCTAAGATTGTTCAGTCCCGTGACACAAATTCCCATCGCTTCTCGCACTCTCTAATGAAGCATTGAGGAATCAGAGGGCAACTGAGCGGGGAAAACGAAACTTCTTTATCTACGTAAACAAGGTTCTATTGGAAGGAAAGTGCAATGCAGATGGGGATAAGTCAGGTTGATCTTGCAATTCTGCTGCCGGCATTTGCGGCGGCGTGGAATCTGGTTGGCGGACAGACTTTGTTAGCCTCCCAGAAGGATTCCGGACGCGTTTATCTAAGTCCGGATGGCCTCTTTGCCGTCGAAGCGCCTTTCGGCTGGGAGCTTCACAAGCAGGAGGGTTCCAATGAAGTCACGTTCCTGAATGGAGAGGTCAGCGTCAGCGTGGCGGCTGCCGAGACCGAAGCCGGCGATACGGTTGACCAGTTTCTCGAGGTCAACAAGTCCCTGGTGCGCCATATGTGTCCTGCCTCGGAAGTATGGGCGGAGGGCAAGGCCAAGGTTGCCGGTGCATACGGTGCGTATTTCACGATGTTCTGTCCGGGTTCGCGAAAGCGCACTATCGTCCGGGTATCGGCCGCGCTCAGCCACAAGAGACTCTTTATCTTCAAAATCGCTGCTCCGAGTGCGGAGTTATTCGCCGTACAAGCTACTATCGACCGTATGGCGCATAGCTTCAGCGAGTGTGACGGATTGCCGCAGGCCGGGAATCGGCGCCAGCGAGCCAATTGAACAGTAACCGGCTTTTGAACATGACCGCGTCACGTTGTGCAGCTTTTGCATCCTGTCACGGATGTTGAGCGGGATCGCTGTTCCTGCAATTGCTCTGATGCTGACCGCCCGCTGATCCGCAATTCGTTCCGCTTCTGTTAAAGTGAGGAGTAGACCCCAGGCTCGAAACCTCTCTGCAAGAGGGATTTGCGCAAAACATCGGGGACTCGAATACGATCCTCATGCCCCACGAACTGCCCAAAGCCTACGACCCCGCCGCGATTGAAGATCACTGGGCCGAATACTGGGTGCGCGAGAAGCTCTTCGCGCAGCCGACGCCTTCGGAAACTGAGACTGCCCAAAGGCGCGAAGCGCTCTCCGGCCCCGACGCCAAGTCGGCCTTCACCATCCTGCTGCCGCCGCCCAATGTGACCGGTAATTTGCACATGGGCCACATGTTCGAACATACGGAGAGCGACATTCTGATTCGCTGGCACCGGATGTGCGGTGACCGGGTTCTGTGGGTTCCGGGGACGGACCACGCCGGGATCGCCACGCAGATGCTGGTGGAACGCCAGATTGCAAGCGAAGGCGTTACGCGGCAGCAGATGGGCCGCGAGGCCTTCGTCGAGAGGGTATGGAAATGGCGACAGCACTACGGCGGTGCAATCCTCGGTCAGATGAAGCGTCTGGGCGCGTCGGTTGATTGGTCGCGCGAATACTTCACGATGGACGAGATTTTATCGGTTGCAGTGCGCGAGGCTTTTGTCCGCTTACATGAGCA
>JBKQLG010000154.1:0-3235 GCA_052147235.1 Occallatibacter sp.
TGCCAATCGATGCAAAACGGAGAGAAAGCTGTAAGCCATGCGATTTACCATCAAACTAAAACTTGCCGTGACGTTCACGGTCATCATTCTGCTTGCCGGCGGGATGGCCTGGGTCGGTGTAAACGGCCTGGGATCGCTCAATACCTCGCTGGATAATTTGATCAAGGGCCCCGTGGCTCGCGTTGAACTTGGCGGCGAGCTCGAAAGGGCGATGCTCCGGACCATCCGGGCGGAAAAGAACTTGGTCTTGTCGGATACGCCGGAGCAGGTCCGCACCTACGATGGCAATTTAAGCAGAGAACGTGCAGGCTTCACCTCCCAGCTTGAGAAGCTTGAGAGCATTGCAAGCACCGAGGGAAAGCACAAGCTTGCCGCTGTCAGCGCGACATCGCAACAATGGATGCAGGTTCAGGACAAGATACGGGAGCTTTCCAAACGCGGGGCGTCCGACCAGGAGGCCCGGGAGGAGGCGAAAGGACTCTCGGAAAAAGAGGGACGCGCGCTGGCCAACCAGATGGAGAGCGGTATCGCTGGCGTCGTCGAGCTTAATCAGCAGATCATGAAGCAAGCGGAGGAAGAGGCCGCCAACCAATACAACAGCGCGCGTGAGCTGCTGCTGGCAGCCGTCGCGACAGTGCTGCTGATCGGCGCGGCGGCCGGGATCTGGATGTCGCTCAGCATCAGCCGCGGGCTTAATCGCGCGGTGACCCTCGCTAACGCCGTCGCCGGAGGCGATCTGAACCAGAAGGGTGAGATCCAAAGCAATGACGAAATCAAGGATCTTATTACCGCGCTTAACAGCATGGTCGAAAAGCTTCGGGGCGTGGTGAGCGATGCGCTGAACGCCTCCAGCAACGTCTCCTCGGGCAGCCAGGAAATGTCGGCCAGCTCCGAGCAATTGTCGTCGGGTGCCACGGAGCAGGCGGCTGCGGCCGAGGAGGCTTCCTCCTCCATGGAGCAGATGGCGGCCAACATCAAGCAGAACGCCGACAATGCAGGCCAGACCGAGAAGATAGCCCGGCAATCCGCAGCCGACGCCGAAGCGGGCGGCCAGGCTGTGACCCGCGCCGTCAGCGCGATGCAGACCATTGCCGAGAAGATCACCATCGTGCAGGAGATCGCGCGGCAGACCGACCTCTTGGCGCTGAATGCGGCGGTGGAAGCTGCCCGGGCCGGCGAGCACGGAAAGGGCTTCGCAGTGGTGGCCTCCGAGGTACGGAAACTTGCCGAGCGCAGCCAGACGGCGGCGCAGGAAATCGGTGCGCTCTCGGGCCAGACCGTGTCGGTGGCCCAGCAGGCAGGCGAGATGCTGATCAGGCTCGTGCCTGACATCAAGAAGACCGCGCAACTGGTTGAAGAGATCAGCGCGGCCTGCCGTGAGCAGGATGTGGGTGCCAATCAGGTGAGCATGGCCATCCAGCAGCTCGACCAGGTCATCCAGCAGAATGCGGCCGCCTCGGAGGAGCTGTCGGCGACCTCGGAGGAGCTGGCGTCGCAGGCCGAGCAGTTGCAGCAAAGCATCGCTTACTTCCGCATCGGCAACGAGGCAGGAGTCGGCAGGACGGCTGCGGCGGATCGCACGCGGGCAATGCCAGCCGCGCCGGGGATCCACGTTGGCCATATAACGAAAACCGCCAAAGCGGCGCCCGCCAAACGCGCGGCAGGGGCGGCGAAGACCAAGCAGCCGCTTTACAAGGAGCGCACCCCGGGCGCCAGTGCCGCCGCTCCCAACGGTGTCTCGCTCGAACTTAACGGGCACGACGAGCACGACGCCCATTTCGAGCGGTACTAAGCCCGGAAAAGTTCGGGAGGCGGCGGAAGGCTGGACTGAGAGTAGGCCAAGTTCTTGGCTGACCCAGCCCCGCCGCCCCATAGGCGCTAAAATAAGATTTGACCCGGCATGAATCGGCATGATTCTAAAGGCGGATGCAAAACACAGCATCGCTTTCTACCGACGAATTTCTCGCGCTTTTGGCTCGTCTGCCGGCTGATCTCGACCTTGATCGGTTGGCAATCGAGCACAAGGCGATTCAACGCGGTCGCAAGATCAAGACCGGCGCCGGGCTGCTGCGCCTGGCCTTGGCCCACGGGCCAGGCGGCATGTCACTGCGCGACGCCGCGGGTTGGGCCGGCGTCTTGGGATTGGCGACCCTGAGCAATCCCGCCGTCAAATACCGCCTCGACAACGCGGTGGACTTTCTTAAGGCCATCACCGATCACCTGCTGACGGCGAAATCGGCCAGCCAGGCCCTGCACTGGCCGGGCCGTACCCTACGCGCGTCCGATGGCTCCTGCATTTCCAAACCCGGCAGCAAAGGTGCGGATTGGCGCGTGCATGGCGTCTACGATCTTGGGGCGGGCGGCTTCTCGAACCTGGAACTGACGGACGGCAAAGGCGCCGAAACCCTGACCTATGGCGCGCCGGTCGCAGGCGAGGTGCGCATCGCCGATCGCGGCTACTGCCGCTCCCAAGCCTGGCACAGATTTCTCCTGGACAGCGGCGGGAAAGCCGATCTTATCGTGCGGCTGAAGTGGAACGCCTTTCATCTGACCGGCAACGATGGGGCGCCATTCAATCTGATCGATCACCTCACGGCCCTGCCAGACAATCAGGTGCCGCACGAGATCGGCGTTCAAGCCCTGGTTTGCCAGGGTGTGACGATGCCAATCCGCTTGATCGTCTTGCGCAAATCGCCAGAGGCGGCGGAGGCCACACGCAAAACGCTGCGAACTCAGGCAAGCCGCAAGCAGAAGACGCTAGATCCGCGCTCTCTGGTCGCCGCGGAGTTCATGATCATTGGCACATCGCTGCCGGTCAAGGGCTACCCTGCCGGGGAGATACTCGCCGCATACCGGTTGAGGTGGCAGATTGAACTCGCGTTCAAACGGCTGAAATCCTTGCTTCGTATCGATAAGCTGCCGGCACACACCAACCTCGGGGCACGAAGCTGGCTCTATCCGCATCTCATCCTTGCCCTGTTATGTGACGATTTGAGCCAGGCTTTCCTGGAATCTTTCCCCGCAGGACCTTTTTGATGCCGAATATCTGCCGTCGCTGTGGACGGCACAGAAAGTAGCGCTGTGGGCGTTGGTAGATGCCATTCGCGGCCCTCTCACAATCCAGGCGATGATGCGGGTGACAGGAGAGGCACATAAATCATTCGCAAACGCGCCCCGGAAACGAAAACCCCACGTCAAATACCCGAGAAGGCTGCTATTTTAGCGCCTATGGGGC
>JBKQLG010000155.1:0-2556 GCA_052147235.1 Occallatibacter sp.
ATTCTTACCGTCGAGGAAATGTTCAAGCATCCGCAGACCGCCGCCCGCCAGATGCTGCTCAGGATGCCGCACCCTGAACTGGGCGAGTACCTGACCACTGGCCTCGCCGCCAAGCTCGAGGCGACGCCGGGCAGGATCACGCGCCCGCCGCTCGTCGGTGAGCACACCGACGAAGTCCTGGCCGCGCACGGCTACACCCCCGGCGATCTGAAGCGCCTGCGCGCCTCCGGCACGATCGCATAACCCGATCGCATCCATATTCCCTCTCCCTTACAGGGAGAGGATAAAGGTGAGGGTCCTTATACAGCGAGCTATTTTGCGAGCGATTCAAGATTCTGCTTCTGCTCTGAATGCATGCGCTGACGTTACGCACAGCTCTCCTGTAAGGGAGAGGGATGAAGGGGAGAGTGAAAAGTCCTTATGCAGCGAGCTATTTTGCGAGCGATTCAGGATTCTGCTTCTGCTCTGAATGCATGCGCTGACGTTAGGCACAGCTCTCCCTGCAAGGGAGAGGATAAAAGTGAGGGTCATCATACATCGCGCCGTGTTTCCTTTTCTTAATACTGGCCTCCCGTGCCAACGGGTATTGCCTGACCACTGCGATGATACTTGACCTATGGACGCGAAGGGCTACTCGCCGCTATGGTCGCGTTTCGACAGCGCCGCGATTTCAGCGTCGATAGTCGTTGCGACTGCTCTGCGGTTCTGGAAGCTGGGCAGCCCCGCCGAACCCGTCTACGACGAGACCAAGGTTCTCCGGCAGGCACAGTCGTTCTTGCGCGGATGGCGGCCGCCCTATTCCAGCCATCCACCAGGCGGGAAGCTGATGGTCGCGCTCAGCGTTTTCCTCTTCGGCAATTGTCCGTGGGGATGGCGCGCGGCAAACGCCCTGATGGGAACCGCGCTGGTGCCGATCACCTACCTTGTGGCGCGGCGGTTATTTCATTCAAAGCTCGCTGCCTCGCTCGCCGCGGCATTGCTTCTTTGCGAAGGGATGTTTTTGGTCGCGTCGAGATTGGCGATGATCAACATCGTGTACATGACCTTGGCCGCCTGGGCCTATCTTATTCTTTGGTGCTTCGTCCAGAACCCTGCCGCCCGGACGCAGCCGGTCCAGTTGGCGGCCATGAGCATACTGCTTGGACTCTTTGTAAGTACCAAGGCGGCTATCTCTGAAGTTGGAGTATCGCTCGCGCTTCTAACTGTTGCGCTGACGTTGATCGTCGACGGGCACGCGCGGGTTCCTGCGGAGTCCGGCAAGCTTATCGCCAGAAGAGTTATCGGTGCATGCGGACTTGTCATCGCCGTCGTGTCGTTAGTCTATCTCGCAGTGTTCGTAACATACTATTGGACCGTATGGCGCGGAATCGGCGATTTCGTGGCTTATCACCGGCGAGTGATTAACCGCAATTTAAATTTGCCAACCAGCTTTCCCGACGCCTCGCCATTCTGGAGCTGGCCGCTTCTGCTTCATCAATATGCCTATTTTAAGAAGGACCTGCTCAATGGCGCCGCCGAAGTAATAATGTGCGGTGGAAATCCGCTTCTCTGGTGGGCAGTCCTCCCCGCGATTCTGATTGCCTCGATTCGCGGATACACGCAGAAAAGTATGTCGTGGATATTCCTGGCCGCCGGATACTTCGCGAATCTCGCGATGTGGATCCCGCTGCGTCGCTACCTCTTCATTTACAGCTACATGCCGGCCTTGTATTTCGGCCTCCTGGCCTTGGCTGGCTCACTCGAGCAGTGCTGGAATGGAGGCGCAAGACGCTGGGAACACCTCGTACTGTTAGTGCCGCTTCTGCCATGCCTGACTCTCGGCTTGGGAGTTGTCTGGGGCGGAGTCGCGGCTTGTTCAATCTCGATCGTTTATCTGCTCCTGACGCGGCACTCGGAAGGTTATGACGGAAAGTTTGTTTGTCTGATATTCACGTCCGCAGCCGTCTTGTTGTTCGCATACTTCCTACCGGTGTGGATAGGTATGCCGATTTCCGAGGCCGGTTACACCGCGCGCATGTGGCTCCATGATCAAGGACTGGCGAATTGGGTTGGATATGACTCAGCGCGGTAGCCGCAACCTGTTTGGGCAAGCACTCATCGGTGCTGCCGCGTTGATGGTAGCGATTATCTGCGGACTTTCGTACCTTGCAGACCGCTCCTGCTGCGGGAAAGCCGCTTCATCTGGTGAAATAGATCTGCTGGCGGGGGACTTGACCGATCAATGGTCGGTGTACGGCGCGCTGTCCGCCGCCCAAGTCAGCTTCAATCGGATCGACGATGGGTCTGTCGAGGTCAGGATTCGCGCCGATGATCCGTCTTGGTCAACTGCGAATTCAGGCGTGAGTTATACGGCTGGTCTCTTTCTTCCGGGCTGGTATCAGTTTACCGGAGAGTTTAAGGCCGACGTGAATGATAGCCAGGGTATTGGGGCGCAGCTCGAGGTGCATTCCAGTCACTGGCGTTTGATTACTAAGGCCCGCTCCCGCCGCAAAGGCCGCGGGGAGAAAATTAATTTCTATCTCCGGCCCTCCTATTCCGACCCTGCCGCGCAGATAT
>JBKQLG010000156.1:0-5696 GCA_052147235.1 Occallatibacter sp.
GAAGGGCAAGTGGTTCGAGAGGGACGGCGAAGACATACTCTCGCGCTGCTTCCAGCATGAGATCGACCACGTGGACGGAATGTTGTTCATCTTCCGCATGAGCGCCCTCAAGCGCGATCTGGTTCAGCGCAAGATCAGGAAGCTGATCCGCGAAGGCACGTGGTAGAGCGATGAAGCTGGTTTTCTGCGGGACTCCGCAATTCGCCGTGCCGACGCTGGAAGCGCTGTGTGCGGCGGAGCATGAGATCGCGCTGGTGGTCACACAGCCCGACCGGCCCGTGGGTCGAGATCGCCAACTCACCGCGCCGCCCGTCAAGCTGGCCGCGCTGGAAGCAGGCCTCACGGTCGCGCAGCCGGAAAAGATTCGAGACAACCCCGAGTTTCGCGCGCAACTGGAAGCCATTGCACCCGACGCCATTGTGGTCGTGGCCTATGGACGCCTAATTCCGCCGTGGATGCTCAAGCTGCCGCGGCTGGGCTGCATCAACCTGCACGCCTCCCTGCTGCCCCGCTACCGTGGCGCCGCGCCGATTCAGTGGGCCGTGGCCAATGGCGAGGTTTTCACCGGCAACACGACCATGCTGCTCGATGAGGGTCTCGACACCGGCCCGATACTGCTGCAACGGGCCTTCGGCATTGCTCCGGGGCTGACCGCTGTGGAATTGCTCGATGAGTTGGCGTGGGGCGGCGCGGCGCTGATGGTGAAGACGCTGGCCGGCCTGGCCGATGGAAGCATCCAGCCACGGCCGCAGAACCACGCGGGAGCGACACTTGCTCCGATTCTTAACCGCGAAGACGGGCGCATGGACTTTGCCGCGCGCACGGCGACGGAATTGAAGAATCGCTGGCGCGGCTTTCAGCCCTGGCCGGGCGCATTCACCGCGCTCGACGGCAAGAAGCTGATCGTGCATCGCATGAGCGTCGCTGAGGCTTCTACCTTTGCACCACCTACAACCGCTGAACCCGGCCAGATTCACGTGGAAGATCATCGTCTTTTTGTCGCTTGCGCCCAGCAAACCTGGCTGGAACTGGTTGAAGTTCAACTCGAAGGCAAAAAGCGGCTCGCGGCCAGTGAGTTTCTGCGCGGGGCATCGTTGGCTGACGGCGCGCGGCTCGGGGCCGCGACGTCATGAACCCCGGGAAGAAGGCAGGCGTGGCGAATAGCGCGCCGAAGAATCGTCCGACAGAAATCTCCCCAGCCCGCAAGGCCGCTTTCAACGTTCTTCTCCCCGTCGAGCGCGGACACTCCCATAGCGACGATTTGTTGCGCGGCAAGGCCGTTAACGCACTCTCCCCGGAAAACCGCAACCTGGCCACGGCGCTGGTACTGGGCGTGCTGCGCTGGCAGATTCGCCTCGACAAACAATTTCACAAACTGCTCGCCCGGCCCAATGCAAAACTCGATCCGGAGATTCTGATCGCCCTGCGCCTGGGCGCATTTCAGTTGCTACACATGGACCGCATTCCCGCGCGCGCCGCAATCGACGAGAGCGTGGAGCTGGCCAAGCAGGCCGGACATCGCTTCGCATCCGGCATGATTAACGCCGTGCTGCGCAAACTGGCGAAGGCTGAACAGGCTGCGGAAGAACACGATTTGGAGAGACGTTCTGCGGAGGAGATGGAAGCATATCCTGCCTGGATGGTCGAGCGCTGGATCAACTTCTACGGCCTCGAAGCGGCGCGGGCCATCTGCCGCCACGGCCAGTGCCAGCCCGCTCTGACGGTGCGCCTCGCCGATGCTATTACTGATCAACAATCACCAGCCAGGGTTCATGGTCTCCCACCCTTTCCGCAGAAAAATGCGGAAAGGATGGGGCACCCAACTGTATTGGCCGAACTCAACGCAGCCGGCATTGTCCTTGAAGCCGGCGAGTTACTCACCGCCGCGCGCACTGTCGTCTCCGGAGACGTCACGGCAGCCGCAGCCTTCCGCGAGGGTCGCGTGCGCCTCCAGGATGAAGGCTCGCAACTAGTGGCTGAGCTGGCCAGCGAGAATCCAAACCAAAAAGTAAATAGAATCCTTGATGCCTGCGCGGCGCCCGGCGGCAAGACGCTGATCCTGGCCGAGCGCAATCCGCAATCCAGCATCGTGGCTTGCGAATCCAGCGCGCCCAGATTGGAGCAGATGGGGAAGCGGCTGGCCTTACTAGGCAACCGGGTCGAGTGCCGCCTAATCGACGCAGCCGCGCTCACGGAAGAGGCGCCCTTCGATCTTGCGCTGGCCGACGTGCCCTGCAGCGGCAGCGGAACGCTGGGCCGCAATCCGGAGATTCGTCACCGCCTACGGGTGGAAGACCTCGCGCGCCAAGCCGAACGGCAACGGGCAATTCTTACTGCCGCACTACGCGCCGTCCGCCCCGGTGGGCGCGTCGTCTACTCTACCTGTTCGCTGGAGCCGGAAGAGAATGAGCAGGTGGTCGCAGCGGTGCTGGCCGCAAACCCGAGCGCTCGCCTGCTCTCGCTCGAAGGCCATTTGAATGACCTGCGAGAAGAAGGCATTCTTACGCCTACAGGAGCGGATCGCCTGCAAGCCAGCCTCACGCCTGAAGGCTACCTACGTCTGCTCCCCGGCGCATTCAACACCGACGGCTTTTTCATCGCGCTGATCGAGCGAATCGCCTGAAAGCAAGTGCAACAACCGCCATCATTGCCAAAGCTGATGGGAAGCCAACATGCCTCTGTTGCGGTCTTACTCCCTATTCCCTGTTCCCTGCTTTCTCACTTCGCCACGGTTAGCGTGACCAGATCGCTCTGCTTCACGCGCGCGCCGGACAGTGGCCATTGCGTCATTACAGCACCCGGCTTCACCGGCGGTTTGGGCAGAGCGTCATCGTTGCCTGCTGGAGTGACCGGCACATCCACAAATTTTGTCGTGGACTGGATGCCCACTCTGGTCAGCTCCGCCTGCGCGCTGACCACCGGCCAGCCAGCCAGATCGGGCATGACAAAGCCGTCGGGCGCATCGTCGCCTGGTGCGGCTACCAGCATGTTGATGCTGGGCCGTGCAATGCCTTGAGCATGCGCCGGCGGATCCTGGGCCAGCACCGTTCCCTCGGGCGCCGCATTGTAAGGCAGACGCGCCATCACGCCCACCTCCAGCCCCACTCGCTGTAACTCCAGCGCCGCCACGCGCTCATCTAAACCCACAGTCTCCGGCACGTCCACCTTTTGCGGCCCCAGGCTCTCGGCCACACGCACGCGCCACTCGCGCCGCACCACCGTTCCCGGCGCGGGCGACTGCGTAAGAATATGTCCCTGAGCTACGTCTCCGGAGTAGTAACGATTGTCCACGTCCAGATCGAGACCCAGTCCCGAGGTCTGGCTGCGCGCCTCGGCCACGGTCATCCCGTTGAGCGCGGGCACCTGCACCTCCGCGCCGTGAATGGCGAAGTGCATGGTGGCGATGGCCGCCAGCAGCGCCGTTGCCACCAGCAGCATCACCAGTGAACCCACCTGGAAAAAGTTGACGAAATGCCGGGTTCTCATATCAGTTCCTATTGTCCCTCGTCAGTGAAGGCTTGAACAAGTAATCTCCGTGAAACCCAAAATTCTTTTTTATTGACGAATGATGCGGCAATTTTCAAAAAAGGCGCCGTAGATGCCAGGAACCCGCCCCCCGGAGAGTTGGCGGATTTGTTTCAGTGACCCGCGGCCCGTAGAATCAGCAATAGCGGTGGATTGCGCTGGATTTCGCGCTGGGAGCCGCACAGGAGCTGATGAGCGAGCAGGCAACTTCCCCTCAGTCACAGACGGCATCACCGGCATGGATCCGAATCGAGCGGGCGCGGCATCCGCAGCGGCCTTACCCGATGGATTTTATTGAGCGAATCTTTACGGATTTCAGCGAGATTCACGGAGATCGCGCCTATGGCGACGACGAGGCCGTGGCTTGCGGGATGGCGCGCCTGCAGGGCGAAGAGGTGCTGGTGATCGGCAACCGCAAGGGTGGAAGCACCAAGGATCGCGTCCGGCGCAACTTCGGAATGCCGCATCCCGAGGGCTATCGTAAGGCGCTCAGGGCGATGAAGATTGCCGAGAAGTTTGGGCGGCCGGTGATCAGCTTTATCGATCTGCCCGGGGCTTTTCCGGGGCTGGGCGCGGAGGAGCGGGGCCAGGCCGAGGCGATTGCACGGAATCTGCTGGAGATGTCGCGGCTGAGGGTGCCGACGATCTCGGTGATCAGCGGCGAGGGCGGTTCGGGCGGGGCACTGGCGTTGGCCGTTGCGGATCGCGTGCTGATTCTGGAGAATGCTCTGTACTTTGTGATTACGCCGGAGTCGTGCGCGGCAATCATGTGGCACGACGCGGCGCACAAACAACTGGCCGCGGAAGCGATGCGCATCTCGGCGCCCGAGGTGGCCTCGCTGGGCTGCGTGGACGAAATTATCCAGGAACCGCCAGAGGGGATTCACACCGACCGCGAGGAGGGATGCGGCCTGGTAGGCACAGCGCTCAGGAAGCACCTGGACGAACTGAAGGCGCAGCCGGTCGATGAGCTGGTGGCCGCGCGCCAGGCCAAATTTCGCACGATCGCGCAGTTTTATACGGAAGGTTGATGAACATGAGTACAATTTCGCCAACCGCTGGCCGCTTGCGTGCTTACTTGCAATTCATTGCCGCGGTGTTGTGGTTCTTTCTGGCGCGGGGGCTGGCTCACCGCCTGGCGCTGAGAGAAGCGACCGAGCCGTTTATGCCGTTGGTCGAGCAGGCGATACTGGCATTTCTTCTGTTGCTGGGCTATGCGGCGATTGGCTTCTGGCTTGACCGCGAGGCCCATCCGGTCAGCGAGCAGGGGTTGCCCGTTCGATCCGGCTGGCCGGGCGAGGCGGGGATGGGTCTGGCCGTGGGTTGGGCGCTGGCTGTTGCGTGCGTTCTTCCGATGGTGGTGGGCGGCGGCATCGCGATTGTGCTGGTTCTGGGGCATACGGCCTGGGGGTGGCTCGTGGCGGACGCAGCCTTCTTCGCGCTGGCCGCGCTGGCCGAGGAGATTGCCTTCCGCGGTTACGGCTTTCAACGATTTGAACGCGCGGTGGGGCCGCTGGGAGCGGCGCTCGGCTACGCTGCGTTTTATGCCATCGTGCAGGCGCTTTTGCCCGGATCGAACCACGCCAGCATTGCCGTCTCGGTGATGCTGAGCCTGGTGCTCTCCACCGCTTACCTGCGCAGCCGCGCATTGTGGGTGAGCTGGGGGATCAACTTCGGCTGGAAGGCCAGCCGCGCGCTGCTCTTCGGGCTGGCAATCAGCGGCGTCAGCCGACACTCGCCGGTGGTACAGGGCAATCCGATGGGGCCGTTCTGGCTGACCGGCGGAGGCTTTGGGCTGGACGGCAGTTGGGTGACTTTCGTTGCGCTGCTCATCGCGCTGCCGGTGGTCTACCGCCTGACGCGCGAGCTGGACTATCGCTATAACGCGCCGGTGATTGTGCCGGGCGGCATTCCGGTGGACCTGGACGCGGCGAGCCGTCGCCAGCATGAGGCTGCGATGGGGCCAATCGCACCCGCCGCACCCTCTCTGGTACAGATTCTGCCCGTGGCCACGACGCCGCCGGAGCCGTCTTCGGCAGAGGAGCCACCGGCTTCCAGCTAAATGCGCATTTGTTTTTTTTTCAGTGCCGGATGGGAAAGATCAATCCTCAACCCAGCTTTTTTTCGTCAGGCGGTTTTGCGGTGATCTGATCTACTGCCAGCCGCTCCAA
>JBKQLG010000157.1:0-7578 GCA_052147235.1 Occallatibacter sp.
GCTCTTTAAACTCGGCGTTTTTCAGAGGTTCCCTAGTACAACTCCGTTAAAATCGGCAGGAACTACATAGGCTCGGCACAGCTCGATTATAAGATTTTGTCCATCCGTCAGCCTCGCTCCAAGTGGATGGTCTCCTATCGGGAAACTGGACCGCGCCTCCGGAATGCAGTACTCCAAAGTTCTCGTCGCGCCTATTTACTCGTCTTCGCCATCTCTGGCCCGAGAAAATCCTCCACCGTCACGCCGGCCATCAAATCCTCGTCAGCGGCTGTCGCCGGAGTTGCAGAACGCGTGGCCGCGGCTGCCTCGGCCAGCAGATAGTTCTCCGTCAAGCCTTTGCGCAACAGCTCGAAGGCCTGCTCCGGAGAGTCGGCAAACTGAAAGAGCTCGATGTCCTTGGGCGAGATGGCGCCGGTATCCACCAGCGCGTCCAGATTGAAGACCTTCTTCCAGTACTCCGAGCCGTAAACAACCACGGTGATCTTCTTGGCCAGCTTTTGGGTCTGCGCCAGGGTGAGAATCTCGAACATCTCGTCCAGAGTGCCGAAGCCGCCGGGAAAGACCACCAGCGCCTTGGCCAGGTATGCGAACCACAGCTTGCGCATAAAGAAGTAATGGAATTCAAAGTTGAGCGAGGGCGTGATGTAGGGGTTGGGATGCTGCTCGAAGGGCAGGCGGATATTCATCCCGATGGTCTTGCCGCCGGCCTCGTGCGCGCCGCGGTTGGCCGCCTCCATGATCCCCGGCCCGCCGCCCGAGGTGACCACAAACCGGTGCCGCCGCGAGGGTATTTGTTTGGCCCAGTTTGTCAGCAGGCCAGAGAGCCGCCGCGCGTCCTCGTAGTAGCGGGCCATCTTGACCGCCGCCTCGGCTCGCTTGAGCTGCAACTCCGTCGCCTGGCCGGCGGCAATCTCCGGCGCTTTCGCCGGCTGTTCATTGCTGGGCGCCGGTTGGGCGGAGCCGGTGTTTGCCAGCAGTTCCAACTCATGGCCGGCCTCCTCGCGCCCGCGAAAGCGCGCCGAGCCGAAGAAGACCACCGTATCCTGAATCCGCTCGCGCCGGAAGCGCGCCAGCGGCTCCATGTACTCGGAGACAATGCGCAGCAGCCTCCCGTCCGCGCTGTTCAGAAAGCCGGGGTTCTCATAAGCCAACGGAGCAACTGCGAGCGGCGGCGGCGGTGCTCCGTTGACCGGAATCACCGCAGAACAGGGACTAGGGACTAAGGGACTAGGGACTGAATGACTAGAGAGCGAAATCTCCATCGCGGAGTTTTCTATGCCGACTTTGGGGTCCGATGAAGCTGCGGAGATTTCAGTTGCCTCTTGAGAATCCATGGGAGACAGACTAACGCCCTGATCCCTATTCCCTAGTCCCTTAGTCCCTAGTCCCTGTTCGCTCATATCATCCATCTCGATGGCGGAGCGCCTCCTGAAACGCGATCCACAGATTCAATAGCCCCAGCCCCGACACCAGGCCGCGCACCGCCCCGTGGGCCGCAAAATTCTCAAGCGCGGGAAAGTGCATAAACAAAGGGTTCTGGTCCCAGAACATCCTCGACCACGGCGCATAGCAGATCGCCAGGCCGATGTACATTCTCAGCAACACGCGCAAGAACAGCTCAGCACGCTCCAGCCATCGCGGAATTCGCTGTGGCGCATGCCCTGAGCCCTTCGCCGCCGGCGGATCTACTGGCAAGATACTGGATGCTGACCCAGGCGCGGGAGCCGGGTTCGGGGTAAGGGAAAACGACGTCTGTTCCGGCTGCTGGGACATCATGGTTATTCGCCCGCCGCCCCCGATTCCCGCCCAACCACAGGCATACGGCGCAGGCCTGTCTACCGGCCCGGCTCAGAGACGCCGTACTCAAACGGTAACACAGCGGCCGCTGGAGCAGTGAGAGCGTTGACCGTCGTGATTCGATCACCTATCCTCAGTTCCCGCCCGATACACGCGCCACCTTCGACTCTGTCTGGTACGTCCCATAGTCGATTGTGAAGAACGCCGTGCCGCCGATCCTCACCTTGGTCTCGCTGCGGTTCCGCTCCGGCAGCCAGAAACCGTTCGTCCGAGCGCAGATCTGCTCGATCCGCGTCCGCGCAATCCAGAAGGAAGGGCTCTTGGCCGGCTCCGCATCCACCCTCATCAGCGCAAAATCTTCCGCATCCACCCAGATTTTGCCTCGTATTAAAAACTTGCTCGGCAAGATCGGCTCTACCTCCAGAAGATAGGCCGGCCGCCCGCCCACGTTCTCGCTTCCCACCAGACGGAATCGGTAATTGGCCGCCGTCAGGGCCGTCGCCGCCTTGTCCTGCGAGGCTTCCTTTTCGCTCTCCACTGCACGCTTCAGCACTTTCTCGCAAAGCATCTTTGACCCGTTCTGCGTCCCGATGCGAAAGCTCTTCCCCGACACAGCGTCGTAATGGTATTCGACCTCCATATTGGCATCGATCACCTTGGAAAAGCCCCGGTACTCCACCTGATAATGGCGAATCGAATGCACTTCTTTCAGCGCTTCCGTCCGCACCAGGTTGCGGCGCTGCATCTCGTCCACAATCTGAACGGCGGTCAGCGGCGCGGACACAGCAGCCTGTGCATTCGCCAGCCGGACTCCTCCCGCCAGGAATACCAGGATGATTGCCAGGAAGAGTTTTCTGCCTCGATGGAATGACATGAGTGCATCATACCCCGCCTCATTTGCATTCATGTAAATCTACCGAAGCGGAACGAATTGGCTATAGCTTTTCCGGATGGGGCTCGCTCCTATTCCCAAAAAGAGAAAATTCTCCCGCACTGTTCTTCTAGCGGCGGTTTGCGCGCCGGATCAGAAGCGGAAGAAGGCGCCGAGCATCGGCTCCGCGGTGTGTGTGAAAGCGCCGGTCGAGGTAAAGATCGTGGTCAGGTCGGGCGCTTTGTAGAGGTTGCCGCGGTACTGCAGGCGCAGGCCGATGTGCGGTAAAAATGTCCAGTCCACGCCCGCGCCGTAGACGAAGACTGGCTTGGTGGTGGTGCTGGTGCTGACAGTCGTACAGTTCAGGATGAGAGGATTGCAATAGGTTTGCCCGTTGGTGGGGACATCCAGCAGAAGGCCTCCGCCAGCCAGCGCAAAGAGCCTGAAGCTCGTCGGCTTCAACTTCAACGACGCGATATAATCGCCCGTCACCTCATGCGCATTGGCTGAAATCAAACCCGACTGGATGGGGCAGCCGCTAGTGGGACAGGGAGAGGGTATAACTGGAGGTGGGAAAGACGAATAATTCTGGTTGGCGCGATTGTAGGCATAGGTACCTTCATAGCCAAACCACGGCTTGGCGATGTGCCGCACCTCCAACAGCCCGCCGGCCGCGTTGGATGGGCTCTGAGCCGTGCCGCTGCCCGTGGTGGTTCCGGTGAACGCGCCGTAAACGCTCAACGCCACATCCGTCTGCGCATGGGCCGCGGCGCCGGCCAGCGCGGCCAGTCCAATCAGTAGAACTGCTCTCTGCATCCATTGCATCCGCATCACAAATCTCCTGAATTGAAGATGAAAGCGCCTATTCGCTTTTGCATATAGACGTATAGAAATCGTTTCTGTTGATGTTGATGCAGGAATTTTTCGCGCTTGTCGCACTCTCGACGCTCGCTGTGGCACGAAGGACTGATCGAATGTGTTCTATATCACAAAAACTGTAAGACGATAAGTCAGCCCGCATCCCTAGCGCCGAACTCGAGATCGTCAAACCTCCGCCATTTGTAGATGGCAATTGATAAGATCCAGCTCCCGGCAAAGAGCGCGATGATGCAGTAGCCCAACACGCCGAAGTTCTCATTGAGCTTGCCCACCCAGCCCCACATTCCGCCCGTCAGATGAAACTCGCTCGCCAGCAGTCCCAGCGCCTCGATTCCGCCCACCGCCAGCGCGACCAACACCGAGACCGAGGTGATCGTGATGTTGTAGTAGAGCTTGCGAATGGGCTTCACGAAGGCCCAGCCGTATGCTCCCAGCATCAGAACATTGTCGGTCGCGTCAATCAGCGACATCCCCGCGGCGAAGAGCACCGGGAAGACCAGCACCGACGAAAGCGAGAGTCCCTTGGAGGCTTCGGCGGCGCTCAGGCCCAGCAGGCCAATCTCGGTCGCGGTATCGAAGCCCAGGCCAAAGAGGAAGCCCAGCGAATACATATGCCAACTTGACTGAATCAGGTTGAACATGGGGCGAAACAAGCGCGAGAGAAAGCCGCGATTGCCCAGCAGCAGGTCAAAGTCTTCTTCCACATAAGGCTCTCCGCGCCGCACTCGCTGGAAGCTGCGATAGACCGAATGAAGCACGATCATGTTGACAATCGCAATCGCGAAGAGAAAGAGTGTCGAAACCAGCGTGCCGATCACGCCGCCAATCTCTCTCACGCCGTCGATGCGATGCTGCAATGCGAGCGCGGCGCCGGCGATGGCTAGCGAGCCGAAGATAACGATAGTGGAGTGTCCCAGCGAGAACATCAGTCCCACGGCGACCGGCCGCTTGCCCTGCTGCATCAGCTTGCGCGTAACGTTGTCGATGGCCGCAATGTGATCGGCGTCTACGGCATGGCGCAGTCCAAAACTATATGCCAGAAACGCCGTGCCCAGCAGCACCGGAAAGCGATGAAAGGCAATGAATGTCCAGCCCCATGCCGCCAGATTGAAGCCGATCAGCAGCGCGTACAGTGCGATGACCTTGGCTTTGGTGCTGCCCGGCTCAACCTTTCGCAATGCCCGCAGAAAGAAGGTCATCAGGTTCCTCTTGGGTGGCGTGCGACAATCCGATGAAAGCCGGAAACTCCCGTAGCACGTATTCTAAAAATGTATCACACAAGGGATTCTCAGGCTGGGCACTGTCCGCCGTGACAACGATTCAGCCCGCCTGTTCTAAACTTGAAGCAGCAATCAAGGTTTCGCGCGACATCTGGGCGAGTGCATCGTCTAAGTTGCGAAGAGGAGAATACGTTATGGCATTGATGAAGACATCCAATCCGGCACTGAACGGGAATACCTTCGAGAACCTTCCGCGGACGCAGTACGGCGGTGTGATCGACGAGACCGCCCGCATGACGCTTACCGGCACAGTGAACAAGACCGGCATTCTGCTGCTCTGTGCCATCGCATCCGCCTACTGGATCTGGCATCAATTCACCTTGTCGCGCGATATGGCCGATGTGGCGCCGTGGATGATGGGCGGCTTGATCGGCGGATTCATCGTCGCCATGGTCACCGTCTTCAAGAAGGAGTGGTCTCCGGTGACGGCGCCCATCTACGCGCTGCTGGAGGGCCTGGTGCTGGGCGGCTTGTCGGCTCTCATGGACCTGCGCTATCCGGGCATCGCCATCCAGGCCGTGGGCCTGACCTTCGGCACGCTCCTGGTGCTGCTGATGGCTTATCGCTCCGGCCTGATCCCGGTCACGCAGAAACTCCGCATGGGCATCGTCGCGGCCACCGGCGGCATCATGGTCTTTTACCTGCTGCAAATGCTGCTGGGCTTCTTCGGCATCTACTTCACGTCCATCAACGGCGGCGGATTCATCGGCATCGCATTCAGCCTCTTTGTCGTCGGTATCGCGGCGCTGAATCTGGTGCTCGACTTCGACTTCATCGAGCGCGGCGTCCAGTACGGCGCTCCCAAATACATGGAGTGGTACGGCGCCTTCGGCATCATCGTCACCCTGGTCTGGCTCTATCTGGAAATTCTCCGCCTGCTCTCCAAACTGCGCAGCCGGAACTAAGGCCGGATCAATAAAATCGCGTTGACTCATGGTTTTGTTCGCGCGTCTAATACCCTGTAGGGGCGAAGTGCGTAGATTCATGGACGGGCCGCGCGCGCCTCGAAGGGAGAACTTCGTATGAAGAATCCAGGAATCGCCATTTGTGTGGCCGTGACTGTACTCGTCGCCGCGGCACCGGGATTTTCCCAGAGTGAGAGTCAGCAAGGGCAGGGACAGGCTGTGGTGACGGTTCTGCCCAAGCAAGAGGGCGTCTTGCCGGCGAGCGTCACCGGACAAGATCTGTCGGTCAAGGTGGACGGCAAGCCGGCGCGTGTCACCTCCTGGAAGCCCTTCCAGAGCCCGGAGAACAACATCGAACTGGTGCTGCTGATCGACGGCTCGGCCCGCAGCGCCCTGGGAGGCCAATTCGACTACATCGAGCGTTTCGTGAAGAGCCTTCCGCCGAATACCAAGGCCGCGATCGCCTATATGCAGAACGGGAGCGCCACTTTTGCCGGCCCGCTCTCCGCGGATCATGCTGAGGTGTTGCGCGCGCTTCATCTGCCCGCGGGCGCGGCAGGCTCCAGCGCCAGCCCCTATTTCTGCCTCTCCGACCTGGCAAAGCACTGGCCTTCAGCGGATAGTAAAGCGCGCCGGGAAGTCGTGATGGTGACCGACGGCATCGATCTTTACTACCCGGATTTAGACCTTGATGACCCGTATCTCCAGGCCGCAATCGCCGATTCCGTTCGCGCCAGACTGGTCGTCTATTCAATCTACTGGCAAAGCAAGGGCAACGCCGGCAGTTTCAGCTACGAGAACAATGCCGGTCAAAGTCTTCTAACTGCGGTAGCTGAGGCAACGGGCGGGAAACTCTTCACCATCGGGATGAGCAATCCCGTCTCCTTCCAACCCTTCCTCGACGAGTTGACCCGCCGCTTCCGGAATCAGTACGAACTCGGATTTACCACCGTCCTCACCGGCAAGCCCCAGGTCGAAACCCTGAAGCTGAAGCTCAGCGCTCCGGGCACGGAGATCAACTCGCCTGGGCAGGTCATGGTTTACCCCGCTGCTGCTGCGCAAAAGTAGGATTTCGAGACTGCAAAAATATGCAGGTGCCCCAGGTCTCGATTCTGAGACCCGGGAATCCACGAACTCACGTTATCCCTTGGCGAACATCTGCTTGATCCCGCGCAGCGCCTGCCGTGTGCGCTCTTCATTCTCGATCAGCGAAAAGCGCACGTGACCGTCGCCGTAGTCGCCAAAGCCGATCCCCGGCGAAACAGCGGTCTTGGCTTCGGAGAGCATGAGCTTCGCGAACTCCAGCGATCCCAGCTTCCGGTACTGTTCCGGTATATGCGCCCAGACAAACATCGTCGCCTTCGGCAGCGCCACCGGCCAGCTCAGCTTGTTCAGCCCTTCCACCAGCACGTCGCGCCGCTTGCGATAGTTCTCGCAAATCTCATGAACGCACTCCTGCGGGCCTTCGAGGGCGGCAATCGACGCCACCTGTATCGGCGTAAAAGTCCCGTAGTCGAAGTAGCTCTTCAGACGGGCCAGCGCGCCCACCAGCTTCTGATTGCCCACCATGAAGCCGATGCGCCAGCCGGGCATGTTGTAGCTCTTCGACATTGTGAAGAACTCCACGGCAACGTCTTTCGCGCCGGGAACCTCCAGCACACTGGGCGGCTTGTAGCCGTCGAAGGCGATATCGGCGTAGGCCAGATCCTGGATCAGGTAGAAGCCGTACTCGCGGGCCAGCTCTACCAGCCGCGCCAGAAACGGCAGGTCAACACACTCTGTAGTCGGGTTCGACGGAAAGTTGACGATCAGCGCCTTGGGCCGCGGAACCATGCGCGGAATCAGT
>JBKQLG010000158.1:0-16907 GCA_052147235.1 Occallatibacter sp.
AGTGATTCTGCAGGATGTATCTGCTGGAATTCCAGACTATTCTCCCGGTAACTATGAAGACTGTGCTTGACACACTGCTATGAGGATATAAAATGGCTGCAACTCAATATTTCACTCTTTTGATAGCAGATTCTGATTTGCGCAACCTTGGGCGGCTTTTGCCCACGAACAGCAATGAAAGTGAGGATGGGGAATGAGCAATGCGCTTGAACTCAGCGAATGGTTGGAAGAAGTGCGGCCCGGGTTTATTTCGGCCATGGCCGGCTTGACAGGGAATATTGGTTCGATCGCGAGCCTGCTGCACGTGAAGTCTTATATCTTCAACCCCTCGCAGACGCTGATCCTTGCCGCGGTGTGTACGCTGGTGGCGGCGATATTCGGAACCATCGGATACTCCAGATCCCGCAAACGCTATAGTCCCAATCAGACTGCCGAGACACTGGCAATTACCGGCTTTTGTCTGGCGGTGGTGAGCGTTTTGGCTGCCAGCGCACAGCTATTCTTCCACCTGTAGCACAGCTCCAGGAGGAATCACATGGATCGAAATTATCGCCTCACAGAAACCGGCATGCTCCGCGCGAAAATCGCCGTTTTCCGGAAGATGCTCATCGCTTTTCTGATCTTTCAGGCGATCGTGCTCTCATGCCTATTCTTCTTTGTGCGAATGACAACCTATCAGATTGTGACTGTCCTGGCGCTGGCTTTTCTGATGCTGCTGATCTTCATCCTCCGGACATGGATGAATCCCGCGCTCTCCTTCCGCGATTGGGGGCTTCATCTGGGCAACACATCCATCTACCTCACTACCGACCCCCAACGCACCGAGATCAAGCGTGGAGAGATGGTTTCCCTGGTAGAAAACTCGAAAGGGTTGTCTATAAGGGGGAAGGAGCTGGAGCAGCGCATCTGGATACCGGCCGGAGTTGAGAACTACGCCGAGGTGAAACGCACGCTGGAATCCTGGCTCCAGTAGTGTCAATAGTTACGGAATGGAAGGACTGCATGAGCGTTTCTTCACGGCAATCAACTCATTTTTACTTTGATGAGAAGACCGGCAAGTGGACCAGCTTGGATCGCTCCGCCCTTCCCAGGGTTCTTGTACTCTCGTGGCATACGGACCCCGGCTTGATGACAGAACAGCTCCTCTCGCATGTCAGATCGTTACCGGCAGAGTTTGTGCCGGTGCGCGGAGCGAGCGTTCCCCGCATCCTGAACGAGTTGGAATCAGGAAGGTTTGTCGCCTGCATTCTCTTTCTTTCGCCTTCCGCCCTGGAGGATGAATCGCTCTTCAGGCTGGTCAAGATATGCGGTGATCTCTTCAGCAACAAGCCGGTCTTCCGCCTCTTCGTTCAACTGGTCGATGGCCTCAAATTCAAAAGGCTCAAAGAACGGGCCCATGAAGGCCAGAAGACCGCTAATGCGCTGCTCGAATCAGTCCACTTTTCTCCCACGCATCCAGACGATTTTGCGCACACCGCGCGGCTACTACAAACTCATCTGCTCGACCTGCCAAAGATTCGTCATCGTCTGGCCCGCGAGCATTTGGTATCCATATGGATCAAGGTTTCGTCTGTTGTAATCGAATTTTTGCGCTGGTCATTCCTGATCGTTGCCGTGGGGCTGGTGATTTTCGGCGCAACGTTCAAGGGCGATTTCTGGAGTCCATGGGGGTATTTTGGCGTTGGGCAACTGATGTATGTAAGCCTGGTCGCGCTGCTGACGCTGGGCACGCGGATCAGCTCCGGATCATTCTTCCGCTTGATTCCCTTGCTTGTGCCTCTGTTGTTATTTCGCGCACTTCCGGTGGCCGCGCTGGCGTCTCAGTGGCCATTCTTCCTCGCGGGAATATTGACGGCGGTTCTGATGGACGTAGCGGTGCGCTCCCTGGCGCAATGGAAGAGACGCTCTTTGGTGGTTGATCGGCTGCTGAACGTCGACGGACTCGGGCCAATGTGCCCGGGAGGCCGGTCGCTGGGTTTCCTGGCGAAAGGACCGTGGTTCCCAGACCGAATTCGAGTCTTTGTCAGTTACTCGGAGAGGTCCGATTGGGGAAGAAAGATTGCAAAAGAGCTGAAGAATGAGCTGGTGAAACTTCAGATTGAGTGCTTCTTCGCTCCGGATTCCATCGAGCCAGGAAGCAGTTGGCGGCACAAGCTTACGGATGAGCTGCGCGCTGCCAGCATCGTAGTGCAATTCCTGGATAGTCAAAGCGCCATGCTTCAGCCGGATGTTGCGCTCAATCGGCATTGGCCCGCCCTTGAGCTGGCCGCGGCATCGGCGCACCAGGCCCTCTGCGGGTTGCCCTCGATCCTGGCCGTCTGTCACCCCAGCATGATGCCGGATGCTATGCCGGACGACGCACACCCTTTTATTCGTCAGGTACTGTCAAAATCGCAGGGCGCGGATGAGTCTTCATTGTGGGTTCTGCCATACGAAGAGGGCATGGCGCCAATGTTCGCAAAGGAGGTTTCGCGAAAATACCGCAGACAAGCCGTTTCAATCCTGCCGATCAAAGCGGCTGCCATTCTCGAATTCTTGCTGATGCTGCCGGCGGCGCTGCTCTGTGGAATTGGGGTCTTCGGCAGCATCGGCATCTGGCTCGTCCTTGCCGCGGCATGGGTGATGTGGATGCGAGGCGTCAGCCCCGCGGAATGGCTGCTGCTCAAAGGGTACGGGCCGGGCGCACTCCTTGTTTCGGCATTCTGGCTAGGTTTCGTCTTTCGTCTGGCTCTATCGGCTGGTTTGGAACTCTGGCACCAGTATGCCGGCAACAACTTCAAGTGGCGCGTCATCGAGGTTGCCGCACTTTACGTGGTTTGTCTGCGGCTGAGTCTTCTGATACAAGGCATGACACTGGTTTATGCGGGACTGTCGGTAGCCTACGGCGTTCTGCTGGGATCGTACTACCTGCGACTGACAATGAAGGGAGCGTTCAACATGAAACCTACATTGGAGCGGAAGGCGTGGATGAAGAGTTAGAGTCCGGTTCAACATCCTTTACTCCCGCTGAAAGGAGTTTTTATGACCCTGATGAATGCAGTACTTATCACCAGGAATCAGACGATTTATGGTGTTCTCACGGTGTTGAGCTGGGTGTGCGTGTTGATCGGCTATTTTGTAAGCAAGCGGTCGAACGAGCTACCGGACGATCTTATCGCAGCGGCATGCACGGGCAACGTAGCCCGAGTCAAGGAACTGTTAGGCTCTGATGCCGACCCTGCTGCCAAGCAGAGCGATGGCGGAACCGCGCTGATCATGGCCTCAGAAAATGGCTGCCTGGAGGTTGTGGAGGAGTTGCTTGCCGGCGGTGTCGATGTTAATTACAAATGGAGCGATGGAAGGACCGCTCTGATGATGGCATGTCAGGAGGGCCACGGCACGTTGGCGCAAGCGCTGCTCGCAAAGGGTGCCAATGTCAATACCCAGGCGAGCAATGGTACGACCGCGCTGATTCTGGCCTCTGGAAAGGGCAACCTTGAAGCTGTTCGGGCGCTGCTTGCCAAGGGGGCCGATGTCAACACCAAAGAGGGCGATGGCGCTACCGCGCTGTTTCTGGCTTGCCAGAACGGCCACCTCGAGGTTGTGCGGTTGCTGGTGGCCCAGGGAGCCGATGTCAATGCCAAGGCGAATGACGGCGAGTCTGCGCTGCAGGCGGCGACACGGAGAAAACAAGCGAATGTCAGAGCCTTCTTGTTAGAGGCAGGCGCTAAACAATGGCAATAGCATCGATGAGCAGCTATGTTGTTGAGCAGGCGCTATGAATGCCAGATTCCGCATGGTATATAGGGGCTGCGCTTTTTCCAAATGCATAAGCGGCTCCGCATGGAACTGCTACTGAGTACTCTAGGTCTGGATTATCGGAGCTTGGAATGATTGGTTCTCACCTTTTCTCTTTGCGTAGAATAACCCTCTGCCGGCGGAGGATTTTCATTCTCTACTTGATCGCCGCCCGCAAATCCGTATGCCCAAAATCATCGCCCTTCCACAGCACCGGCTCGCGCTTCTCCCGCGCCAGTGCGTAGGTGAAGCAGTCGCCGAAGTTCAGCCCGGCCGGGTGGCCGTTGCCCTTGCCAAAGTCGCGGTATGCTTGGCGGGCAATCTTCGCCTGCGCCGCCGTGACCGGTTCGATGACGATCTTGAATCTCTCCTTGAACTCTCTTAGGGTAATCGAATCGAGCCTCCCCGTGTTATGATGCAAAAGTCCAATTTCGCCGTGAGAAGTAAGCGCATCCGGTAGCGGAAATTAGCTCCGATTCTTGCATCCTATCGCGAAATACCGTTCTCAAAGGCGATTTATGGCTTGGTACTTCTGGTTTTTCTTTCTCTCCGGCTTCTGCAGTATTCTTTGCGAACTCATCTGGCTGCGGCTCTCGATGGCCCAGTTTGGCGTTACCACTGCGCTGACCTCGATCATTCTCTCCGTCTTCATGGCGGGATTGGGCACGGGCTCATGGATCTCTGGATCGCTGCTGCGCCGCTACCGGGACCGCATTCCCTTCAATCCGCTGCGAATCTACGCGTTGCTGGAGTTCATGATCGGCGTGTCGGCTCTGGTGGTTCCCACCGAACTGGTCTGGGGGCATCGATTGCTGGAGACGCTTGCCGATCACGCGGCGGTCACTTCGGGAGCGTACTACCTGATCTCGGGTTTGTGGCTTTCTGCGACGATGATTCCGTTTTGCGCTTGCATGGGTGCAACCATTCCGGTGGCCATGTTCGCCATCCGCTGCCGCCAAAGAGAAAGCGACAGCCGCTCCTTCAGCTTCCTCTATCTTGCCAATGTGCTGGGCGCGGTGATGGGCTCCTTCCTGCCGCTGCTGCTCATTGAGCCATTGGGCTTTCACACGACGCTGCACATCGGCGCTTCTCTGAATGTGCTCATCGCCATCACGGCTTTTATGGTGTCACTCGCATCCCGCCCCGCTCAGACAGGCACTGCAATGCCTTCCGAGGCTTTGTATGGACCCGCTGACAGCCGCAAAAGCATTTTAGTCCTGCTCTTTACCACCGGTCTGATCACCATGGCAATGGAGTTGATTTGGATTCGGCTCTTCACGCCGTTTATCGGCCCCCTGGTCTATTCCTTCGCATTGATTCTGGCCTCTTACTTGTTGGCCACGTTTATAGGCTCACATTTTTACCGTAAATGGAGCCTCGGTCACAAGCATGAAAGCCGGCTCACATGGATATCACTGGCGCTGCTGGGAGCGCTGCCGCTGTTCACCGCGGATGTTCATATCCCATTGGATATACTGGAACGAATTTTCCTGGGAGTGATGCCCTTTGCCGCGATGACGGGCTTCCTCACGCCGATGCTGGTGGACCGGTGGTCGGGAGGCGATCCTGACCGGGCAGGCCGCGCGTATGCCGTCAACGTAGCGGGGTGCATTATCGGCCCCCTGTTATGCGGATTCGTGCTGCTGCCGCTGGCAGGCGAGCGCTGGTCCGTACTGCTGCTTGCCCTGCCGTGGTTCGCTATGGCATTTACCGGCTGGCGCGCATCCGGTTTCCGGATCCTCCAGCGCGCGGCTGCTTGCGGGATTCTGGCGCTCACGCTATGCATCCTGCTGGCGACCAAGGATTTCGAGACTATGTTCCCGGTCCGGAAGGTGATGCGCGACTCGACCGCAACGGTGATTGCCTACGGGGTGGGCAAGCAGCGGCGGCTCCTGGTCAACGGAATGGGAATGACTTATCTAACTCCCATCACCAAGATGATGGCGCACATGACGCTGGCCTCGCTCGACCACACGCCGCGCAGCGCCCTGGTAATCTGCTTTGGTATGGGAACCACCTTCCGCTCCGCCACTACCTGGAATATTTCCAGTACCGCGGTCGAACTGGTGCCAAGCATTCCGCGCCTCTTCAGCTTTTACCACGCCGATGCGCCGCAGGTGATGGCGCTACCCTACGCGCATGTGGTCATCGACGATGGACGGCGCTACCTGGAACGCACATCCACCAAATACGACGCCATCATCCTGGACCCTCCGCCGCCGGTGCCAACTGCGGGTTCGAGCCTACTTTATTCGCAAGATTTCTACACGGTGGCTAAGCAGCGGCTGGAACCGGGCGGGATTTTGCAGCAATGGCTTCCAGAGGCCGACCTCGCCACACAGGCCGCAGTCGCGCGCGCTCTCAAGAATTCCTTTCCCTACCTTCGTGTGTATCAAGGGATCGAAGGCTATGGCTGGCTCTTTCTGGCGAGCGAACGTCCGATCCCAATCCGCACCGCGGCGGAGTTGGTGGCGAGAATGCCGCAGGCCGCGGTTGCCGACATGATGGAATGGGGACCGGCTCAGACGCCTGAACAACAGATGAAACGAATGCTTGATAAGCAAAAGTCCATCGATGAGATCATCGCGCTTGCGCCTTACACTGCCGCGCTGACTGATGACCGCCCCATCAATGAGTACATCCTGCTAAGAACTCTCTTTAAGAGGTAATGGCGATGCAATACGGCATCCTCTCTGCTTGGTCGAAGCGCTACTTATCGAATCATCTATGCGGCCCGCAAATCCGTATGCCCAAAATCATCGCCCTTCCACAGCACCGGCTCGCGCTTCTCCCGCGCCAGCGCGTAGGTGAAGCAATCGCCGAAGTTCAGCCCGGCCGGGTGGCCGCTGCCCTTGCCAAAGTCGCGGTAGGCCTGGCGGGCAATCTTCGCCTGCGCCGCCGTCACCGGTTCGATGACGATCTCCATCTTTTCAATCAATTCATCCCAGCGGGCGCTTTGCGCCGGACTGCGCAATCCGTCAATCACAATGGAGGTTTCAAGGTATGAAGCCGCGGAGACGCGAACCTCCTTTGCTGAGTCCATGATTTGCGCCATTCGAGGCCCATCCGGCTCACCTTTGATGGTCGTTATCAATGCCGATGAGTCAACGATCATTTCGGCAACCCCGTCACGTTATCGTATAAATCGTTGATCAGATCATTACCGCTCCGGCCGTCCTTGAAGAGTGGACCACACTCCTTTGCAAACTCCATCAGCAGTTCGTACCGGCTTTTTTTAGTCTTGGCCAAAGCATCCCGCTCCGCCTTCTCCCGTTCCAGCTTCTCCTGAACGGCTTGGGTCACTGCAACAACCAGGCTGATCCCCTTGAGTGCTGCCAACTCCCGGACCATCCGGTTGGTTTCTTCGTTTTTGATATTCAAGGCCATCGTTTCCACCTTTCCACCATTTCTTTCCACCATTCTACTATAAGACCCAACCGAACCGGAAATAACCGGTTTGCCGAGCCAAAAATCCCGTCCCGTCCGGCGCCGGCTGACATCCGCCCCGCGCCGGCGCGCCGCTCTGGTTCCCGTCCCGCTCATCCTGTACACTGTACGCAAGACTCAAAACCACAAGGCATTCGCCGTTTTCCATCGGGCGAAATCTATGAAGATGAATCCTATTCTTGAAACCAGCATTGCCGACTGCCATCCCGCCAGCGTGCCCGATTACACTCCTCTCCCCGAGCTTCGCGCGTTGCAGTTGCAGCGTGTGCAGGCCGTGGTTGCGCGCGCCTGGGATCATGTCGAACTCTTCCGCGCCCGCATGGATGAGCGCGGCCTTGTGCCCGAGGATATTCGTTCACTGAACGACGTTGCCAAACTGCCTTTCACCGTGAAGAGCGATCTGCGCGACACCTATCCCTTCGGACTTTTTGCCAGCCCCATGAAGGATGTGGTTCGCCTGCACGTCTCCAGCGGAACAACCGGCAAGCCTATCGTCGTCGCTTACACCAGTGACGATGTAGACGTGTGGACCTCGGTGATGGTGCGCTGCATGGCGGGCTGCGGATTGCATCGCGGAGACATTCTGCAAAACGCCTATGGCTATGGCCTCTTCACCGGCGGCCTGGGCGCGCACTATGGAGCAGAAGCGCTGGGCGCGACGGTCGTCCCCACATCGGGCGGCAACGCCGATCGACAGATCATGCTCTTGAAGGATTTTGGCGTGACGGCGATCTGCTGCACGCCCACCTATTTTCTGCACCTGATCGACCGCGCCGCGGAACTCGGCGTGAACTTCAAGGAGCTGCCGCTGCGCGCAGGAGTCTTTGGCGCCGAGCCGTGGACCGAATCGATGCGCAGGCACATCGAAAACAAGAGCGGCATCGAGGCCTTCGACATCTACGGCCTCTCGGAGATTATCGGTCCGGGCGTGGCCTGCGAATGCCGCCACCATCAAGGCCTGCACATCTTCGAGGATCACTTCTATCCTGAGATTGTCGATCCCGAAACAGGCGAGCCGCTGCCGGACGGGACGGAAGGCGAGCTGGTGCTGACCACCTTGAGCAAGCATGCCATGCCGATGATCCGCTATCGCACGCGCGACATCACCATGCTGCTCACGGGCCGCTGCGCGTGCTGCCGGACGATGAGAAGGATGGGCCGCATCGGCCGGCGCAGTGACGACATGCTGATTATTCGCGGCGTCAATGTATTTCCATCGCAGGTGGAAGCCGCGCTCTTGCAGATCGAAGGCACCCTGCCGAATTATCAGATCGTGCTGACACGCGAGCAGGGGTTGGATCAGATGGAAGTGCAGGTCGAAGTGACGCCGCATATGTTCAACGATCAGATCGGCGCGTTGCAGGGGCTGCAAGCCGGAATTCAGTCCGCGCTCGATCACGTACTCGGAATTCGCGTTCACGTTTCGCTGGTTGAAGCGAACTCTCTCGCGCGCAGCGAAGGCAAAGCAAAACGCGTCATCGACAGGCGGACCTCATGAAGATTCATCAGATTTCGCTTTTTGCGGAAAACAAACCGGGACACATCAGTGCTCCCGCGCGCCTTCTGGCTCAGGAAGGCATTGACATTCGCGCCTTGTTCCTGGCCGACAGCCAGCACTTCGGCATTGTGCGCATGGTTGTCTCCGATTGGCAGAAGGCTGCCGCGCTTCTCGAAGCTCATGGATACGTCGTGAAAGTGACGGAGGTTCTCGCCGTCGAAGTGCCCGACCATCCGGGAGGCCTGGCGGACGTACTGGGAGCGCTGGACGGAAGCGGCATCAACATCGAGTATATGTATGCCTTTCCTTATCTTCGCGGAGATCAGGCAATCCTCATCTTCCGCTTCGCTGATCCGGACGCGGCGATTGCGCGATTACAGACGGCAGGCATCAATGTACTGGCTGGTGATGAACTGCGGAAGTAGAAGGTCAATAACTATGCCCGCATCAAAGACCATCACCCTGCAACTCGAGAACGCATCCTGGATTCGCCGTATGTTCGAGGAAGGCGTGCGGCTGAAGCGCGAGCGCGGCGCCGATGCGATCTTCGATTTTTCGCTCGGCAATCCCGACGTCGAACCGCCGCCCGCGGTGATCAATGCTCTGCGGCGCGTTGTGGCCGCCAACACTCCCGGCTCGCATGGCTATATGCCCAATCCCGGCTATCCGCAACTCCGCGAGGCCGTCGCTCGAATGCTCCAAAGGCAGACCGGCCTTGCGTTCACCGCCGAGGATGTTTTTATGACGGTCGGCTCCGCGGGCGCTTGCAACGTGATCCTCAAATCGATTCTCGATCCCGGCGACGAAGTCATCGTCCTGATGCCCTGCTTCTCCGAGTACCCGTTTTATATCACCAACCATGGCGGCTGCATGGTCCCCGTCGAGACCGATGCTTCCTTCCTGCCCGATGTGGAGCGCATCGCCGCGGCGATCACTCCGCGCACGCGCGCGCTGATTCTCAACACGCCCAACAATCCCACCGGTCGTGTTTATCCGGAGAGCGTGCTGCGCGATTTGCAAACACTTCTTGCGCGCGCCGCCCAGCCCATCACCGTCATCAGTGACGAGCCGTACAAGTCTTACGTCTTTGACGGAAAGCACCAGCCCGAAGTGGCCTCGTTCATCGCTCAAACAGCGATATGCAATTCGTGGTCCAAGTCGCTGGGATTGCCCGGCGAGCGCATCGGCTACCTTGCGCTCTCGCCGCAGCTCGACGATGCCGCAAATCTGCGCCGCGCCTGCGCATTCGGCAATCGCATTCTGGGCTTTATCAACGCGCCGGCGATCTGGCAGTGGGTAATGCTGGAGTCGCTCGATGAGACCATCGACGCATCGCCCTACGAGCACAAGCGCAATGTGCTTTGCGATGCGCTGCAGGCCATCGGCTACGAGGTCACACGGCCCGAAGGCGCGTTTTACGTTTTTCTCAAGACTCCAATCCCCGACGACATTGCCTTTACCAAACGGCTTGCGGAGCAGGGCGTGCTGGCCGTGCCCGGCACTGGCTTTGGACGCTCCGGTTACATGCGCCTTTCGCTGACGATTCCGCTGGAGCGCATCGAGAAATCGATCAGCGGATTTAAGCGCGCATTTTTCTCCTAGCTTTGATGAGCCGGTTGAGAGAGGCTCACTGTCTGCTTGTGCGGAGCTGACCATGCCGTATAACTGTTGAAGAGAAACTGCCCGCCCAGGATCAGCAGCCACACCCACAGCGCAAAGCGCAACTGCCGACGCGGGACGCGTGTGCTGAGCAATGTTCCAACAATCGCACCTGCGGCGCCGCCCGCGATGAGATGAATGAGCAATTCCGCGTTCGAGGCATGCGAGAACCAGTGCGCGCCGCTGCCGATCAGCGAGACAACAAAGCCGAAGGCGATGTCCGTGCCCACCACTTGCGCGGGCAGCAGCGGCGTCAGGCTAAGCAGCGCCGCCGATCCCAGCGCGCCTGCGCCGGCGGAAGAAAAGCCAACCTCGGCGCCTACCGGAAACATCAGCCATGAAAGCAGTGGAGTACGGTCGCGCTTGTGCGCCATGGGATTCTGCGGACGGAAGGATACGAAGATCTGATACGCGGCGGTCGTCACCAGAATCGTGCCCAGCAGCGCGTTCATCAGGTTCTGCGATCCGGCATTGACAAGATGTTTCAAGAAGAGCGAGCCGATGATCACGCCGGGGATGCCGCCCATCAACATGAACCCGAGTGTCCGCCACGCAACGTTGCGGCGCATGATTTGCGCAGGAACCAAAATCAATTTGACTGCTGTCGCGAACATCAATCCAATGCCGACCGCAACCGGCGCGGGTACTCCGAGAAACAAAACCAGAACCGGCACGGTGACGGTGCCCGCTCCCACTCCGGTGAGCGCGATAAACAACGCGATGATGAATCCAATAAGGTACTGCATTCTCTCTCCTTCGCAACTGCCGGCTCTCCCTATTGCCTCGGCGCGGCTTCGATGTGAATGCCGCATTCAATCTTACGGCCCGCCCAGCGTCCGGAGCGCGCATCGTTCGGATCCAGCGGAAGCGATGTACATGGCTCGCAGCCGATGGAAGTGTAGCCGCGCTCATAGAGCGGCAGCAGCGGAATCGACAGCGATTCGCAGGCGTACCAAACGTCGCGCGTCGTCCACGCGGCCAGCGGCGCCAGCTTGAGCACCTGCTTGCCTCCGGGCAGCGTGAAGAGCGCCGACTCCTCAAGATTTGTACGGCTCTTTGCCTGCTCCCTGCGTAAGCCCGTGATCCACACGCGGTATTCAGCAACCGCCTTGAAGAGCGGTTCAACCTTGCGCAGCTTGCAGCATTGATCCGGAGCGGATTGATAGAGGAGTCCATGCTCGGCCTCTTGCTCGGCAACGGTGTGCTCCGGCAGCAGGTTGATGAGATTCAGTTGCCACTCGCTCGTTATGCGGTCCCGATAAGCATAAGTTTCGGCGAAGTGGTAGCCGGTATCGAGAAAAAGAATCGGAATGCGCGCATCGAATTCAAGCGCCAGCTTCGCCAGCAGCACATCTTCGGCCTGAAAGCTGCACGTCAGGCAGACATCGTGATTGCCGGAAATTTCTTGCGCTAGAGCCGCGCGCGCTTCATCGAGTTTGGACTTTACTTGCGTTTGAATTTCTATAGTGCTCATGGCCTGCTTCCTATCCGAGTCTGCTGAATCAGCGGCTTTCTAAATTACCCAGTCTGCGTTTCCTGACGACAGAAGAATGCCGCTTCGCGCCAGCAGCTCATTCACGGCTGCAATCGCCGCAACCGGCTCACTAGCGTTGAGAGCGATCTGCTCGCCATCGGCTTGCGCAGTGAGAATTTCGCCCGCGACCAGATTGACGATCAGCGCGATCATTCCCGAGAGAACCTTGGAGCGGATCAGGTGATCCACCACGTTAGCGTCAATTCCAGAATCGGTATCCACTTCAATTCTTGCGGTGATTGCTCCGCGAACAAAGAGCGAGCGCTCGATGCGATCAATCAGCTCAACCGGCCCTGTCAATTCAAGAACACCGCCGCGATGACCCCAGCGCGCGGCTCTCTCCTCCGCTGTCACCGGGCCTGACGTTGAAGTAGCCGGGCTGGAGGCAGCGGTGATCATGCCGGACGCGACAGTGCTGTTGGTCTCGGCATCGATGAGAATGAATGCGCCGGTCGAACGATTCTCGCCATAGAGGTCGAGAGCAATCGGCCGTAGCAAATCAATGTTGACCACGCCGATGCCATTCATCTCCAGAGTCTCGGCGGCCTCGTGCGCCAGCGTGCCGATGTTGGCGCGATGCTCCAGCGATGTAACAAACGCAGGCACGGTCTGGCTGGTGTGCTTCAGCAGATAGCGGCGATTGCGCACCAGCGGCCGCTCATCCATCCACACGAGCGCTGCCTGAATGCGCTTGGCAACGGTTGCCTGCGCTTGCGTGGAAACGATCAGATCGCCGCGGCTGATGTCGAGCTCGCGATCCAGAACCAGCGTGACCGATTGCGGCGCAACAGCCTCATTAAGGTCTCCATCAAAGGTAACGATGCGCGCGATCTGCGCGCTTCTGCCCGAAGGAAGCACGGTGATTTTGTCGCCGGGGCGAACGGTTCCTGACGCAACCTGACCGGCAAATCCGCGAAAGGTATGATCGGGGCGAAGTACGCGCTGCACGGGAAAGCGAAAAGGCTCGGTGTGCGTTTCGAGCGCCGATGGCAGCGACTCCAGAAGCTCCAGCAGCGATGGTCCCTTGTACCACGGCATCGCATCGGAACGACGCACGATGTTGTCCCCGGCGAGAGCGCTGACCGGAACGAAACGGACTTCAACAGGGCTGCCGGTATCGGCTGCAATCTGATTGAGAACGGAGGTGAAGTCCACCTCGATGGCGCGGAAGGCCGCTTCGTCGTAGCCGATCAAATCCATCTTGTTCACTGCAACAATAATGTGGCGTACGCGGAGCAGCGATGCGATATACGCATGGCGGCGCGACTGAATCAGGACGCCTTTGCTGGCGTCGATCAGCACCACCGCGGCATCGGCCGTCGATGCGCCGGTGGCCATGTTGCGTGTGTACTGCTCATGCCCCGGCGTATCCGCGATGATGAACTTGCGGCGCGGCGTCGAGAAGTAGCGATAGGCCACATCGATGGTGATGCCCTGCTCGCGCTCGGCGCGCAGGCCGTCGGTGAGCAACGCGAAATCAATCTGTCCGGGAGCGGTAGTTCCCTTGCCCTCTATGGAGCGCACCTGGTCTTCATAGACCGACTGCGTATCGTAGAGCAAGCGGCCGATGAGCGTGGACTTTCCATCGTCCACGCTGCCCGCCGTCGAGAAGCGCAGCAAATCCTTTTCGCGCTCATTGGCGAGAAACTCGCTAACCGAAAATGGTTGTGACGCGATCGTCGCCATTTAGAAGTAGCCCTCGCGCTTCTTGATCTCCATGGACCCTTCCTGGTCGTGGTCGATGACGCGGTTGGCGCGCTCAGAAGATCGGAATTGCAACAGCTCCGCAATGATCTTCGGCAGCGTGTCGGCATCGGAGCGGATCGCGCCGGTGCATGGACTGCATCCCAGCGAACGCAGCCGCGACTTGACCATCTCCGGCTGCTCGCCGAGCCGCGCGACAAAGGCTTGTTCAATGGGAAGCAGCGCATCGCCACGAACGTACATTGGCCGCTCCTTGGCGAAGTAAAGATCGACTACAGGGATTTGTTCTTCGTGAATGTATTGCCAAACGTCCATCTCCGTCCAGTTGGAGAGCGGAAAGACGCGAATACTTTCGCCGGGATGTACTCGGGCGTTGTAGAGATTCCACAACTCGGGGCGCTGGTTCTTCGGATCCCATTGACCGGCCGAGTCGCGGAAGGAATAGATACGCTCCTTGGCGCGCGATTTTTCTTCATCGCGGCGCGCTCCGCCAAAGGCCGCATCAAAGTTGTAGTGACGCAGCGCATCCAGCAGCGCCTGCGTCTTCAGCAATCCGCAGCAGCGCTTGGTGTCGAGCGCGATAGGATTCGTTCCCGCTGCAATCGCGGCTTCGTTGCGCCAGACCAGCAGCTTCGCGCCCACGGAGCGAGCCATCGCATCGCGAAACGTGAGCATCTCGGCGAATTTGAAGCCGGTGTCTACGTGCAGCAGAGGAAAAGGAATCGGCGCGGGATAGAAGGCCTTCTGCGCCAGCCGCAGCATGACGGACGAATCCTTGCCGATCGAGTAGAGCATGACGGGCCGCTCGAATTCAGAAGCCACCTCGCGCAATATGTGAATGCTCTCCGCTTCCAGCAGGCGCAGATGGCTCAGGCGCTGCGCGGCGGATGCGCTCGCGGGCGGCGATGATTTAGACAGTGTTTCAGCAACCGGCATGCATGACCTCTTTCAGTGGTGAATCGCTGAAGGTCGATGCCGCGGGTCCGCACACCGGCTTTTCAGCGAGGGGTGCGTCTTCTGATGAATTGCTAGTGGGGAATCAGAGACTAATTCATGCACCCGTCGAAGATCATCGACAGGCGACAACAAGAGCGGCTTAGGGAAGCGCGAATCATGTGTAGGCTCATAGTAGCAAAACAATTGGATAATTGCAATCCAAATTGATTTGTATTCCGAAAAGCTGGAGCGCCGGACGGGATTTGAACCCGTGAATACAGGTTTTGCAGACCTGCGCGTTAGCCGCTTCGCCACCGGCGCTATTCTGTTTGATCACCCAGTTGGCTACTTCTTTCCATTGTCCTTGAAGTTCAGCGCAACGTAGTAGTACGTGTACGAATGACTGGTTGTCACATTCGTCAGGAACTGGCCCGCGCCGAAGTAGCCAACGCCGCCGCCCAGGTTGAAGTGCTGATTGAGTTCATACCAGGAGTAGCCATCGATTTCCGCGCCCAGATGGCGGCCGTGGTCGGTCTTGTTGGTTACAATCGCGCTACCCGAGGTGTTGTAAATCGAGTCCAGCGCATCAGCCGCCCAAAAGTCCAGCCCCTGCGCCGTGAGGGTGAGCCGCCGGTGGGGCTCAACGGTTGTGCCCGCACGCACCGCCTCAATGTTCTGCCAGCCGAAGAGGTCGGCGATTCCAAAGCGGTCGTGGGCTGTCGGGTAAATCGTGTCGAAGGTGGTGTGCGTTGCGTTCTGCGCCGGATTGCTGTTGCCCGTGGCGTAATCGTATTGGGTAAAGACGCGCGGCTTGGCCACTGCATCGAAGAACTGGTAGGCCGCGCCAGCCTCCGCTGCCGAGGCACGAATCGACTGCGCTCCCACCGTGCCGGTTTCGAGGATCACCTCGCCCCCGTAATCGAGTGCCGTGTGGGCTTGCGCCTTGAAGCGTAGGCCAAAAGCCTTCTCGTTCTCATGGCCGGTGGTCTTGGCGACGGCCGCCTCCACGACCTCTGCCGGCTGCACGCGCCACAGGAAGAACGGCTCAAGGTTCGAGTGCGGCACAAGAAAATCGTCAATGCGGCCGTAGGCTCCGTAGATGTTGTTGCCTTCCTGATGCGGGCTCACGCCAAAAGCCTGCGGCACGATAGCCGAGGCGGCGAATATGCCCAGGTGCTCGCGCTTCGCATTCAGATTCAGCACCGCCGCATCGTAGGAACGAGCCTGGTTGCGCCACTCAGAGTTGGCGATGATGGTGTTGTTGTAGTTGATGAGCTGCCGGCCCAGGCGCAAACTAAACCAGTGCTTGTCGGGCGCGCCAATCTCGGCGTACGCCAGTTTCAGATCCCAGCGAACCGTGTTCGGCGGGCCGATGGGCGGGTTTTGGAAGCCCGAACGGGCGTCCTGCACCTGCGCCGTAACCCGCAGCCAGCTGGCCGTATGCAGATCCAACTGGAACCGGAAGCGGTTCAACAGGTAGGAGTCATCCACTTTCGCCTTGAAGCTATTGTTGTCGTAAGCCTCGTACCGGAACCGCTCCTCTGCCGACAAATGGATCCAATTGGGCAGCGTTGCGTCCAGATCGGTCATTGGAGCAAAGTCGTGAAAATCGTAGGGCGCCGGGTTGCCTGTGGTACGCCAGGCCGCGCCGTTAAGGAAGCTCAACGGGTTTGAGGCCGGCCCGGTAATAAATGCGCCGTTGTACCCGGACGCTCCGTTTCGTATGGTGATGTCGTCCTGTGCGGCCATGGGCAGGCCCGCCGTCATAGCTAACAGGAAAAGTACAGCAGAGATCGATAGCGGCAACCGGCGAAGAGGAGCAGACTTAACAGCATAAAGAGCTTGTAGCACTTTGGATTCTCCTTTGAATTCGGGAAGCTGGGTGGGTTTGGACCTTAAGTCCTTAGCCCGCGTGGGGCGAAATCGCTGTCTTTTAGGCGGAAACTCTTAATCCCGCGATCTATTTTTGCCGCCAGCTTGGCGAGGGCCAGACTGGAGTAAGGTTGCGCGCCGCTGAGCGCCGCACTCGTCGCATCCTTTACCGTGCCGCTGATGGTCGCGCCCACGATTTGCGCGTGCGCCTCAAAGCTGACGAAGACAAGCAACATGAGAGCCAAAATCTGAAATTTGATTTTGTACATCATCGGGTCTCCTCAGTAACTGAATTCAACGGTTCAATTGTTCCGGTAGACACGGGTACACACGCGGTCCGGCCGCACGCTTAAAGCCGAAGCCTTGGGACGGGAATCTGCCGCTTACAGAACGTCAGCAGCTAACGACAGATATCGGCGAGAGATGCTTTGTCGAGAATGCGGGCAGTGGCATCGCGAACCTCAAGCAGTAAACGAAACA
>JBKQLG010000159.1:0-3875 GCA_052147235.1 Occallatibacter sp.
AACCCCAGATTTTCTGGGGTTTATCTTCACTTCTTGGATTGTATCGGAAGTCTTCGGAAGGGGGCGTGGCGGAGAGAGGGGGATTCGAACCCCCGATAGAAGTTTTAGCCCCTATAACGGTTTAGCAAACCGCCGCCTTCAGCCGCTCGGCCATCTCTCCGGGTCTCCATGGATTATACCGGAAGTTGCGCAGGCTGTGCGCCGGAAGCTTCGTTTGACGTAATCAATTGCCATCTTGAAGGCTTGAACAGGTTCTGTGAGAACCGGGCACATTCGCATAATACGGATTGGAGGTCCCGCGATCCTCCATTCCAGCAACCGGCCGGAGCGACAATAAAGGCTGCGGATAAAGGCTTGAATATGAGTGAAATCCCCTAATATCATCCCTCGGGGGCTAAAGCCCTGTTCATTTTATAGGCTCTATCGGCACGACTGAAGTCGTGTCCTGACACTACTTGCAGCCCTGAATGCGTTTTTCCGCAACCAGTAACCTCGTACCCTGACACTACTTGCAACCCTGAATACGTTTTTTCGCAACCTGTGAAGTCGTGCCCAGTGGCTTCTGGATTCTTTATCGAGTTTTTCCGTAGCCTGTATAATCGTTAACGATGAAGGCACACGTTTATGTCACGCCGAAGACTTCGGTCCTGGATCCGCAGGGCCAGACGATTCAGAACGCCCTGCGCAAGATCGGATTTGCGGATGTAACCCAAGTGCGCCAGGGCAAGTATTTCGCGCTTTCGCTTGCGGAGGGGCTTTCGGCCGAGGCCGCGCGCGCCCAGGTTGAGCGCATTGCCCGCGAGGTGCTGACCAACCCGGTGATCGAGGAGTTCACCTTCCGCATCGAGGAGTAGCGCTCCCGTGTTCCGGCCGGCGGAGCGAGGGTAACGCCGAAGAGGCCGCGCTCGGAGCAGATCGCCACGCGCAGCTCTTGAGAGACAACGCCTCCTCGCGCGACCTGCCCCACCCGCTACAGCCGTCTCATCCTGCCTCCCGCATCGTCGTTTAGAATCTTACTATGTGCGGAATTGTCGGTTATGTCGGCCCAAAGAAGGTAGTTCCTGTCATCATCGAAGGTTTGAGGCGGCTGGAATACCGCGGCTACGACTCGGCTGGCATCGCCGTGGGCAGTCCCAACCGCTCGACGCTTGAGGTGCGCCGGGCTCCGGGCAAGCTGATCAACCTGGAAGAGGTCTTGCGCGAACATCCCATCGATGGCACCTTCGGTATCGGCCACACCCGCTGGGCTACTCACGGGCGGCCCACCGAAGAGAACGCCCATCCCCATCGCGATTGCACGGGCCGCATCGTCGTGGTCCATAACGGCATTGTCGAAAATTATTTGGAGTTGAAGCGCGAACTCACCGCCCAGGGCCATAAGTTTGTAACCGAGACGGACACCGAGATCGTCGCCCACCTGATCGAACAAGTGCAGAATGAGGCTACGGCGGCTGGACAGCCCATTCCTCTGGAGGTTGCAGTTCGGCGCACCGTCAAGCGGCTCACCGGGGCCTTTGCGCTGGTCTTTTTATCGGCTCTCGAACCGGACAAGATCGTTGCCGCGCGCTTCGGTCCACCGGTGGTGATCGGCGTGGGCGAAGGCGAGTCCTTTGTCGCCTCCGACGTGCCCGGCGTGCTGCACCACACGCGCAACATCTACTTTCTGGCCGACGGCGATATGGCCATCCTCACGCTGTCCGGCGTGGAGCTGACCGACTTTGACGGCAATCCCATCGAGCGCGCCATCACGCGCATCCTGTGGGATCCGATCCAGGCGGAAAAGGGCGGCTACAAGCACTTCATGCTCAAGGAGATCTGGGAGCAGCCGCGGGCCATTAACGACACCATGCTGGGGCGCGTTTCGCTGGACTCGGGCAAGGTCTTTCTGGGCGAGATGAAGATCGGCGACGAAGAACTGGCCGCCGCAACCAGCCTGAGCATCGCCGCCTGCGGAACCAGTTGGCATGCCGCTCTGACCGGGAAGTATATGATCGAGCGGCTGGCCCGCCTGCCGGTGGACGTGGACTATGCCAGCGAGTACCGCTATCGCAACCCCATCGCCGACGCCCATGTGCTGGGGCTGCTCATCACTCAGTCCGGCGAGACCGCCGACACTCTGGCGGCGCAGCGCGAGATGAAGGCGCTCGGCTCAAAGACTGTGGCCATCTGCAACGTGGTGGACGCGATGGTGGCCCGCGAGGCTCATGGCGCAATTTACACCCATGCGGGGCCGGAGATCGGCGTCGCCTCGACGAAGGCCTTCACCGCGCAGCTTACCGCGTTGTTCCTGCTGGCGCTCAAGCTGGGCCAGCTCCGCGGCCAGCTCGATCTGGCCCAGTCGGTTGCCCTGATCGAAGAGTTGAGCCGCATTCCAGTCAAAATCGAAGAGGTCTTACGCTCCTGCTCGGCACAATGCGAGCAACTGGCCAAAGTGTTCTCCACTTCCAACGATTTTCTTTATCTGGGCCGCGGCATTCACTTTCCTATTGCCCTGGAAGGCGCGCTGAAGCTCAAGGAAATCTCCTACATCCACGCCGAGGGCTACCCCGCCGGCGAGATGAAGCACGGCCCCAATGCGTTGATCGACGAAACCCTGCCGGTGGTGGTGCTGGCCACACGCGACGAATCCGACCCCGCCTCCAGGCTGCGCTACGAGAAGACGCTCTCCAATATTCAAGAAGTAACCGCGCGCAGTGGCCGGGTGATCGCCGTGGCCACCGTGGGAGACACGAGCATTGGCAGCCTTGTCGAGCACGTGATTCATATTCCTCCGGCCATTGAGCTGCTCTCGCCGCTGATCGAGATTGTGCCTTTGCAGTTGCTGGCCTACTACATCGCCGTGCGCCGCGGCTGCGACGTGGACCAGCCCAGGAACCTGGCCAAGTCGGTCACCGTGGAGTAGGTTGTCCGGGCAGATGGAGAATGGTTTTTTACCGCTCCAATCTTGCCGGAGTAACATGGGAGCTATCCGCGTGTACGCCTGTGCGATAGTCCGAGTATGCGCACTAGAGGATTCCGAAGATGATCTCATCCGTTTGCCGGAGCCGCAGTTTTATTTCTGTGGCCGCTTTCCTGTTGCTTGCCGGGGCTCTTTCTGCTCAAGAGAGTCAAGTCGTTCTTACGCGGGGCGGCAGCACCATTGTTCTCGAACCTTATGCGCCGAATATCCTGCGCGTCACGCTCAGCCTGAAGCGCGAGCCGGCCGTGGCCGCGCCCGGCTATGGCGTGATTGCCGCGCCCGCCGCAGCCGGATGGAGCGCCAGCCAGACCAAGCTGGCCGACATCTACAGGTCGGATCGCATCGTGGCCAGCGTGGACCGGCCCCAGGGTCCCGCCTGGGACGACAGCGCTGCGTATTTCATCGGCACGACGCCGGGCGCGCACATCACCTTTACCACGCCCGACGGCAAGAAGCTGCTGGAGATGACCGGCTGGTCGCAGGCCGTTCCCAATCAGAAGGACGGAACGGCCGAGATTGCTCGCGACCGCCGTCCGACGGACGCCGAGTTCTACAGCGTGGGCGCCACCTTTGTCTCGCCCGCGGACGAGCACTATTACGGGCTGGGACAGAACCAGGAAGGTTTTCTCGACCATCGCGGCCACGCCGTTCGCTGCTGGGCGGATTATCTGGCTACTGCAGCGCCCAGCTTCTGCGTGCCGTTTCTGGTGACCAACAAAGGCTACGGATTGCTGTGGGACAACCCCTCGAAGACTCTCATCGAGCCGGGCTTCAACGAGCAAACCAAGTGGACCTCGCAGGTGGGCGACCGAGTTTCATTCTTCGTGATCGCCGGTGCTACAGCAGATGAAATCTACGCCGGTTATAAACTTCTGACCGGCCCCACGCCGATGCTGCCCAAGGCCGCCTACGGCTA
>JBKQLG010000160.1:0-14320 GCA_052147235.1 Occallatibacter sp.
TGTTAGACGCTACTTTCCGCGACATGGATATGCCCAAGCCCGAATGGGCGCTGGTGCGTGCCATGAAGCTGCAGCACGAATCGAAGACGATGCCGGTGCTCTACCGGCGGCTCTTCAAGCATGGCTTCCAGGATTCTCTGGACATTACCCGCGGCCGCATTCCTCTGAAGGGTGCGATCCGCGTCTATGCTCGGCCAAACCCATTGGTCATGATGCCCAACGGCATGCCCGACTTCACACTCGACGCTCTTGGTGGCGAGCGGGATGGGCTGCCTACGGTGTGCATTCCGGATCTCCCGGAAGGCCCGGTGCTCGTTGGGCGTAATCCCAACACCAACTCAACTGAGATGGTCCTTGTCTGCAACATCCTGGTTCCTGAACGCCTGGAGTCCAAGGGACAGGGCTGGTGCTTCTTCGTTGCCAACGCCGGCGATCTGCTTGGCAAGCTGAATGGTGGGGATATGGATGACAACTTGTTCGCCATCCAGGACCCTGCCTTCATCGCCAAGTGGCAGACGATGGACTATCCAGTTCAGCCCAAACTGACTGTCAAAGTCCGTGAGGTATCCGCATTCGCCAAGACCAACCGCGAGAAGTGGCTGGGCATCGGCGATGAGTGGAACTTCAACTGCTTCGCACAGCAGCTCAGGGAGTTCACCGAGTATTCGGAACCCCTGGGTTCCCAATCTGGTTGAATAGCGTATGGGCGGATTTCAACCCCACATTGACCCCACAATACGGATTCCTCACTGTTCCAATCAATACCTTAGGCTGCCAGCCGTTCCGCGTAAGTCGTTGAAATTACGTTGTTAAATGTTCTCTTAACCGACAGGTTGTAGGTTCGATTCCTACCGCGTCCACCATAGAATCAAAAACTTAGCTCGATTCGCGCTCTGCTTGCGCTCCGTTGCTCCGGAATGCAAATTCAGCACCACTCAAGCCCGCCGTGCTCATCTCATCCGTAACCACATCTCCGTAAATGTTCATGGTCGTGCGGATGTCGGTGTGCCGCATCATCAATTCAGGCGCTCCAGCAATTTACATACAAGATGAAATGTCTTCGCAGATCTTTGCGTCTTCACATCGCCCATAATCTGATTCATGATGCCGCGCAGGATACTCAGCAGAGTCAAAGGCGAATATGGGCGGCTATCTGACCATCGCCCTTCTCAAGATTCCAACGTGCTAACATCCTTTCAAAATATCGATTGGCGAGTGGAAGCGGCAGGAGATTATCGACCGAGTTACTCAACTCCGACAGACTCCATCTTTGGCGAACCACAACTACGCGCCTACAAGTTCCTGTGCGTGGACGGGAACGGAAGTGAGGCATTGGACGCAGGTCCCGTCTTTGCCCAAAGTGTTTTCCACCACGCAGTAATCGAAACCGGGCAGGATCACATCGTTCCAATGATCTCCAATTCCGCGCAGGGCTACGTCCAGCATCGTCACAATTCGCTGCCCCAGGCTCGAATGGCTGTCCAGTGTAATGGCGCCGAAGAACTCCTGGCATTCCGTATAGCCGGAGTTATGGGTGCCGGTGTAGGGCTTGAGCGAGGCCAGATCGACGGGCTTGCCCACGCGAGCCGAAACCTCGGCGGCGCATCCGGTGAAGTAATCCACGAGAGCCTGCTCTTGAAGTCGGGCAGGCAGGTTTTCGGCCGCCACCTTGCGATAGGCCTCTTCCCCGACGCGATAGCCCTCTTCGACCAGATCCATCCAGAAGTACTGGTCCTCCGTCACGCGGGAAGGAAGGTCAACAGCCACAACGGAGCGGCGGATGCAGGCGGTAAGGCCGTCGCGCTGCGGAGCGACGCCGAGGTGAACCCAGTCGCCCTCACGGATAGGCCGGTTCAAGGCGGGGCCGATCAACGTCCGGTTGGCCTCGTTGGCGCCGACCATGATCCTGAACCCATCGGCCTCAGAGCCCAGCATACGGCCAACCCAAGCTCCCCACGCGGCGACTTCGGTCTCCAGCCTGCCAGGGCGCAGGACGGCCAGCATGGCGCGCATCATGGAATCGGCAATGACGGCCGCATCGGCGATCAGCCGCATCTCGATGGCGCTCTTTTCGTACTTGACTCGCTGGTAAATCTCCTGGGCATCGACAACGCCGTCAGGACCGAAGAGATTCTCCAGATATTGGACGATTGCGGCGGGGATCACCTGGCGGGGCGTCAAGAGCGCAATGTGGTCGATCGAGCCGCCGGCGGCGCTTTCGATGACCTCCTCCAGGCGCTCGGCCTGGATGGGATATTTCTCGTCGGCCAGTTGCAGAATCTCCACCTTGTGTACCACTGCTCCAGCGCGCCCGGCCAACTGTTCGGCCACGTAGCCGCCTTCGAGTCCCGCCGCCACGTGAAAACCATTCTTACCGATTACGCCGGCTACCTGCTCGATGGAAAGATTCGTGTTGCCGCCCAGGTAAGGGACGTCGCCACGATAGTGTTCGTCGGAGAAGACGAATCCGGCAGAATGTCCCGCCCGCTGGAGGGCCGCGTTCACGCGGGCTACGCGCTCTGCAAATTCTTCCCGCGGCGCCATATATTCGCGATCGATCGATGGAGCGCTGGCGAGAATCCTGGTAACAGATTGCAGGTCGCGGAGATGATCGGCGGCGGCGAACGAGGATGTCTCATGCACTTCGGTGTCTTTCCTATCCAACTGAGGCATATTTTCCTTTCCACAATTGCCACTCCCGAGTGGCGGCGCTTATTTCCGGCAGAGCAATCCTCGCCAGCCGTATTCGGCATGGTTTACCGCACCTGAGTGCAGATCCGCCCCAAGAGTTCGGAGTCTTCCAGTATGTTTCGAAAGGCCAGCGACGCAGCCCCTTTCAGCCGTATATCGAGCCCCAGGCCACTCACCGCGATCTTGACGATCTCCAACGACCTGGGCCGTGTTTGCTGGCGAATCTGCTCGCATAAGATGGGGAGCATTACGTCTTCGGCAACGATGAGGTCGCCCCCCAGGATGACGATCTCCGGATCGAGCAGGCTGATGGCCGTCGAGAGCGCGGAGCCGAGCGCGCGCCCGGCCCGCTGGAAGGCGGCGAGCGCAAACTTGTCGCCGCGCCGGGCTTTCTCCAGCACATCGACAAAGCGGAAGCCGGCGGCATGGGCGCCGGCACGTTCCGCATACTGACGCACAATGTTTGCCCCGGATGCGATTGCCTCCAGGCACCCTTTTTGACCGCAGTTGCACGGATCCTCGGCGCCGGGAATGAATTTGCAGTGGCCAATCTCGCCCGAAAAGCCTCGCGCTCCCATCAGGTGCCTGTGATCGGAAAGAATACCCATGCCAATGCCGGCTTCGGCAATCAGGAAAAGCGCGTTGCCGCAGTTCTGCGCCGCTCCCAGCCAACTCTCAGCGTGGATGCAGGTCTCCTTGTCCCGTTCCAAGTAGACCGGCCAGGGAAATGCCTCTTTCAGAATCGCGAGCAGCGGGAGTTTGGTCCAGCCCAGGTTGACCGCGCTGAGGCGTCCTTCGGAATCGAGCAGGCCTGGGTAGCTAACGCCGACGGCCAGAATGCGGCCACGCTGCGATGGGTCCAGATCTCTTGTGACTTTGACGATTCCCTCAATGACCTTCTCAGGCGGGAAGGGTCTGCGGAATTCAAGGCACTCTTCCCAACGGCAGCGGAGGTCCCCGAGAAAGTTCGTAAGCGCGAAACGCAGGCGGTCGCCTTCCAGGTCGAGCGCCACAAAATAGCCCGCTTCGGCGTTGAGCGCAAAGGTCTCTCGCCGTCGACCGGTGCCGGCATCGCTATCACCAGCTTTGTAAAGAATGTGTCTCTCCAAGAGATAGCGAAGTGCGTGGCTCGCGCTGGCTGCGTTCAGTCCAGTGGTTTCAATGATCTCGATGCGAGTGAGGTTGCGACGCCTGTAAAGCAGACTCAGAATCTGGCGAAGCCACTGGTCGGCAATCTTGATCGTGGGCTTGGGTACGGACGCTGTCTGGTCGGCGATAGGCATTTCTCCGTCATAGTAACGTGGCCGGAGTTGACGGTCAAGATTTGTGTGACAAATATTATTTTGCAATTCGCCTTTCGATGTGATGAACGATGGTCATTCAGTGCCTCTTCTTGCTTATAGAACATCCGATATGTTGTATATATCTAATTTATTTTGTTATATTTACTGTCATAACCGAACCTTATCCCGAGACGTTCCAGTTTCTGGATTCATTAATTTTTGCTTGACAATCTTTTGCTGAGGATGCGAACTTCTTAATTGCCATGAACCTGCGTGCCAAATGGGTTTCGGGAGCCGTCGCCGACTTCCGCATCTGGGCGGGCCGCGCTGGCCGGGAGAGTACCTCGAAAGGTTCGCGGCCTATCTCAATGAGCCAACGGAGAATATATGGACAGCTTTCGGACCTTGTTTGTGACCCTAGCGGCAGGCAGCCTTCTGACGCCGATGGGGTGGGCAGCCGCGCTTCCCGACGCAGCTTCCGCTTCGATGAAGCTGAATCAAGGCTGGGCGATCCAGTCTTCGGCCGACGTGCGCGAGAATGGAGCGGCCATCTCGGCTGTGGGCTTCGACTCCAGCCAGTGGTATACGGCCACGGTGCCCTCCACGGTCCTGTCTGCTCTGGTTCAACAGCACGTCTATCCCGATCCGTATACGGGGATGAACTTGCGCTCGATTCCCGGGACCTCTTATCCGACGAACGTCGAGAATTTCACGGAACTCCGCATGCCGCCGGAGAGTCCGTTCCGGCACTCCTGGTGGTATCGCACCGAGTTCAAGTTGCCGGCCGAGTTCAAGGGCAAGACGCTCAGCCTGGGATTCGACGGCATCAATTACCGCGCGAACGTGTGGTTGAACGGTCGCCAGATTGCCTCGGCCGACAAGATGGCGGGGACTTGGCGGCTCTTTGAATTCGATGTGACAGCCGCGGCACGGCCGGGGAAGATGAACGCGCTGGCGGTGGAAGTCTTCCCGCCCCAGAAGACCGATTTGGCCATTACCCTGGTCGATTGGGCTCCCATGCCGCCCGACAAGGAGATGGGCATCTGGCGCGATGTGCATATTCATGCAACGGGGCCGGCCGTCGTGCGCTTTCCGGCGGTCCTCACAAAGTTGAATCTGCCCGCCACCGATCAGGCTGAACTCACCGTACGAGCCGAGGTGAAGAACCTCACGGACCAGCCCGTGGAAGGCGTGTTGAAGGGCAAGATCGAGGCCATCGAGTTCTCACAGCCGGTAAAACTGGCTGCCCACGAAACCCAGGTGGTGCGCTTCACGACGGAGAGTTTCTCACAATTGAAAGTAATTAATCCACGGTTATGGTGGCCGGCGCAGTTGGGGCCGCAGAACCTCTATCCGCTCGATTTGGAATTCCAGGTTGGCGGGCAGCTCTCGGATTCCAGCCACATCCGTTTCGGCATCCGGCAAGTTACATCTTCAATCGACGCCGCCAAGCATCGCGTCTTCCAGATCAACGGCAAGAATATCCTGGTCCGCGGCGCCGGCTATAGCTTCGACATGATGCTGCGTTCCTCGCCGGAGCGCCAGGAAGCCGAACTGAAGTATGTGCGCGATATGAACCTGAACACCATCCGCTTCGAAGGCAAGCTGGAGGACGATCATTTCTTCGACTTGATGGACGAGATGGGAATTCTTGGTATGCCGGGCTGGTGTTGCTGCGACCGCTGGGAGCGATGGAAGGCCTGGGGCGCCGAGGACGAGCCGGTGGCAGTGGCCTCGCTGCGCGACCAGATTCGGCGGTTGGAGCGGCACCCCTCGGTTTTAACATTCCTCTACGGGAGCGACTATGCGCCGCCGCCCGAGGTCGAGAAGAGGTACTTGCAGGTTCTCAAAGACAGCGACTGGCCCAACCCGGCGGTGGCGTCGGCAGGGGAATATACCACTACCGTCGGTCCGACCGGGGTGAAGATGCTGGCCCCCTACGAGTGGGTAGCGCCGATCTACTGGGAGATAGACACCAAGCGCGGCGGGGCCTTCGGCTTCGCCACGGAGATCAGCCCCGGACCTGCCATTCCACCCATCGAGAGCCTGCGGCGCATGCTTCCCGAAGACCACCTGTGGCCCATCGATTCCGTGTGGGAGTACCACGCCGGCGGCATGTCGAAGACGCTGAAGATCTTCACCGAAGCCTTGGACAAACGGTACGGACCCTCGCATTCGGTGGAGGAGTACGCGCAGAAGGCGCAGATGCAGGCCTATGAAGGACACCGGGCGATGATGGAAGCCTACGGGCGGAACAAGTACGGATCCACGGGAGTTATCCAGTGGATGCTCAACAACGCATGGCCCAGCATGATCTGGCACTTGTACGACTGGTATCTGCGGCCGGGCGGCTCCTATTATGGCGTCAAGCACGCCTGCGAACCGCTGCATGTGCAGTACTCCTACGACGACCGCTCGGTGGTAGTCGTCAATTCGTACTACCGGGCCTTCCCAAACCTGAAGGTAACAGCCAAAGTCTACGACCTGAACATGACGGAGAAGTACTCCAGGGAGGTCACGCTCGCCGTAGGGGAGGACAGCAGCACGCGGGTCTTTACGCTGCCGGAGATGGAAGGCCTGAATGGAATGTATTTTGTGGACCTGCGCCTGGAAAATGGGGAACGCCTTGAAAGTCGCAACTTCTATTGGCTGCCGAAGCAAGCCGAGACGGTGGATTTCGAGAACGCACCGGGGAGCGGCGTATGGACACCGACCAAGACATTCGCCGACTACACGGCGCTGAACAGCCTGCCGGCAGTGGATCTGGATGTGAAGGCGGAAAAGAAGACCGAAGGCGCACAGGAGACCATGACCGTTACGCTGCACAATCCCAGCCGCGCGCTCGCCTTCGGAGTCCGGCTGAAAGTGAAGAAGATCGGCAAGGACATCACAGGCTCGTACTGGTATGAGAGCCACGTCGACGATGAGGTTCTTCCGTCGATATGGGAGGACAACTATATTTCGTTGTTGCCCGGAGAGACGCGGCAAGTTACCGCAACTTACAATACAAAAGATCTTGGAGGGAATCCGCCGGGAGTTGAGGTGAGCGGCTGGAACGTCGGCGCCAAAGAGGCGCGGCCCTGAGCGGCCACGCTTCTTTCCCTTCCGTCTTTGATTCATGCCACCGCGCATGGATGCGGGCTGCAGAAGATTGCTGCCAGATGCAAAGCAGCTACAAACACAGCATCAAGGGCGGAAGAGATGCCGGCAGTTGCCAATGAGAGCGGAAATGACCGACCGGAGCTGAGACGCTCCCTGACGCTGTGGAATCTGGTTCTCTATGGCATCATCTTGATTCAGCCGACCGCTCCCATGCCGGTTTTTGGGGTGGTAAGCCAGGAGGCGCGCGGACACGTCGTCACAACCATCCTGATCGCGATGATTGCGATGCTGTTCACGGCCATCAGTTACGGGAGGATGGCGCGGGCGTATCCCAGCGCCGGTTCAGCGTTTACCTACGTCGGCCGCGAGCTTCACCCGGGACTGGGCTTTGTGACCGGTTGGAGCATGACGATGGATTACCTGCTCAACCCGATCCTGTGCATCATCTGGTGTTCCAAAGCCGCGGGAAATATCGTCCCGGAGATTCCCTTTGCACTGTGGGTGCTGTTCTTCGCCTTTCTCTTCACCGCATTAAATCTGCGCGGGGTCAGCAGGTATGCGAAGAGCAATAATTATCTGGCGGCCGCGCTGGGCGTGGTCATCGTGGTTTTTCTAGCCGCGGCGATCCGGTACATCGTTCTTCTCCCATCTCGCGGAGCCGGATTCTTCACATTGCCGTTTTACAACCCGGCGACCTATTCCCCCCCACTGATCTTTACCGGCACTTCGATCGCAGTGCTGACCTACATCGGCTTCGATGGAATCTCAACCCTCTCCGAAGAGGCGCACAACCCGCGGAAAAACATTCTGCGCGCAACGGTGCTGGTGTGCCTGATTACGGGAGTCCTCGCTTCGGTAGAGGTCTATGTAGGCCAGCTGATATGGCCCTATGGCCGTCCTTTCCCGGAGGTGGATACCGCTTTCTCTTACGTCGCGGGCCAAGCCGCAGCGGCTCCTGGTGCGCCGGCCGTCGTCCTCCGGAGTGTCTGGCTCTTTCAACTCGTCAACTTTGCCCTGCTGCTGGCAACCATCGGGTCGGGCAGCGGAGCGCAACTGGGAGCCGCGCGCCTGCTTTACGGCATGGGCCGCGATAACGCGCTCCCGCGATCGTTCTTTGGCGCCATCGATCGGAAGCGGGGGATTCCTCGCAACAATGTGATCTTTGTGGGTGCGCTGTCCGTGATTGGCGCGTTCCTGCTGACATTCCAACTGGCGGCCGAGATGCTCAATTTCGGCGCGTTCATCGCATTCATGGGCGTGAACGCGGCGGCCTTCAAGCATTGTTTTCTGCGCGGAAAACGGAGCCTTGGCAACGCTATTCCACCTTTGGCGGGGTTTGCGATCTGCTTATATGTCTGGCTGAGTCTGCGCACGCCGGCCAAGATCGCGGGCGGCGCATGGCTTGCGGCCGGCATTCTGTACGGATTGTGGAGAACGCGCGGCTTTCGCCAGCAAGTTATCTCGTTCGAGGCGCCAACGGACGAGTAGCATCCCATTTCGCAATCGTCAGCTCAATCAATGGCACAAGGAAGGTGTGGAGGTGAAGATGAAAAGGAAACCGGCGCTAGGACATAAAACGAACCTGCATCATTGTGTTTCGCTGCTGCTGTTCGTCACCATCTGCTGGTTGCCGCTGCGCGCCGAGACTGGGACTCCCCGGAAGATCGAGCTGGCTGCGGATTGGAAGCTGGCATCCGCGGCGGAAGTGCGCGCCGGCGGAGCGGAAGTCTCGGTTGCAGGATTCCAGGATGCCGCCTGGCATCCCATCCACAGAATGCCGGCCACGGTGCTCGAAATCTTGCAGGAGGATGGCGTCTACCCCGACCTGTATGTGGGAAAGAATCTGCTGGAGAAGGTTCCGCAGGATCTTTACCTGCAAGACTGGTGGTATCGCACGAGCTTTGTCGCACCCGCCGGATTCTCCGCATACACGCTGGAGTTTCCCGGTATCAACTATCGAGCGGAGATATGGCTCAACGGGCAGAGAATCGCCGACAGCGCGCAAGTTGTGGGAATGTATGCCGCGCACCGGTTTGACGCGACCCCCTGGATCAAGCCGGGGCAGCCGAATGTGCTGGCCGTCAAGGTGACCCCTGAGCGGCTGATCCAGGATGTCAATGGCGTGGAACTGGCCGACAGTTGGTTCGACTGGGTGAATTGGAAGTACCTCGGCTACAAGGGTGAGAAGAAGCAGCCGGGATGGGGTATCTCCTTTGTGCCGGACCGCAATGCCGGTATCTGGAAGCCAGTCTATTTGCGGGTTACCGGCAGCGTCTCGATCGATAAGCTATTGGTGAACACGCAGCTTAACCTCAAGGAGTCGAAAGCCAGTCTCACGGTGTACGCCACTCTGCGCAACCTCTCGGCGCGGCAGGCCGTCGGCACGCTGCGAGGAACGATCACGCGGCCAGGAAAGCCAACGATCGAGTTAGAGCAATCTGTCCAACTCATCCCCGGCGAAGAGCGCGAGATTTCATTCACGCCGGAGAAATTTCACGACCTGATCGTGAGGCATCCAGACCTCTGGTGGCCGTACACGATGGGCGATCCCGCGCTCTACAATCTGCGCCTGGAGTTCGTCGAGGACGGCCGGCTCTCCGACCGCAACGATTCGCGCTTCGGCATCCGCAGCATTACGCAGCATCGCGATAAGGACGAGCAGTTCCCGGAGGTGGGCAAGGGCGGCAACTTCTACCTTCAGGTGAACGGGCGGGATTTCAGGGCGCGCGGGGCAGACTACACGCCCGACCTGCTCTATCGCTACGATCCTGAGCGCGAAGCAAACATCCTGCGATCCGTGAAGGATCTCGGCATCAATATGCTGCGCTGGGAGTCGAAGATCTCCAGCGAGCACATCGTCGAGTTGGCCGACGAGGAGGGCATTCCTCTCATGTTCGGCTGGATGTGTTGCAATCAGTGGGAGAAGTGGGATCAGTGGAGCGAGGAGGATCACCGGGTTGCATCCGAAAGCCTGCGTTCCCAGATCACGATGCTGCGTCCTCATGCTTCTGTGTTTATTTGGGCCAACGGAAGCGACGGCCGTGCTCCGGATCCGGTGAGGCTGGAGTACCGGCGGATTGAATCCGAATTGCACTGGCAGAATGCTCTGGTGGATACTGTTTCCTCGTTTGCCAAGGACGCGAACGGCGAGCACCAGTGGGATGGCATCCACATGGAGGGGCCTTACAGTTGGCGGCCTCCTGCGTACTGGTTCAGCGGAAAATACCCCCCTACCCGCGGGGCTTGCGCGGAGCAGGGTGACAACGAGCATATTCCAACCCTGGAAAGCCTCAAGAAGTTCATCCCCGCCGGTCATCTCTGGCCGATTGACGATACCTGGCTGATGCATGCCGGAGCCATTGACAAGACTTCCTTTCTCGCCAATGTCCAACTGGCATTGGAGCGCCGCTACGGAGCTTCCGGCAACGTGGAGGAGTTCGTGCGCAAGGCGCAACTGGCCCACTATGAGAACACCCGTGCCCAGTTCGAGGCATACGCCGCGGGCGACTGGGCCAACCACAAAATGACTCTCTACTGGATGCTGAACAGCCACTGGCCGTCCTTCTACGGCAACATCATCGACTACTATCTCAGCCCCGGCGGAACTTACTTTGGAGCGAAGAAGGGGCTGCGCCCGCTTTCGGTGGTTTTCGACTCCTATGCGACCGGCGACCACAGTCAGGCCAGGATCGTTGTCTTCAATCAAACTCCGGGCGACGTACAGGGTCTGCGCGCGCGCATACGCGTCTACGACCTGGATGGCAAGCTGCGCGACGACCGTTCCCTGGATGGAATTGCCGTGCCTTACAACAGTGAAAAGCAGGTGGCCGTGCTGCCCCGCTACCCCGCCTCCACACCGGTCTTCTTCGTCCGCTGCCAGCTCTTCGATGCCCAGGGAAAACTCCTGGTTGAGAACACCTATTGGCAGTCCCAGAAGGATGACGATATGGGAGCTCGAAAAAACGATTTGGCGATGGATTTGCGGCAGGAGAGTTGGGCCGACATGACCGCGCTGAATACCATGCCCCCGGTGGAAATAGAACTCCAGGCAAAGGAGATAAAGACAGACAAGGGTAGCCGCATCGCCATCCGCTTGCGCAATCCATCGCAGCACATCGCGTTTTTCGAGCGGGCCACGATCTCAGCCGCACTGGATGGCAACGAAATCCTCCCCATCGAGTACGACGACAACTACATCACCGTCTTTCCCGGCGAAACCGCCGAGATTCACGGATTGCTTCCTCAGGGCGCAAAGGCCGGCTGGGTAAAACTAGAAGGCTACAACACCCGCGCCACTGCCGTGCCCATCAAAGAGTAAGTTGGCGGACGCTGGAGTAAACGGCGGAGCCGCGGGCGGAGTAGATAGAGCTCAGCCAAAAAATGCGCGTCACCAGCACGCCCGCACCAAAGGCCAAGCAAGCATCATCCCCAAGGCAAACCCCTCACTGCTGGCTCGCCCTTCCGCCGTGCCGGGCAACCCCGCCGCAAGCGGCGGGGAGGAAGACTCTGAGAAGATTAAAGGCCGCGTATTGCTTCTCCGCCACTCCTTCGTCAATTCGTGCGAGATTAGTATGCCTTTCCCAGATTGATTCTGATTCGATGCCCCAGATAGGTTACTGTGCGATTGGTTTCTGAATCTGAACCGATCCCCACGCCATGCCCCGGTTTGACCAATACAATCCGGAATGTACTTTTTGTTTGCATTCCCGGGAAGGTTCCCGAACGATCCCCAATCACCAACATTTTTTGACGCTCATCCCATTGGAAGTGAACCATCGCCTTCGCGCCGTGCTCATACGCATATCCATCCCCACCGTCTTCGTACAACTGAAAATCGGCATCTTTGCCGCCGTAGATGCGAATCTCCAGCGGCTCTTCCGGATCTGATGCGGACTGAACGATCGGCCCCAGGGGCACGATGCTGCCTGCCTTGACAAAGATTGGAATTCGGTCCAGTGGAGCATCTGCCGTGATCGTTTCTCCACCACTGCGTGTTTGCCCCGTCCAAAAATCAACCCAGTCGCTACCCGCAGGCAAAGCCACGCTTCGTTTCGTTGCACCCGGCTGAGTAACAGGATTCACCAGAAGCGAATCACCGAAAAGGAATTGATCTTTAATGTCACGCAATGCCTGATCATTCGGATAGACGAACGGTAAGGCTTTCATAAGGATTTCGCCACGGCTGGTAACGCCCCAGGCCGCGGAGTAGATGTAGGGAAGAAGGCGGTAACGAAGTTCATCGTATTGCATCAGGATCTTCTCGACCTCAGGGCCGTACTTCCACATCTCAGTTTCAGATTGAAATCCGTGAATGCGAAAGATCGGGCAAAAGGCGCCGAACTGAAACCAGCGGATAAGCAGTTCGTGGTAATCCTTCGAGTTGTACTGGTCCCTGGGACGGAAGAAGCCACCGATGTCAGTTGTCCAATAGGGAAAACCGGAGATTCCGAAACTGAGGCCAGCCGGTATCTGCCGGCGCAATGTCTCCCAATTGCCTGAGACATCGCCCGACCAGGAGATGGAAGCGTTACGTTGTTGCCCGGTAAACGCGGAGCGCGACAGGATCACGACGCGCTTGCTTGGGTTCGTGGCCCTCTGCCCGTCATACACCGCTGAAGTTTCAAAGAGCGGGTATGCGTTGCGGACGGTCTTTCCCGGTCCTAAGAATGTGTCGTCGTTTTTGAGCGGATCGCCTTCAGGTTCCGAAGCGTCGAGCCACCAGCCATCCAGTCCCGCGGCAAACAGATTGCGGTTAATATCCGCCCAATAGGCCTTTTGCGCCTTCGGATTGAATAGATCCACCCAGCTCTCACTCTCCTTCGACTCGCCGGGTTCTCCCGCTACGGCTGTGCTGGTAAGGAGCAAGCGGGCTGCTTCCATTTCATGGTTTACAACCGTCTCTGCTCCGAACTTAGGCCAAATAGAGATGACCATATGAATATTCTGGCGATGCAATGAGGACATCATTTCCGCCGGATCGGGATACGCGCTCTCATCAAAGCGCATCGCATTCCAGCCATACTTTCCCCAGTACTGCCAATCCTGAACCAGCACGTCGACCGGAATCTTCCGCTTACGGAACTCGGCGGCCGTATCGAGAATCTGCTGCTGGCTCGAATAGCGTTCGCGGCACTGCCAAAATCCGTAGGCCCAGCGCGGCAGCAGCGGAGCGGCGCCTGTGAACTCCCGGTACTGAGCGATGACCTGGCTTGGCTCCGGTCCATAGATGAAGTAATAGTCAACGGCCTCACCGGTTTCAGAACGAAAGGCCATCGTCTCCGATGGAGCGCGCATGGAGAGCTTCGCATCGCCTCCCGTTTCAGCCACCACTTTGTAGGTTGTATTCGCGGCCAGGTGCATCTTTCCGCTGGCCGAACCGGGAACCCACATATTCTTGATATCGATAATCTGCTCACCATTGATCGAGAGCCGAAGTTTGCTACGGTAATTGCCGCTCAGCAGAAAGCCGTATTCCCCTTCTTGAGTTGTGCGGAAGCTTCCCGCTCCTGTGTCGTCCAGCGGGATCACGTCAGTCGTCGGATCAAAATCCGTCAGCGCCGCGTTGTTCCAAAGCAGGCCATAACCTTTTGTTGATAGGAGAAATGGAATTGCGATATTTGTGTTTGCTTGCAGCAGCCGGACTGGAATGTCACGCAGGTTAAAGAATCCTTCCTGATGCTGTCCCAATCCGTAGAGTGCTTCGCCGGTGGACAATTGGAATTGCTGCTGAATTCCATGCGCGGAACCTTCGACACCGGTTAACGCAAAGGGCTGACCTTGCCGTGGATCCTCACTGAGGATGCTGACTCCATCGGAGGTCAGAAAACGGATACTGCCCGTATCCTTGGCGATCTCGATTCTCAGCTTGCTGGTCTGAATGCGGAAAACCGAGTTATCCGAGGAAGCCGTAAAGTTCACACCGTCGCATGGGCGGATGACCGCGGGAACCGGAGGCTTGACCGGCGCGGGCGCTGCGCTGGCGAGGATATGTATAACGCTTTCGGAACATATTTCGACTTGAACAATGCCGGATTCCGAATGCACAATCGCTCCATTGGCGACTTGCTCGATGGACTGAGCGCCACTGCGAACCGTGACGGACGCGAAAAGAGCGACTAAGACGTAAGTCGCAAGAAAAAGATTGTTTGAAGAGGCAGAGTACATAAATGAGAGCTCCTGATAAAAGTTCGGAAGCGGAATCGACAAATCTTGTGCCAGTAAGAAACCAGCAGAAAGCCGGCGAC
>JBKQLG010000161.1:0-7949 GCA_052147235.1 Occallatibacter sp.
CTTTGACGAGGATGATGAGATTGAAATCTCCAGTGTGCTCACCTCATCGGACGATGACGAGGGAGTGGCTGAAGAGACGGTGATCGTGGTCGCGAAGAAACCCGCAGCGAAACCGGCCATAAAGAAGGCCGCGAAGAAAGCTGTCGAGACGGCCCCAGTCGTGACAGCCCCGGTTGCAACAGCGCCGGTCGTGACGGCGCCTGCCGTGACGGCTCCAGTGAAGAAGGCGCCGGAAGCAAAGCCGCCCGCCAAGAAGGCAGCCGTTAAGAAAGCAGTCGCCAAGAAGGCTCCGGCCAAGAAAGCAGCCGCAAAGAAAGCTCCGGCAAAGAAGGCGGTTGCGAAGAAGAAGGCAGTGGCCAAGAAGGCTCCGGCGAAGAAGGCTGTTGCGAAGAAGAAGGCTGTTGCGAAAAAGATTGTGGCCAAAAAGGCTGCAAAGAAATCCGCCGCAAAGAAGAGAAGTTCTGGTGCGAAGGGCGGAAAGGTTGCAGCCAAGAAGGCTGCAGCCGGCAAGCGCGCCAGCAAACTCACCAAACGAGGTAAAAAGTTGGCCGTCAAGAAAGCAGCAAAGAAGGCGCCCGCCAAGAAGGCAGCAAAGAAGAAAGCAGTTGCCAAAAAGGCTCCGGCGAAGAAGGCAGTTGCCAAGAAGGCACCTGCAAAGAAGGCAGCCGCCAAGAAGGCACCTGCGAAAAAGGCAACCAAGTAGCAGCGGTAACCCGCAGTACAAGGCAAGCAAAAGAGCCCGGCTTACGCCGGGTTTTTTTGCGCCTGGAGTGAGGCGAAACTCCTATGCGGCAACCGGAGCGTTGAGCTGCTGGAGATGCCAGCGCTGATGCCGCAGGTAGTCCTCGATGAGAAAACGCAGCGTGACGGGATCGTTTTCGCCGACGGTGCAGATAGATTCGAGCCTCTCCGCCGGGACACGATCCACCACGGCCGCAAGAATCTCGTGCTCTACCTTCCACCAATGCAGCAGAGTCGTCCAGGGCTGATCGGCATAGCCGTGCGCGGCGACCCATCCGTCCTGCGCGTAGTCCGGCCCGGTAAAACTTCCGTGGATGGCGGCGCGTACAAAACGCTGGCGGTTGTTGGCCGCTGAGTCGAGCAGATGGCCTACGATCTGCTTGCGCGTCCATCCGCCGATGCGCCAGGGCGTGTCGGCCAGCGCCGGCGGCAGAGCAGTTAGCGCTGCGTAAATTGAATCTAGATCTTCGCGAAAATTCTGGGCAAGCTCTGATGGCATAGGTTCCTCCGCTGAATGGCAGGCGATTATTTCTCCCCATCATAAAACAGTTGTGCGCCTCATCCATTCCGCGTTCCTTATGGAATGGGTGGGATACAACCAAGCCCGCAATTCAGGAACAGAAAAGCCGCTTTTACTTCTTCATTTTGGCAATCGCCGCCAGCACTTCCTCGGAGTGGTGCGAGGGATCCACCTTGATCCACTCCTTCACGATCTTGCCCTGCGGATCGATGAGGAAGGTGTTGCGGCTGGCAATGGTCCATGTACCGAAGTGGCCCAGCGAGCCATAGGCATCGACGACCTTGTGCTCCGGGTCGGCGAGCAGCCGGAAGGTCAGCCCTTCTTTGGTGCAGAACTGCTTGTGGCTGTCCGGCGTGTCCAGGCTCACGCCTAGAATCACCGCGTTGTCCGCGTCAAATTTTGCTTGATCGCGCTGGAAGTTGTGTGCCTCGATCGTGCAGCCGGGGGTCATGTCCTTGGGATAGAAGTACAGCACCACCCACTTGCCGCGAAAGCTGTCGAGCGAGATTTGCGAGCCATCCTGCGAGGGAAGGGTGAAGGTGGGCGCGACCTGTCCGACTGAGGGCATGGTCTGATCCGCGGCGCGGACGGTTGTAATCGCAACCGTGGCCACAACGGCCACGGCAAGGATGAGGAGAAGGGGTAATCTCACGGGGAACCTCCACAGAATTGGATGGGGAATGGGTGAGTCGGGACGCAGAGAGTTTTTCGCAATCAGGATCTGCGCGGAGAGGCCACAATCGCAATCCCCGCCTCGGCGGCTCTCTGCAGCAGCGCCTCGCGGTCGAAGAGCAGCGTGCGGCCGGCCTCGACCGAGAGGCAACTGGCGCCGGCGCGGATCATCGCTTCGACCGTAGCGACGCCGATGACCGGCACATCGAAGCGCATATCCTGATTGGGCTTGGCCACCTTCACAACGGTCAGGCGGCGATCAAGCGTGGAGGCGTCGTCGTCGAGTGACTTCATCAGCACTCCCGCACGCTCAATGGCCGCATCGGTGCCTTCCATCGCCTCCACGGCAACACAGGCCTGCGCGGCCACCACCACCGTCTGGCCGATGTCGAAGCCGGCCACGGCGCGCGCCACGCTCAGCCCGTATTCGATGTTCTTACGCTCGTCCTCATCCGGCGCGCGCCCACCCGGCACGCAATCGCTCAGCACGCCTTCGGCGGCCAGCAGCGGCTCCAGAAACGCCGTCGAGCTGATCAGTTCAATGCCCTCATCCGCGAGCACTTTGGCCACCGCGCCCAGCAGCATATCGGTATTGCGCGCGCGCAGATTCAGCAGCATCTTGGCCAGCCGCCAGTCGGGGCGAATACTCGAAAACATCTGCTTGTGCTTCACCTGCCCGGCCATCACAGCCTTCGAGACGCCTTCTTTGTGGAAGAGCTCGATCAGCCGCGAGAGCTCGCCCAGCGAGAGCCAATGCACGGTGATGTGATCGTCGGCTGCAGCGCGGCGGTCGATCTCCGCGTCGGTCTCCTCGCGGATGGCCGCGACAACGACAGCAAGCCCCTGCGCTCGCGCCGCATCCAGCAGCAGAAACGGAAAGCGCCCGTTGCCGGCAATAAGGCCGAGTTTCATGGCTACTTGATCACCCCGCGCTCGCTGCGTTCGATGAACCCCACCAGCAACGCCACGTCCTCGCCCTCCAGCTCGCGCATCTTTTCCAGCGCCTGCGTCGTGTTCAGCTTGGAGACCAGCAGCAGACGGAAAGCCTTCTGGATCAGCCTGATTCGCTCCGGGCTGAAGCCCCGCCGCTCCAGGCCCATGCTGTTCGCGCCGAAGGCCTTGTTCTCCCGCCGCGACGAGGTCTTGGAAAATGGCAGCACGTCCTGCGTCACAATCGTTCCCCCGCCGATGAAAGCGTACTTGCCCACAACACAATGCTGATGCACCGGACAGAATGCGCCTACGGTGGCGAAGTCCTCGATGAGTACATGTCCGGCGAGCGTAGCGCAGTTGGCCAGAATGCAATGGCTTCCCACCTGGCTGTCATGACCGATATGCACCCCGGCCATCAAGAGACAATCGCTGCCGATGCGTGTCACGCCGCCGCCGCCCACCGTGCCCCGGCTGACGGTCACGTACTCGCGAATCGTGTTGCCGTCGCCGATCTCCAGCTCCGTCGGCTCACCGCCATACTTCAAATCCTGCGGCGCAACGCCCACCGCGCAGAAGGGATGGAAGACGTTGCGCGCGCCGATGCGTGTCCGCCCGTCGAGCACCACGTGCGAAATCAGCGTGCAATCCTCTCCCAGCACCACATTGGGACCAATCGTGCAGTATGGCCCGACTGCGCAGGACTCCGGCACCACCGCTCCTGTAGCCACGACGGCGCTGGGATGGATGCTCACTCGGCAGCCTCTTGCGGAGCCTCTGCCGCCTCCGGCGCGTCCTCGCGTGTCTTGGGGACGATCGAGCAGGTGAGCGTCGCCTGGCAGGCCAGCTTGCCGTCGACAAAGGCCTTGGCCTCCATGCGCCCCACGCGGGTCTTGAAGGCCAGCACGTTCACCTCGATGCGCAACTGGTCTCCCGGCATGACCGCGCGGCGGAACTTGGCCTTATCGATGCCGGTGAAGACAGCCAGCTTCTTTTCGCGGTCGGGAATCTCGGTCATCATGATGATGGCGCCGGCCTGGGCCATCGCCTCCACCACCAGTACGCCGGGCATGATGGGATAGCCGGGAAAGTGGCCCTGGAAGAAGGGCTCGTTGAAGGTTACGTTCTTGATGGCTACCAGGCGCTTGCGGTGCTCGAATTCGACGACTCTGTCAATCAACAGAAACGGGTAGCGGTGGGGGAGTAAGCCCAGGATCTCCTGGATGTCGAAGGTCATTCATGGCTCCAGAGCGCGATTGGCAGGGCTGCTTTGCGCTCAACAGAATTATATCGAAGGCCCCGCCGCTACTTCTTGATGCGCCGCGCGGCTGCATCCACGCTCCAGAAATCCGCCGGCAACTCCTGGTTGTAGCTCGTGTGAACCAGAAAGTATTCCCGGGTCATCTCGTCGTTCTTGTAGCGCGTGATGGTGAAGGGCGTTGGGAAGCCGTCGATGGTGTGGTAGTCGTCGTACTCCTCGGCGTCCAGGTTTTTATCCTTATAGACCGGGTCGCGCCACTGGAAGGTGCGGCGCAGCGGCAGGTGGGTCTGCACGTCCATCAGAATCGTGACGGCTTCGTTGTCCGCTGAAATCAGCGTCACCTGATCGGCCAGATGGCGCGCGGCCAGACGCTGGCCATCGTAGATGAGGATGGTGCGGGGATCTTTGAGCCAGAGCTTTACGGCGGTCTCGATGGAGTGATCGCGGCGGCGCATGGTGTCGTCCACCTGCTCCTGGGGCAGCGGCGCTTTGCCTTTGTAGGTCACCTCCCAGCCCGCGCGCCCGACGTAAAAGATGATCCAGTCCCGATGTTCGGTGTACTCGAAACGGTCATGGTCCGGCCAGGCGTGGAACTCCCAGTACTTGGTGGTGCCGGGTTCGGGCTTGCCATGGTCAAAGGTGGCTACCTGTCCCTCCCGCATCTGGTTCTTCATGTTGAGCCAGGCCGGGCCGCCCAGGGCCTGCACCATGGCGTCCAGCGCCGCGCGAGCCTGCTGCGCGTTCTTTTGGCCGGCGTCGGCATTGGCCTGTGTCCAGATGACGTGTGGCGCGGCCAGCAGCATCATGGCCAGCGCCACCGGCATAAACTTGCGCATCAATCTCTCCTTGCCAGATTGGACGGATTTCAGAGGCGAATGCAACGCCCCTTGGGCTCTAAATGGCCCGGACGAGCCGCGCGGGAAGACGCAGAATCGCGCCGGCTAACTCGAAGACGCCGCCCACCGCGATTCCGACCAGGCGAAAGGGCAGCAGCAGAAGCCACACCAGCGGAAACAGAATCAGCACCAGCAGCGCCAGCGGCCAGCAGAGCACCAACAGAATGCACCACAGCAGAAACTTGATCATGGCTGACACCTCTCCGCGCACCGGTTCTTCTCGGCGCGGTCCACTCTATGATACGAAAGCGAGCCGGAGGAGTTCCCGCCGCTCACCCCCGTTTTGCCTTTTCCTTCGCGGCCAGCAGCTTCTTGCGCTCGCGAATCAGCTTGGCGCGCTCCTTTTCGGGCAGCGCCAGGACGGCTTTGGTGCGCTTGGGCAGCTTTTCGTAGATGAGCGCGTGAGCGCGGGCCAATTCCTCCTCAATCTCGCGCGGACGCAGCGCATCCCACCGCTCCAGAGTGACCCAGTGGGCCTTGGCCAGATACGGCGAGGCGCAGATGCCCTCCTTCTCCAGCAGCTCATGAAACCGCTCGGCCCCGCAGTGGAACCAGAGAACGCCGATCCCCGTGCCGTCCAGGTCGGTCATGGCGAACATCTTGCCGCCGATCTCGCGGTCGCCGACAAAGTAGACCAGATGATGCCCCCAGTTGAGCGTCTCGGCGGTGTGTGGCAGGGCAAGGCAGATTTGGCGGATACGCTCGTTGTCCATGCGGTTTTCTCCTTAGTATTTCGCCTCAAACGCCCGGAACCGCCGCTCCAGCTCCCACTGCGCGGCTGCCTTTTCGCTGCCGTCGAGGAAGCTCTTGCAGTCGGCGGAGGGTTTGTCAGCGCCAAGCGGCTGGGCCTTGCACGACACTGCGGGCAGGGTGAAGGCATCCGGCGCAGCCCACAGGCTCGGGCCGGGCAGGAAGCTGTGCTCCATGCCGGTGCGGGCCAACTGCTTCAGGTCCTGGTAGCTGAGGTGGTAGTCGAGGGTGGCGCGCACGTATTCGCGGGTAATGTCGATGCGGCTGACGCCTTCATCATCCGTCGAGAGAGCCACCGGGACATGCGCGGCGCGGTAGAGCGGGAAGGGGTGGTCGGCGCCTTTGACTCCCAGAATGCCATCGTTCGAGCTGAGATTGATCTCCACCATCACGTGCTTTGCGGCCATCTCCTTGAGCAGGCCGGGGGCGTCGTCCTCAGACGCCAAATCGACGCCGTGGCCGATGCGCTCGGCGTGGCCCAGCTCAACGGCCTGGCGAATGTGGAAGCGCAGCCCCTCGGGAGGCACCAGGCCCGGCGCCAGCTCGCCGGCGTGCAGGCTGATATGAACATGCGGGTAGACGGAGTGCAGGTAGTCGAGCATCTTCATCTGCAAGGTGTAGTCGCGCATGGAGATGAAGCCGTCCTCGGGCATGACGAAGTTGATGCCGACGTAGCTGGGCTCATGGGCCTCCATGCTTGCCTGGATGGTTTCAAAGCCCAGCAGCGTCTGCGCGAAGACCTGTTCAGGCGCATAGCCGCGGAGTATCTGGTAGATGTAGCGGACCTCGACCCGGCAGGCGGACGCGGCCTGCGAAGTGCCACAGTGCTCGATCTGGCGGCGCAGCGCATCGGCGGTGCGCACATCCTCGCGGTCCATAAAGACCTCGTCGCGCAGGCCGAGGGCGAGTAGCGTCTGGCGGTACTGAGCAAAATCCGGCCTGGAGGGGTTGGCAGGCAAGGTGTTTTGGCTTGAGATAGAAGCTGCGTGGCTGAAGGGTGGCGTCTCCATTAGTTCGACATATTGCTGATTCTGCGCGGCGGCGCGGCTGGCCACCTCGTCCACCCACTCGCCGATGTGCCGCTTGTTCAGCCCGCCAAAGCGGCCAAAGGTAGCAAAGAACTGGTCATGGCCGTTGAAGCCGGGTGTGGGCACAAAGTCGCGCATCGAAAAGGCGTCGATCAGGCGGTCGTATAGCTCCTGGTTGGCCGGAAGCTGCGTGGCCGGAATGAGCGGCGGCGTGCAGGGTTCCTTGACCGGATCGCCCTGATTGTCGCGGGCAAATTTAAGGCCGGGCGGATCGATGCACAGCTTGTCCTCGCCGGCCTCGCGGATGAAGCTCTCGGCATAGACCGCGCCGGAGAGGTGGATGTGCAGGTCGGCGCCCTTGGGAAACTGGTCCAGAAAGGCGCGCAGGGCCGGCGGGCCGGCTTGTACGGCGGCCTGATAGGCGCGGGCAGCACCGGCTTCCGTAGCGGGTGTCTGGGCGTGAAGAGTGACGGTTGCGACGGCAAGCGCAATACTGGCGGCAAAGCAGGCGGGGAAGCGCATGATGCCTTTCAGTGTAGAGCAGAAATGCCCCGCGCGGGGAGGGTTTCTTGCCGGGCAATTGTAAAAAAACAAATGCGACTGCCCGGAGTTAACGGGCGTGGTTTGGCGCTGGAACTGCGGAGTTGGTATACTGGTTCAGTTGTTGCAGACGACTGTTCGTGGACGCGCCTACACCTTCCGGCAAAGCCGGAATCCGCGCAGGAAGTTGCAATGTAGTTTGCACTGAGGCCAGATAGCTCAGTGGTAGAGCGCGGCCCTGAAAAGGCCGGCGTCGGCGGTTCGATCCCGTCTCTGGCCACCACCTCTTTCAACAACTTGGTGGTGTTTTGCTGAGAGCGGTTCACCCGCTATCCACCCGCTATCCACCCGCCATTAGCCGTTTCCCCGGGGTGCGCCACTGAACGACGTGCAGGCGCCGCCGGATCGTCTCGCGCGTCATCGATACGCTTGAACGTGGCCAGCAGAAGGCCGACGGAAAGGTCAGCGCCGACGCTGCAGCCGCCTCGAGACGTGAGCCACGACCAATCCTCAATTGCCTGGATGCCGCCTACGCGGGCAAGCTGGACAGCAAGATTTCCGCGACTTTTTGGGACCGAACATGGCCAAGTGAACGCCGAAGAGCGACAGGT
>JBKQLG010000162.1:0-11368 GCA_052147235.1 Occallatibacter sp.
CGGCAAATTCTGCTGCGCGCACTCCCCATCGAAGATACGGCGATAAATCTCCAGGCTGGGTACTCCTATCTCTATCTTGTAAGGAAGGCGGCGCAGGAAGGCAGGATCCATCAGGGCTTCCGGCTCCATGTTGGTAGAAAAAATGACCAGCTCCTCGAAGGGGATGCTGAAGCTCTTTCCTGTGTGCAGTTTCATATAATCGATGCGGCCTTCCAGCGGCACAATCCAGCGGTTGAGCAGGCTGGTTGGGCTCGCCATTTGGCGGCCAAAGTCGTCGATGACGAAGCAGCCGCCCAGCGCCTTCAGGTGCAATGGCGCCTCGTAGTAGTGGCCCGTCGTGTCATAGCGCAGATCGAGCATCTCCAGCGTGAGCTCGCCGCCGGTGGAGACGAATGGCCGGCGGCATGGAACCCAGCGCGCGTCATATTCCTGTGCCCGGACGAACGAGAGGTCCTCGTCGTTCAACTCCGTGGGATTCAACTCGAAATGAATCCTTGGGTCGTGGAAGCGGATGATCTGACCCTCGACGGTGATCGCGTACGGCACATAGATTACATCGCTGAAGACGCTGCCCAGCGCATGGGCGAACGAGGTTTTGCCGTTGCCCGGAGGGCCATACAGTAGCATCGCCCGCCCTGAGTTCAACGCCGGCCCGCTTTGCTCGATGATGCTGTCCTCAAAGCTCAGCATTCCCATAGCATTGCGGATGCGCTCGAAGGTCACAAGTTCGTTGGTCAGTTTCTGCACGTTCACCTGGTAGGTAAAATCCTCCAGGGTGACGGGCGCGGGTCCGGCATAGCGTACCAGCTCCATGGCATCGATCGTCCAGCGCTTGCCCTCTTCTGTGAATGCATAGCCCATATCTACCGAGCTTTGGCTGGCACGCATCCCCAGCGCGCGCAGCAATTGCCGGTCCACGGCCATCTGCACCAGCTCGGTAACTATGTGGTAAGGCAGCTTGAGGGCTTCAACGTACTGACGGCTGGTTTCCAGGTGGGACGTATAGATCAGCTTCATCAACAGGCTCAGAAGATCGAGCGCTTCGATCCCGGTTGCCGCAATATCGACTGGCTCGACGGGAATGCGCCTGAGGAAATTGTTCAGCGTATGCTTGTCTATGACTCCCAGAGCCACAAGATTCTCGCCCAGCCGAGCGCCATTCTCCGCCTGCCGCTCCAGAGCCGCGGCCACATCTTCGACCGTGACCAGCTTCGCCCCGACAAGCAGGTCGCCCATTCGCATTCGCACGCCTCCAATCGAGAACCTTATCCCAATATACTAGGGAAGAACGCGGCGAATCGCTGCGATTCCGCTGCGCGCCAGGCATCACATCCACCGTTTGAGCAGGCAGCTCCGGTCAAGTTGGGAGACAGCCGTGCCGGCTCTCGTTCCATTCAGATCGACTGCACCGGCAGGAGCGTCAGATCGTCCACCAGACCCACTTCCTTTTGCACAAACGGCTCGCCGTAGCGCACGCCGGCAAGCTGCCCGTAGTGGCGAGCCTCGGCGAAGGTACGCTCACGAATCTCCTCTTCCGGAACAAAGAGCCCTCCGCCGGCGGGCTGATTGGCGTACTGCGAGCGGTAGGCCATCAGCGCGGCGTGGCGCTGTTCGATAAAGGGCGTAATGTCCACGATGAAGCTGGGGCGCACGTCGGCGTAGAGACTGGCGTAAACGATCTTGAAGGGGCGATGCGGCGCCTGCGGTGCGGCCAATGGCGCCTGCGGTGCATTGCGAGCATGAGCAATCGCAGGTGCTTTGGCCAGGCCGGAGAGGAAGCAGGCGTCGTAGCCTAGCTGGGCGACAGCGGCGTGGTCCGGGTGGCGCGCCTGCCAATAGGGAAGAATAACCACGCGGGGGCGGACTAGGCGCAGGATGCAGACAATTTTGAGCCTGTTTTCCAGTGTATTTTCGACCGCGCCGTCGGGCAGGTCAAGGGCCTGCCGCCAGCCCACGCCCAGCAACAGCGCGGCTTCGGCGGCCTCGCGGGCGCGATCTTCCGCGCTGCCGCGCGTTCCTGCCTCGCCCTGAGTCAGATCGAGAATAGCGGTGCGCAGTCCGCGCGAGGCCATGCGCAGCAGCGTTCCTCCGCAGGTCTGCTCCACGTCATCCCGGTGGGCGGCGATGGCCAGCACGTCGGCCACGAGTGGATCAGGAAGAGAATTGGCGTTCACGGGCGATGACTCCGGATGAACGGTGCGGATTGGATTTGTACCCCACCCTTTCGCCCAAAAGCGTGGCGAAAGGATGGGGCACGGAGCATTTATGCCAGGCCGGCTATCTACTGAACACTGTTCACTGTCCACTGATCACTGAATTCAGTAAACGGTATTATTGGCGTCGGTGAGCCCGTCCATGTAAGCCACATCATAGGCCGTGCCGGTTACGGTGACATACTGGTTGTCCTTCGCCGAACCATCCACGGTCGAGTAGATGTACACCTGCCCGCCCTCAGCCGTGTAAATCTTGTGCAGGCCGGTGACCGCGGCAATTCCGGTGGCGTCGCCGATATACGGCAGCAGGGTCACGACCGGAGTGCTGGGAATCGAGAGGTTGACCATGGTGAGGCAGCCGTAGGGCAGACCCGTGGCAGCGCGCACGCCGTTCGTGCATTTGGTCATGCCGATCCATAGGGTATTGTCGTCGGCCTCCAGCATCCGGCTCACTGCGCCGGGAGCTCCGTCGCTGATGGAGATCGGAGCCGACGCTGTCATGGCCGTCGCCGAGCCCGTGGGCAGATTCACCACCGTCAGGTTTCCTGCAAAGAGGGTTTGGCCCAGCACCTGTTGGGTCTGTTGGCCTACGACATACATGGTGGAACTATCCACCAGCGCATTGCTGGCGCCGCCGGGGATGGCAATGGTGCTGCTCTTGAGCGCGCTTTGAGTGGGCAGCGTGCCCGACTGCTGGCCGACCAGGAAGATCATTGGAGCAACCGGCATCGCCGACACGGAAGCCGTAGTTCCGCCGCACTCCGGGCCGCAGTTGAGGATGTATGCGGTTCCGCCGTCGGCGGAAAAGACGGCCTTGACCGGGCGGTCGAAGGTCAGCGGCGCGCCGTAGTAGTTGCCGGTGGCATCTGTATGATCGGGACTCTGCGCCTGGAAGAGGCACCATGCTGGCCCGTTGTACGGTTCACAATCCATCGCGGCCAAGGGCCAGGAACTGGGCCCTCCTGAGTAGGAGATAGTCTGCGCGGAGCTCAGTTGCCGCAGGTAATAGATGTAATTCGTGTTCTGAACAAAGGCCAGAGCCATGGAACCGCCGGGATTCATACTGACGCGGTAGACGCCGGGAAGGCTGAAGGGGTAACTGGCGCCGGTAGCCCGATTCACCAGCGACAGCACGTGGGAACTCTGGTTGGCGGCAACGACGTAGGAGAGGCTACGCGAGATAAAAATGCTGGAAGAGAGGCCATTGACGCCGCTCACGGTACCTTTTGCGGCGTTCTCAGTGGCATAGTCGATCAGGGTGAAGCTGCCGTCGCCGGAGCCATAGACCGCTCCTTCCTGCTCTTCGGGCATATTCTGAATGCTGATGGGCAGAGTTCCCGAAAATCCGGAGATGGAAAACGCCGGAGCCGTATTGGTGCTGTTGTACTTGTACCGGATGTCGTAAAAGGCATCCACAAACCCCAGGGCTCCGCCACCCGATGAACTAGGATTTTGGACTGCAATCAGGACGCGATTCAGCAGCCCGCTTGGCGGCAGAACACGGCCCGCGAAATAGATAGTTTTTCCGCAACCTGCCAGCGCGGCTGCAACCACCAGGGCCGCGGCAGCGTTCTTCCAAAGACTTCTCTTATTCAAAATCCCTACCCTCGACGAAATACTCAAATCATTACGCCATGACGTCCGCGGCAAGGCCGCGGAGTGAACCAATGGTTGGCGATTGCCGGTGCAACGGGCGAATCGCCAGAAATAGCCATCCTGTGACCAGCGCTGCCACGCAGATGACTACCGAAGTATAACAAAGCTGCCCGGCAGGGCCTGTTAACACTACCTCAGACGGTGGTGACGGGAGCCAATTTTTCTCAGTTCGAGGCGCAAGGAGCGCGCCGTAACGGGTTACTGGAGCGATGAGCAACGAAGAAATGGGGGAAATTGGCCCCGTCCCTTCGGGTTGCGGAGAAAATCCGCCCATGCGGCGTTGTCGCCCTTGAGCTTGGAACCGCCAAACCCTGCGGGCTCCGTCTTGCCTCCACTCCACGAACGAAGACCTGTTCGTGGGGACCCCGGCCTGGGTGGATTTTCACGTGCAACGCCATCCGCCTGAGGTAGTGCTAACAGGCCCTTGTTGGCGCGCACGGCCCGCGTGGCATAGCATGAAGTAAGAATGTCCCAGTTTGCCGACATCTTCGCCAGCCGCCCCGTTCTCGCCGACGGCGCCATGGGAACCGTTCTCTATGCTCGCGGTGTCTTCATCAACCGCTGCTACGACGAACTGAACCTCTCCGACCCCGGCCTGATCCTGTCGATTCATGAGGAGTACCTGCAAGCCGGTGCAGAGATTCTTGAGAGCAACACCTTTGGCGCCAACCGCTTCCGCCTGGGGCGTCACGGTTTGGCCGATCAAGTGAACGCGATCAACGCCGCCGGCGTGCGCATTGCCCGCCAGGCTGTCGACCGCCTCAAGGAAAAGCAGGCTGGAGAGGCGTGGGTGGCCGGCGCGGTGGGACCGCTGGGAGTGCGCCTGGAGCCACTGGGCAAGACCGGCCTGGACGAAGCCCGCGCCGCCTTTGCCGAGCAGATCGCCGCTCTGGCAGCGGCCGGGGTTGACCTGCTGAGCATTGAAACCATGCCTGCGCTGAATGAGGCGCGCGAGGCTCTTGCGGCTGCCCGCGAGACTGCGCCCGAGCTGCCGGTGCTGGTGATGGTAACCGTGGACGATGATGGCAACTGCCTGGATGGCTCCTCGCCTGCTCACGCCGCCGCGCTGTTGACCGAGTGGGGCGCTGGGGCTATCGGCGTGAACTGCTCCACCGGCCCCACCATGGTGCTGACTGCCATCGAGGCCATGCGTGCTGCCACCTCGCTGCCTTTGGCGGCCATGCCCAACGCCGGAATGCCGCGCGCCGTCGAGGGCCGCAACATCTACCTCTGCTCGCCGGAGTACATGGCCAGCTTCGCCCGCAAGGCGATCCAGGCCGGGGTGCAGATCGTGGGCGGCTGCTGCGGCACTACGCCCAATCACATTCGCGCCATGCGCTCGGCGATGCGGGACCTGGATGCGCGAGCTCGCATCGAAGTCACCGGCGAAGCGCCGGAGCTGACCACCGAGACGCCGCCAGCTCCCTTGAGCGCGCGCTCCCGCATAGGCGCGCTGATCGCCGAGGGCAGCTTCGTGACCATGGTCGAGATCGTTCCCCCGCGCGGCATCGACTGCGCCAAGGAGATCGAGGGTTCGCGCCTGCTGGCATCGCTCGGCGTTCATGCCATCAACGTGCCCGACTCGCCGCGCGCCACGGCCCGCATGAGCGCCGAGAGCCTCTGTATCCAGATTCAGCAACACACCACCATGGAGACGGTTCTGCATTACACCTGCCGCGACCGTAATCTCCTCCGTATTCAATCGGACCTGCTTGGGGCCTCGTCGATTGGGCTGCGCAACATTCTCTGCATGACCGGCGACCCGACCAAGCTGGGCAACTATCCCGACGCCACCGCTGTCTTTGACGTGGACTCCATCGGTCTGGTCAACATTGTGCGCCGCCTGAATCATGGCCTGGACATTGGAGCCAACGCGATCGGCATGAGCACCAACTTTACCATCGGTGTAGCCGCCAACCCCGGCGTACCCGACATCGAGCAGGAGCTGAGGCGCTTTGCTTATAAAGTCGAAGCCGGCGCCGAGTACGCCATCACCCAGCCGGTCTTCGACCTACGCCTGCTGGAGAGCTTTCTCAAGCGCATTGAGGAGCATCGGATTCCGGTCATCGCCGGCATATGGCCGCTGGTCAGCCTGCGCAACGCCGAATACCTGAAGAACGACCTGCGCATCTCGATGCCTGAGGAGATCATGCTGCGCATGGCCCAGGCCGAGACGCCTGAAGCAGCGCAGCGCGAGGGCATTCTCATCGCCCAGGAGATGCTGGAAGCCGTGCGCCCATTCGTTCAGGGCGTGCAGGTGAGCGCTCCCTTCGGCCGCTACACCGCTGCCGCCGAGGTAATCGCAAACGTGCTGCCTAGACCAGCGTAAGAGGTTGAGGAGGAAAGGTATCCATTTTTACTGCTTGACAGCAACTGCAAATATGACGATGATAATGATATTCCGTACGCTCGTAGGCGAGCATGTATCCAGCAAACCCCGGCGCGAAAGCTCCGGGGTTTGCTATTTTGGTATGTAGATGAAAAAACTTGTCCTCATGATCGATGGTGGCTTTCTCCGCGTGGCAGCGAGAAAAGCAAGAATCCACTACGACCCCAACTTTATTGAGGCCTTCTCGAAGATTTGTCCTGTTGCGGATGAAGAGCTTTTCCGATCACTCTATTACGACTGCGCTCCGTATCAGGGACACCAGAATCTCCCAGTTTCAGGTTTGAAGCAAACTTTTGCCGACTCGGGCCAATGGCTGAAGGATCTCGCCAAGAAGGATTTGATGGCCGTAAGGCTTGGCGTGCTGAAGTTCCGCGGCTACAAATTGAAGAGAACTCCCGTAGCTGGGGTTGCGGCCCTGACTGATGCCGATTTTAAACCTGATTTCGAGCAAAAGGGTGTCGATATGCGAATCGGCCTTGATATTGCTGCATATTCCGCATTGAGAGATGTGGACAGGATTGGTTTAGTGACTGCGGATACCGATTGCGTACCGGCAATGAAACTCGCTCGCAAGAGCGGTGTACAGGTTGTCCTGATTGCGTTGCCGGACGGGACCACTCCAAGCGAATTGGCCCAACATGCGGATTATCTCAGGGAAGTCGCTTGGCCGCCATAGCCGAATTCCATTGCTCCTGATGGCGCTTCAAGTCTGCTTACACACACAAATGCCCCGGAGTAACCGCCATGCCTTCGTTTGAAGACTCGCTGAAGAAGCTGGAAAACATCGTCGATCAATTGGAAAAGGGCGATCTGGCTCTGGAAGACTCGCTCAAGCTCTTCGAGGAGGGCGTGGGCCTGTCAGCCGCCTGCAAAGCCGAGCTGGACGCTGCCGAGGGCAAGGTGCAGATGCTGGTCAAGCAGCGCGACGGCTCGCTCAAGCCGGAGCCGTTCCTGACCGAGAAGCCGCTCTGACAGGGATCAGGAGTCAGAGATCAGGAACCGGAGAGCCGGTCCTGTCAGTACAGCCGGAAGTTGATCTCGACGTTGATCATCACCGGGACCGGCGTCTTGCCGTCCTTCATGGCGGGTTTGAATTTATACTTGCGGACCGCTTCCAGAGCCTTTTCGTCCAGCCCCATGCCCAGCGCGCGCACCACGCGCGGGTTCTGCGGATTGCCCTGCGCATCTACGATCACCGAGATCAGACAGACGCCTTGGTACTTGGCCCGGCGCGCTTCATCGGAGAACTCCGCTTCCACGTTGTTGAGCGGGACCGGCTCGGAGATGGCGCCGCCCACACGATAAAGTCCGCCGCCGATACCTCCGCCGGAACCGGGGCCGTATCCGGATCCATTCCCGGAGCCCAGGCCCGTACCAGTGCCGTTGCCCAGCGAACCCAGCTTGACATTGGGCGAGTTCGACATGCCGAAGTTCGGGAGGGTCGGGTTGTCAGGAATGATGATGTCCTTTTGTACATCGATCGACGGAACCGGCGGCTCCAGCTTGGGAGTCACAATTGGCGTTTCCACGCGCGGGGGAGTTTTGCCCTTTTCGACTACGACTTTGTCCGGGCTTCCGCCGCCGCCGCCCGCGGCTACGGCGGCCTTTGGGGCTTTGAAATCCGTCAGCTCAATCGGCGTCATGACCACTGGCGGCTTCTTCTGATCAATAACCGCCTTCAAGCCGACAAGAAGCAAAAACGCGAGAAACAAGCCGTTCAGCGTGGTGGAGATGCCAACAGCCAAGGGGTTTCTCTTGACCGCCATACGGTCCGGCACCGGAATCGGAGTAGAGGTCAGTTCCAGAGGCGGCAGCTTGGGCGGGAAGAAGACATCAATGAGGTTGTTGTAGAGATCGACCCAGATGGGCTTTTCTTCGACGGGAACGCCGAAAGTAAGGTCGAGATCGATGCCGCCCGTGAGGGATGCGGCAGCCTCGGAGTCCGATTCGGTCTGGAAAAGAAGGTCGTTTGCCATAGCTGCGGCTGTATCGGTGGCTTCTGGGCACTTGGCTTGTTGTGCGTATGGGAGGCTTTCCGTCTCCAGTCCCGTTCTCTCCTGGCCCATATCCCTATTATGCTTGACGTCTCCCACTTGTGTCTCGCCCGGTAGCGTCTGACATTCTGGAATCTCATATTCAGGCATGGCCAAGTTTCCCATTATCTATAGACGAAGTGCACCTGCAATATGTTACCGAATAAAATCTTGCCTCGCCATTTACACTAGGAAATGAACAAGTTCGCATCATCCCAGGGAGTCACGATGTCCCCAGCACCGGAGTTGAAGGCGACCCTTACCTTGCCGCAAACAGCCTTTCCGATGAAGGCAAATCTGCCGCAGAATGAACCGCTCCGGCTAGCCCGCTGGGCTGAACTCAACCTCTATGCCGAACTGCGCAAGGCCGGCCAGGGACGCCCTGCCTATCTGCTCCACGATGGCCCGCCCTACGCCAACGGCCCTATTCACCTGGGCCACGCGCTCAACAAGGGGCTCAAGGATTTTGTGGTCAAGTCGAAGACCATGGCCGGCTTTGACGCGCCCTACGTTCCCGGCTACGACTGCCATGGGTTGCCCATCGAAATCAAGGTGGATGAGCATCTGGGCCGCAAGAAGCTGGAAATGCCGGTGCCCCAGGTGCTGGCCGCCTGCCGCGCCTACGCGCAGAAGTACGTGGACCTGCAAACCGCGCAGTTCGAGCGCATCGGCTGTTTCGGCCGCTGGGAGCAGCCTTACAAGACCATGTCCCGCGACTACGAAGCTCGCACTTTGGAGGCATTCTACGGGTTCCTTGAAAAAGGCTTCGTCTACCGCGGCCTCAAGCCGGTCTACTGGTGCATCCACGACCGCACCGCGCTGGCCGAGGCCGAGGTCGAATATGACCAGCACACCAGCCCCTCGGTTTATGTGCGCTACCGGCTCACCTCCGACCCGGCGGCCATCGATCCGGCACTCAAGGGTAAGCAACTATCGACGATCATCTGGACGACGACCCCGTGGACACTGCCCGCGTCCCTGGCTGTGGCCTTCCATCCCGATTTCGACTACGTGGCGCTGCAAGCCGGCGATGAGGCCTACATTGTCGCCGCCGAACTGGCCGCCGCCGTAGCCGCCGCTTGCAACCTGGGCGCGGGCGGAGACTTGGAGGAACTGGCCCGCTTCAAGGGCAGCGTGCTCGAGCGCGCCACCTTCCAACATCCATTTCTCGATCGCAGCATTCTCGGCGTCCTGGCCACATACGTCACCGCCGACCAGGGCACAGGCGCGGTCCATACTGCGCCAGCGCATGGCGCGGACGACTTCTACACCGGACAGCGCTACGGCCTCGACCCTACCTGCCGCGTTGATGCCACGGGCCACATTCACGTGGACCCCGAGGCCTGGCCGCTGGCCACACCGCCAGCCTTCGAGGGTCTGAAGGTATGGGCCGCCAATCCTGTCATCCTGGCGATGCTGGAAGAACGCGGCGCGCTGCTGGCCAACCGCGACCTGGAGCACTCTTACCCGCACTGCTGGCGCTGCCACAAGCCGGTGATCTATCGCGCCACCGAGCAGTGGTTCATCAGCCTGGAGACGCCGGTGAAGCGTGCTGATGGCTCGGATGCCAGCTTCCGCCAGTTGGCCATAGAAGAGATCGACAAGGTGGTCTGGGACCCGGCCTGGGGCAAGGAGCGCATCACCAACATGATCGCCACGCGCCCTGACTGGTGCATCAGCCGCCAGCGCATCTGGGGCGTGCCCATCGCCGTCTTCCTGTGCGAAGGCTGCCAGCAGCCGATCCTCGATTCGGCGCTCAACCGGCAGATTATTGATCTGTTCGAGCGCGAGGGCGCGGATGCGTGGCACACGACCGACGTGGCCAATCTGCTTCCGGCGGACGCGGCCTGCGCCCACTGCGGCGGCACGGCTTTCCGCAAGGAGACCGACATTCTCGATGTCTGGTTTGATTCCGGCACAAGCTGGTTTGCCGTCTGCGAATCTGATCCGGAGTTGAAGCCCGCTTACACTGCCTTCCAAAAGAACGAAGGGACACAAGTTCTATACCTGGAAGGCGGCGACCAGCACCGCGGCTGGTTCCACTCCTCACTGCTGACCTCGGTGGCGTTGCGCGGGCGCGCGCCCTACACGCATGTCGCGACGGTCGGCTGGACCCTCGACGAGCAGGGCCGGGCAATGTCCAAGTCCCTTGGCAACGGCGTGGACCCAGTGGACATTGCCAACCGCATGGGCGGCGAGATCGTGCGGCTTTGGGTAGCGTCCATCGACTTCCGCGAAGACATGGCGGCCAGCGAAAACCTGATGCAGCGCTGCGCGGAGATCTACAAGAAGCTGCGCAACACCTTCCGCTTCCTGCTCGGCAACCTGCATGGCTTCGACCCGGCGCGCGACCGCGTGCCCGAAGCGGAGCTTCTGCCCCTCGACCGCTATATGCTGGCACGCACCCGCGAGCTGACCGAAAAGGTCCGTGACTGGTACGCGGCCTTCGAGTTTCATCGCGTTTATCACGCGGTCAACGAGTTCGCCATCGTGGACCTGAGCTCGTTCTATCTCGATGTGCTCAAGGACCGTCTGTACACCTTCGCGCCTTCGAGCCGCGAGCGCCGTTCCGCGCAGACCGTGCTTTGGCAGATCACCGAGGCGCTAGTGCGGCTGGTCGCGCCGATTTTGAGTTTCACTGCCGATGAGGTTTGGGATTACCTGCCCGCCGTTGAGGGCCGCGAGAAGAGCGTGCATCTCGCGCAATTCCCGAAGCCAGAAGAAGTTTTCTCCGAAGATCCGGCAGAATTACTCGATGAATGGAAACAGATCTTCGTGGTGCGCGAAGAGGTAATGCGGAAGCTGGAAGTTGAGCGCCAGAAAAAAAGTATCGGAAAAGGTCTGGAAGCAAAGGTCCTCCTTCATTGTGGTCCAGACTCCCTTGTCGTGCTAGATAGAAACTCAACCTCATTGAAAGAGTTCTTTAATGTATCAGATGTCGAGCTAACTTCGAAGCCTATCGTCGATAGTGACGGCCAGCCTCCACTCAATGTTCGTGAGTTGTTGGGATTTGAATTCCTCCCATATGTATCACCCGCTAGCGGCCACAAGTGCGCCCGCTGCTGGAACTTCATGCC
>JBKQLG010000163.1:0-15776 GCA_052147235.1 Occallatibacter sp.
GCGAGCTGCCGGCGGAAATATCGGAAACGGCTCCTAAGGGCAAGGCGTGGATCATCGAAGGAGCGGGAAGAAGCCTCTATCGTTTCAGGCTAAGCGATATCGAGGCGACGACAATCGATCCTCGCAATGATATTGCGACTACAAAAATTCCGGACTCGACTCCAGAGATTGTCACAGCTTATGCCCTTGGCGATGAACAGGCGTTATTGGCAATAGTACGCTATAACCGACTGATCGATATTTTCCTTGGACTGACAACGTACTCACTCCAAAATCATCTCCGAACCCATGTGAAGGATATGGGGCAAATCGAGATCGATGAAGTTTATGTCGGTCTCAACCGAAACGGCGCTCATTTCGTGATTCCAGTACAAGCGAAAGGCGGGTCGGATAAGCTCTCTCCCGTACAAACCGCCCAAGACATCGCTTGTTGCAAAGCCAAATTTCCCGATCTGATCTGTCGTCCAGTTTCCGCGCAATTTATGGCAGACGATGTGATTGCGCTGTTTGAATTGACGGTTGAATCGGGACGAGTACTGGTTGTCGAGGAGCGTCACTATCGGCTGGTTCCGAGCGACCAAATCGATTCAGAAACCAAACGTCAGTATGTTATCCGTGCATAAAGCTGGCAAACCGGGAATATTCAGATGAACGGGCCGGGTGACGCACCTAAGTTTTTCGGAAACTTATCCTCCTTTCGGAGGTAGGCAGGTGGCGCAGGTCTGGGAAGTAAATGATTGGGTGCCCCAGCTCCGGATTTTTGGACTTGGGAAACAACGCAATCTCCCGGTTAACAGATGACCGAAGGTGGCTGCTACCACCGCAGCATGATCGAATGAGGTGACTATGGCGCGTGGCACAACGATTTACGCGGCAGGACTGGGGATGGCGCTGCTTGTCGCCGGATGCTCGGTTTCGCCGCTGGTGAAAAATGCATCGAAGTTTGCGACTGCGGCGACGGCGGCGTCGAAGGATGCAACCAACGCCTACCAGTTGGTCGAGCAGGAGCACTACAACGCGGAAGTGGAGCGGCTGGTCACGGACTTCGGAACCGCCAATTTCGATCTCAACAGCATCCAGCCCTTCATGAAGCCCGATGAGATGGAGGCGCGGACGAAGCTCATTAAGGGACTGAGCGAGTACGCCGAGGCGCTCGCCGCAGTGGCCGGCGACCAGCCGCTCACCGATTTTGATACGCAGGCCGAGGCCGTCGGCAAGTCGCTCAAGGATCTGAGCACATCCGATGCGCTCGCCTCGATGGTCAAAAAAGCAAATATTGACACCGCCGGCCTGAATGCGGTGACCACGGCGGTCGATGCCCTGGGACGGGCGATCATCAACCACCAGCGGAGTTCGGAGCTGCCCGCCCTGCTCAAAGAGGCCAAAACTCCCATCGCCACCATCTGCACGCTGCTTCAGGCCGACATTGGAAACTCCGAAAAGAGCGGCCTGCGCAACCAGCTCAAGAACGACTATCTGACCGAGATCGAGAAGCAGGAAAAGTTCATCAAGAATACTCCCACCCTCAGCCCCACAGACAGGCAAGCGGCGATCAGAGCGCTGGCCACGCTGGCCAAGGCGGCCAGGGACGGCGACAATACGCTGACGGCAACTCAGAAGGAGCTTGCGGACCTGGCCAAGACCAACGCCGCGCTGGCCGAAACGGACAAGAGCAAGGACTCTCCAGCATTCAAGACCATGCTCTCCGAGTTGGTGAGCGACACACAGCAACTGAGCGGCTTCTATGAGAAGCTGCCGACAAAGTAAGGAGACCCCATGGCGGACGACGATACCCTCTCCATTCCGCAAGGCCACGATGCGCTGCAACAACTGAAGGAGAGCCTCACGCAGCAGTATGGTCAAACTCCAGCGGGGCCGGTCAGCGATATGATCGACGCGCGGCTCGATAAGATCGACGACGCATTGACGGCCTTGAATCAGACCGGCATGGCCTCGAACACCGTGGCAATCAACGCCGCAGCAGCCGCCATGACAAGCCCGCTCAAGAACCTTGACGGGCTGAAGGACAAAATTAAGTCCATTGGTAAGGACGTTGGAAATGCGGCCCAGATTCTTGGCGAAGTAGATCAGTTCATCTCCGGAGTGACATCTTTCTATGGCGTTAAATAGCAGGGCGCCCAACCTTTGCTCGTGCGCGAGGGACGGTGCGCCCGGTTTTCAAATTGCGGAGAGGTTGGCTATCAACCATTGATGAATGGAGCCAGCGCATCACGCCAGCGCGCCTGTTTTTCTTCCCGCGAGATGCGCGCGCAAGCCGGGCTGGTTGAATCGAGCACTCGCTGCGGAATCGGCCGAAGGCCGGCAAGCAGCGGCAAGGCCTTGCGGCGAAAGAGCCTCTCCGCCGGCTGCCCATTGAAGCAGATCAATTCAATGCGCGAATGTGCGCCGAGAAACGCGCGGAAATCGTTGGGTTCGACGGTCTCGATCCGGATATTGCCATCGCTGCTTCCAGCGCGCTCGGCCGCGCGGCAGACATCCCATAAGGCGATGCCACTCTTGCGCAGTCGGCTGAGCCGGTCTGCATACGGCAGATCCGGTGTGGCGCCAACCAGCTCTCCCATGATCCACCAAAAACAGTTTCTGGGATGGGCATAGTATTCGCCCGCTGCGAGCGACTTCACGCTGGGCAGCGTTCCCAGGATCAGCACGCGCGCCTCCGGGGATTCAACCGCGTCGAAGCTGAACGATTTCATTGGCAGAATTCCATTCCTCCGCGGGTCAACATTCCCTCAAGGGCTAAAGCCCGGCACATTTCTGAAGCTTGTACGGCACGACTGAAGTCGTGCCCTGACGCTTCTTGCAACCCTGAATACGTTTTTCCGCAGCTTGTGAAGTCTTGCCCTTTTAAAGCGTTGGTTGATACAGAGGCCGCGCTCAGCGCCGCCCGTGGACAAAGGCCAACAGCCGCAACAGCAGCAGTAAGACGGCAAACGCCACAACGCAGGCCAGGAGCAGGCGGCGGGGGCGCGGCTTTGCGGGTCGAAACTTCGCTTGACGGCTCATAGGCAAAAGGGATGCGAAACCCATCTTACCGCGAATCGCACAAGGGATGCGCATTCGGGACGCTATCCTCCGTTCCGCTCAGAATACTTTGTTGAAAAACTTTAATGATATGGGGTTATTGCCGCGTTGTATTTTCTGTAAAGCTCCGGCCTTTTCCAGACGATAGCCTATGCAGGATAGCGTGATTGCTGCGTCCTCGGAGGGCGAGTGGAAGTCCCTGCAAGAGGAGATTCCTAAGGAGAAAACCCTATGAGAGGCAAAGTGCTGATAGTCGAGGATGAACCCGTTGTGGCTCTGGACCTGAAACAGGAGTTGGAGATGCTGGGGTGCGAGGTGCTGGGCGTGGCGGAGAGCGCCGACGAAGCGCTGGTGGCCGCCGGAGTTCACCGGCCCGAACTGGTGCTGATGGACGTGCGCATCGTGGGCAGCGTGGATGGGATTCAGACGGCCGGCCTGCTGCGCGCCGCCTACCAGGTTCCGGTTGTCTTTCTGACCTCCTACAGCGACGAAACCACAATTGCGCGGGCCGCGCGGGAGATGCCCTACAGTTACCTGACCAAGCCTTTCCAGAGCGGCGAGCTGAAGGCCACGCTACAGGTGGCGCTGCACAAGGCCAAGGTGGATGCGCGCCAGAACGCGGCGCATCGCAAATTGGCCGCCACTATGAGCGGAATGCGCGAGGGTGTGCTGATGGTCTCCTCCGAGGGCCGGGTCGAGTTTATGAACGCCGCCGCCGAGGTGCTGGCCGGCTGGCCGGCTGGACGCTGGCCAAGGCCAAAGGCCGGACGCTGCACGAGGTCTTGCAACTGAACGACTGCAATCAACGCGTCGCGAATCTGTTCAGCAACCGCGAAGACGCAATTTCGGTGGAGGAGTTTGGCTGGACCCTGCGGCAGCCCGGCGGCGGTTTGGTGCGGGTGGATCTCAGCCTGGCGCCGCTGGCCGGCATCTCCGGTCCGCGCAAGGGATTTGTGATCACCGTGCGCGATGCCGCCCAGCGGATGCGCTCCCAGGCCATCGACGAAACGCTCGATGAGGCGCACTCCTTCGATCAGTCGCCCACGGCGATGGTGCAGTTGGATGGAGACGGCCGTATCGTGCGCGTGAACCAGGCGCTGCAGCGCGAGTCGGGCGTGGCGGCCGATAGCCTGGTGGGCCGCTCGCTGACCGGGCTCAGCATGGACCCGGACCCGCGCATCGCCAAAGACCTGATGCATACGCTGCTGCAAGGGGGCGCGTTCCTGGGCACCGCGCGGCCGCGCTCGGTGAATTAAGAGCTTATTCGAAAAATTGCGAGATTTGTAGCGCAGGTCTCCAGAGCGGCTGTCATGCAGGTTTCCAGACCTGCACCCACCGTCTCTGGCGGCTTGGAAGCCGCCAGTACAGCCGGTCTGGAGACCGGCGCTACAATTTGCGGATATGCTCTAAGCCTGCTGCTTTGAGGTGTGGTATTCCATTCTGGCCACAAAACAAGAACGTGCGAGGGTGGCGCACACGGCGGCTTATCACCGAGTTCCCCATTCAGGGCCGCTCCGCTTCGATGTTCTTCCATGGAACTTCATTTGATGTTTTCATTTCTTTCTGTATTAATTTGCTCACTTCTCTTTCTCTCAAGCCGATAGTGTTGTCGCAGAGCAGCCCGCGCCGCCCTGGCGCTGAGTTGGTCTGGATCCAGGGATAGTGCGCACCGCGAGAATCTGGACCCTGGAAGGCAGCGATGTTCGAGAGAAAGAAGCCGCGTCCATCGCATCCCGGCAGCGCGGAGCAAATTCCGGATGAGGTTGAGGCCGCGCCGTTGCAGGAAGAATCTAGCACTGAGGGGACCGGCCGGGAGAAATCTAAAGAGACTTTACTAAAGGTAAAGGCGGCGCTGGCGCACTCCGACAACGCCTTGCAAGTCTCCGACCGGGCGATCACGGATTCCGGTCAGGCACTGACGGAATCCAACAGGTCGCTGGTAGAGTCCGACCACGCATTGCAGGAGTCCGACCGGGCGCTGGTACAGTCCGACCAGGCCTCGCGGGATACGGATCTGGCGTTGCGCGAGACGGACCAGTCGTTGCGCGTCTCGGTCCGGGTCTTGCGGGTCTCCGACCAAGCCTTGCGGGGCGCCCGCCGGGTGATGCTGGAGAGCGATGATCTCTTTCAGTTGCTGGTCGACAGCGTGACCGACTACGCCGTCTATATGCTCGACCCGGAGGGCCGGGTGGTCACCTGGAACGTGGGGGCGGAGCGCAGCAAGGGATACAAGGCCGAAGAGATCCTGGGACGGAACTTCTCGATCTTCTTTTTGCCCGAGGATGCGGCGGCAGGATTGCCGGCGGATGAATTACTGAAGGCGGCGCGCGAGGGACGCTACGAGTGCGAAGCCTGGCGAGTGCGCAAGGATGGCACGAAGTTCTGGGCTCTCATCACCTTGACCGCAATCCGCGACCCCAGGGGCAAGCTGCGCGGCTTTGCCAAGGTGACGCGGGATTTGACCGCGCAAAAGACCGCTGAAGAAGCATTGCACAGCCGCAATGCCCAACTCGAGCGCTACCGGTTCATCGTGGGAAGCGTGGCCGACTATGTGATTTTCACGATGGATGCGGAGGGGCGGATCGACAGTTGGAGTTCCGGCGCGCGGAATGTTCTCGGATACACGGCGGAAGAGGCGCTGGGCCGCGAGTACTCCATGGTCTTCACTCCGGCGGAGATTGAAACCGGCGCGCACCGGCTGGAGATGGAGGAGGCGGCGCGCAACGGTCACTGCACGACCGAGAGTTGGCGCGTGCGCCGGGATGGGTCGCTCTTCTGGGCCAGCGGAGCGCTCACCGCGGTTCGGGATGAGACCGGCAAGCTGACCGGCTACATCCGCGTGGCGCGCGACATGACCCAGCAAAAACAACTGGAGGAGTCGCTGGCGAAGATGGCTGCCGATCTCGAAATCCGGGTTGTGGAGAGAACCCGCGAGCTGGAGATTACGGTCGAAGAATTGCAGCGCAAGAATCGGGAGGTCGAGGCCTTTGTCTATATTGTTTCCCACGACCTGCGCGCGCCGCTGGTGAATGTACAGGGGTTTGTGCGGGAACTTGATGAGAGTTGCAAGCGCCTCAAGGAGGTTCTGCAAGCTTACCCGAATTGGGAGATTAGCTGGCCGGGCGTCGTGCCGATTCTGGACGAGGAGATGGGCGGGGCATTGCATTACATCTCCGCTTCGGCGGCCAAGTTCGAGCGGCTGATTGACGCGCTGCTGGGCCTCTCGCGCCAGGGACGCCAGGTCTATCAACTGACGCGGGTGAACGTTTGGGATCTGGTGACCAACGCGTTGGCGACCTTCCAGCAGGCGATCGTCGAGGCCGGGGCCGAGGTCGAGGTGGACGAGTTGCCTTCCGTGACCGCCGATGCGACGGCCCTGGGCCAGGTCTTTTCCAACCTGATCGGCAACTGCCTCAAATATCGGAGTCCGGATCGCCCGCTCAAAATCGAGGTGGGCGGCCGGGTGGAAAAAGGGATGGTCCACTACTGGGTGCGCGACAACGGCCTGGGAATTCCGGAGTACGGCAAAACGAAGCTCTTTCAGGTCTTTCATTCCCGGCAGGCGGAAGGGGAAGGGATGGGGCTGGCGATTGCGCATCGCATTGTGGAGCGGCATAGTGGTAGTATTTGGGCGGAGAGCCAAGAAGGCCAGGGAACTACCTTCCATTTTTCCTTGCCCGCAATTCCTGTGTTAACGCCGAGATTCACTCAGGGGGCAGTAGATCATGAAAGCGTATGAATCCGTCTTTCCCATTCTTATTGTGGACGACGATGAGGGGCACGTCGAACTGGTTGCGCCGCAACCTGAGCCGTATCGCGCTGGGCAATCCGCTGATCGCCATCAACGATGGAGCGCGGGCTCTGGACTATATCTTCCGCCGCGGCGAGTTTGCCAGGCGCATGGGCGCGGACCCGCTAATCCTCCTGGACATCAATATGCCGGGCAGCGTGTACGGCGTGGAGGTGCTGCGCCAGATCAAGGCCGATGCGGCGACTAGCAAGACGCCGGTGATCATGCTCGGCACCACCGACGATCCGCGCGAGGTGGCCCTGTGCTATGAGTTGGGCTGCTCGGTATACATTACCAAGCCGGTGGACCCGCTTCAATTCATTGAAGCCATCAGGCGGCTGGGGCTCTTTCTCCAGGTTATCCGCCTGCCGGAGAACGGTACCGGGGCCGTAGCGGGGTCCGCATCATGAGTGGCATGCCCATCTCGGCAACACATTCATCCCAACGGATTCTGCTGGTAGAGGACGACCCCGGCGCCGCTGAGTTGATGCGGCGGGCGCTGGAACGTTCCGGCTATTCGGTAGAGATTGCCGGCGGCGTCGAGGCCGGTTTGAAAGCTTTGAGCGGCGAGGGCGCCGGTGATTACCTGGCGCTACTGCTGGACTATCAACTTCCCGACGGCGATCCCTGGCCGGTAGCCGATGCTGCGCAGGCGCACATTCCCGAGATTCCGGTTGTCTTTGTCACCGCGGTGAGCGATGAAAGCGTGATCATTGAGGCCTTGAGACGGGGCTTTGCCGATTACGTAAAGAAGACGGAAGGCTTCTGGAATGAGTTGCCGCTAGTTATGGAGCGCGTGGCGCGTCTGGGCCGTCTGAAAAGCCGGCTGGATGAGACCAGCGCGCTGATGAGCACTATCGTCGAGCATTCGTCGGACCTGGTGGCGGTGTACAACGGCGAGGGTAAGCTGGTGTATATCTCGCCCGTCTGCCACTCGCTGCTGGGCCGGGAGTCCGATGAGCTGGTGGGGCGCTCATAGATGGAGATTGTTGTCCCGGAAGACCGGGAACATCTACTGACCATGTTCGCCAGCCTGGGAGCGAAGACTCACCAGGCGGCTACCATGCGCTGCCGCCACACGGATGGCTCGATTGCCTGGGTGGAAGCCCGCGCTGCGCAGCTCAAGACGAACGCGGCCGCCCAGCCGATGATTGTCCTCACCCTTCATGATGTGACCGCGCAACGCGAGCACGAACAGCAAATGGAGGCCTCGCTCAAGGAAAAAGAGGTGCTTCTGGGCGAAATCCATCATCGCGTGAAGAATAACCTGCAAGTGGTGCAAAGCCTGCTGCGGATGAGCAGCCGGTTGCTGCCTCCCGGCGAGGCGCGCACGGTTACGGAAAACACGATTCAACGCGTCCACGCGATGACACTGGTGCATGAGCGGCTTTACCGGACGAAAGACCTGACCACGCTCTCGCTCTCCCACTATCTCCACGACCTGTTCAAGGGAGTTGAGGCTTCGAACTCAGCGTCGCCGGGGCAGATTCAACTGCGCCTGGATACCGAGGAGATTCCCCTCTCGATGGATCGTCCCATCCCCTTCGGACTGCTGGCAAACGAGCTGATCTCCAACTGCTTCAAGCACGGCTTTCCCGACGGCCGCAAGGGTGCGGTCGAGATTTCGATTCATCGCGTGGACGGCGTCGTCCATTTGGCGGTCAGCGACGATGGCGCCGGCCTGCCTGCGCACTTTGCCGCCGCCGCTTGCCCCTCGATGGGGCTGAAACTGGCCGCCAGCCTGGCGCATCAACTGGGTGGAAGCCTGAAGTTCACCAACAACAACGGCTGCCGGGTCGAAGCGGAGCTCAAACGCCTGTAATTCAGGCTGCTGGTACAATAGAAGATGCCGCAGTGTGCGGCGATTTTCACTCTGCTGAGAACACCATAAGGGTCTTCTGATCCCTGATCCCTGACCCCTGATCTCTGATCTCTGTTTCCGTCCCCCAACCCCATGGCCTTACCGGCCGAACCAAAAGAAGGAAAACTCCCCTGTGACCCAGACGATACGCAATATCGCCATCATTGCCCATGTTGACCACGGCAAGACAACCCTTGTGGACGCCATGCTGCGGCAGTCCGGAACCTTCCGCGCCAACGAGCAGGTGGCCGACCGGGTGATGGACTCGAATGAACTGGAGCGGGAGCGGGGCATCACCATCCTGGCCAAGAACACCGCGATCGTCTTTGAGGGCGGCAAGATCAACATTGTGGACACGCCGGGCCACGCCGATTTTGGCGGCGAGGTGGAGCGGGCGCTGAAGATGGTGGACGGCGTGATGCTTCTTGTTGACGCGGCCGAGGGTCCACTGCCGCAGACGCGCTATGTGCTGGCCAAGGCTCTGGAAGCAAAACTCAAGCCCATCGTGGTGATCAACAAGATCGACCGCCCCGACGCGCGTTCCCAGGAGGTCTTGAACGAGATCTACGACCTCTTCATCGATCTCGACGCCGACGAGACGCAACTGGACTTTCCGGTGCTCTACGCGGTGGCCAAGGCGGGCACCGCGACCCTCGATCCGGCCACGCCTGGAGTGAACCTGCAGCCGCTCTTCGAGGCAATTGTTTCGACGATTCCCCCGGCCACCGGCGACGCCGACGGCACCTTGCAGATTCTGGTCACCAACCTCGATTATTCGGATTATTTTGGGCGCATCGCCATCTGCCGCGTCTTCCAGGGCACACTGCACGCCGGTGATGACGTAACGATCTCCAAGCGCGACGGCTCGCTGATGAAGACGCGGATCACCAAGCTCTTCACATTCAGCGGCCTCAAGCGCATCGAGACCACCGAAACGACGATGGGCGACATTGTGGCCGTGGCCGGCGTCGAGGGCATCACCATCGGCGAGACCATCACCAGCGTCGAGAACCCATCGCCGCTGCCGCTGATCGTGATCGACGAGCCGACCATCGCGATTCAATTCAGCGTGAACAACTCGCCCTTTGCCGGGCGCGAGGGCCAGTACGTGACCAGCCGCAACCTGCGCGAACGGCTGGAAAAAGAGCTGCTGACCAACGTCAGCATCCGCGTCGAGGATACCGGCACGCCGGACGCCTTCAAGGTGCTGGGCCGCGGCGAGCTGCAACTGGCTATTTTGATTGAGATGATGCGCCGCGAGGGCTTCGAGCTCTCCGCCGGACGCCCGGAGATCGTCACCAGGGTGGTGGACGGCACGCGCATGGAGCCGGTCGAGCACCTGACCATCGACGTGCCCGATGCCTACACCGGCACGGTGATCGAGAAGCTCGGCCCGCGCAAGGGCGAGATGACCAAGATGCACAATCACGGCTCGGGCCGCGTGCGCATGGAGTTTCGCGTGCCCAGCCGCGGGCTGATCGGCCTGCGCAGCGAGATGCTCACCGAGACCCGCGGGACGATTGTCATGAATGCGCTCTTCGACGGCTACATACCTTACCAGGGCGAGATTCCGCAGCGGCCCACCGGCGCATTGGTCTCCGACCGCCAGGGACTGACCACCACCTATTCGCTCAACGGCCTGCAGGAGCGCGGGATGTTGTTTGTGGGAGCGGGCGTCGAGGTCTACGAGGGCATGATCGTCGGCGAGCACGCGCGCGACAAGGACCTCGACGTGAACGTGGTCCGCGAAAAACACATGACCAACATGCGCGCTTCGAGCGCGGACGAGGCCATCCGCCTGGTGCCCTATCGGAGCCTCAATTTAGAGCAGGCCATCGAGTTTATCGCCGAAGACGAGATGGTTGAGGTAACTCCCAAGTCGCTGCGCCTGCGCAAGAAGGTTTTGCAACAGAACCGCCGGCCCAAGCGGTGGGAGAAGAACGAATCCTGACATGGGCTAAGCTGAGAAGTCAGGCCGGTAAGTCGTAGGTGGTGGGTAAGGAGAGCCCGAAATCAGGGTGCCCATAACACTTGTCCATCCTGAGCGGGGCCGTCCGAGTTCTTCGATTGTAGAAATTCTATTCTTCGGACCGGATTTCTATTCGAGAGCGAAGCCGAAGTTCGTGGCTACGCGCACAAGCTCGCCTTCGGGGAAACACTCATTCCATTTCGCGAGGAGTTGGTCGCGATCATACTTAAGACGTTCGTAGAGGAGGATAGCCTCTGGCTGGAAGAAGAACGCACTTACTTTGTCATAATCGTTATCTGGATCGGAATAGATCGCCGATAACTCTATCCGATGGTCATTAAAAACCGGACCTATGTATTTGCTCATGATTTCCTTGGCGCTAATATCACCATATAACGGTAAGATGTGATTAATGACTACGAGCGATAGTTCAGCATCCGGCCGCTTAGAGGCGACAGAGTAATAGAGTTTCTCAAGGCCGCTGAAAAGTTCAACAGCCGGGATGGGGCGCGCTTCCTCATTCATACGGTCAAACTCACGGTCTGCCACCTCTACAAGACCTGCAGTTAAAAACACGCGCCTCTGCAAATCCTCCGGCAGCTTGTTTACCATTTCGTCATTTTTGTAGAACGTGTCATGCGAGATCTCTGACCAGAGATGTTGTCCAAACGTCCTGATTTGCACTTCGCTGAAGAAACGGTCGGCGGGAAATCTCTCCGCCTGCGGATCATCAGGCTTCAGTGCCACACCGTCAACGTGGATACTTGCATACCCGACCCTGTTCCTACCCAATGCATTTGCTTTATCGTCAACCCCAGTGAAGGCGAAGCGTTCCCTTACTACATCTTCTACCTGCTGAAGTTCAGACCGATAACGTACGATAACGCGAGCCCCAACTTTATCCGGCAATGTTTCATATGACAGACAAGGCTTGCAAATAAGCTTCTTGACCAAGCTGTGGGTTTCTTTCTCTCGCGCCGAGACTTCCGCATAGATTCCCAGCTCCTGAGTAATCCCCGAAAGCTGCGATTTCAGATGTTCCGCGAATGCCCGATATTCGGGACGCACACGAACCCAATCAGCGCGGGCCTCATCGATACTCATTATGAGCGTCCCAATCGGCTCAGCCGATCGCTTACCACAATCTCTTCAGGGTGAACGTGGATAAGTTCACTGCGTCCTTCGGGAGCTACCACCCTGACACCGGCCTCACTGACGTACGTGAGGCGCCGCAAAGAACTCCTAATGTCTTGAGTGTCCTTTGGGAAATTGGCCATACTGACATTCCGCTCTTGCAGGTATTCCGTCAATTGATGCCTAACAGTAACTGGAACGTGGTTTGTGAGAAATGCACGAGGGGAAAAACTCGGCGAAGCCGAGCGAAACTCGCTGTGAAGACTCTCATAAATGACCGTCTGTATCTCGGGATCATCGACCTGCAAGTTTACAAACTCCATTGCCGTCTTGAAGAACTTCGAAGTGGATACCCGAGCAGCCTCCTCAAGATCGCAACCAAGGTATCTCCGCCAGAACCTGGCCATTTCCTTGGAATCGGTCACATTGTGCTGGTTATCGCAAGCGGACATCTCAAAGTCGTCTTCGCCCGGTCCCGTCCTTAGGAATGCTGCCGCTTTGAAAAGACGAGTGTTGCCCGTCAGGACGAGACTATCAAGGACAGACATTTCAAAATGCGTCCTACCGTGCTCCTCCTTTATCCGCAGCTCCGCACCCTCCTCCCGCTCAAGCTTCATCAGAATCACTCCGCGGCGATTGTTTATCAAGATATCAATGACGCAGAGCAATCCAGAGGATACCGGGCCGTTTTGCACCTGAGCCAGATGCCGTGCCATGCCGTGCGACGCCTCAATAAATCGAGCCTCGCTATACGCCACAGAAGTGAGATCTCGCACCAAACCAGGTACAGTAGAATTCGGATCCTGTTGGAACACCATACCGTACGCTTTGCTGGAGTCTAAGCTCTTTACTAGCTTGGACTTCAGGAGTCTCCTGCGTTCGGCATCGATCGGGGTCAGATCAGTCGCAAGTGTTATGCGTGCCTCTTCCGTGCCTCGATGATTAGGCACATCGTGGAAAATTGCACGACGCAGGTTGATCGTTGCAAGTTGTTCGTTCGTAAGCATTTTCAAACGTTCTCCGGAGTTGCAATCCATCATACTCCGAATGATCGCGTGTCCAACAACTACGAACCAACATAATAAGGCGAATAATAGGCGAAGTCAAGAAAAAATTCTCAATCCTGCAGCTTCACGTCGACCACTTCCTGCGCCCGCGCCGCCAGCCCCGGTGATCAGCACCACAGCCGCCCGTGCACAAAATCAATCCCACTTCTTTATCTTCGGCCAAAGTTCGGCGAGCGGCTGCTTTAGTCCCTGGCAGTAGTAGATGTCCACGTTGTTGTAGGGCATGGCGTAGGGATTTTCGTGAAGCTTCATCCAGCGTACCGAGGTAAAGAGCTCTTCGAGCCGCTCGCGGCGGTCGCCAAGGACAATCATGCTTTCACCCGTGTAGCCGCGCGGACCCCAGAGGAAGAAACTCTGGTGGCCGCTGATGGCTTGCGGCAGTCCGTAGCGCGGGCCGTAGAAGTCGATAGTGCCGGCCTGACCATAGCTTTGGGTGAAGATGGCGGTGCGCGGGCGGACATCGGCGGGAAGGCTGTTGTACACCGAGGCAACGTCGGCGGCCATCTCAGGCCAGCCGAACTGGTCGGCCATGAGCTGGGGCAAGGGGCCGAGCTTGTGGTTTTCGATAGCCGGCGGCATCTGGTGCGTGATTTGCATATAGTGGATGCAGTTTTCGACGGATAAAACGGGAATGACAAGGGGAGCGAGCAGGATGCCCATCGCGATCATCAGCCCGACATACGACCAGTGCAGCCAGAGAAGGCGAGGCCGCTTCATCCAGAAGCGCTCCCAGAAAACCGCGCCGCCGGCAAAGAGCATGGGGAAGGCGGGGAAAAGATAATAGATGCGCGGGCTCACTGCGATGATAACAAAGGCCGTTATCAACCAGGCCCAGCCGAGAAAGCGAAAGGGCCTGGCCTCCGCGCGGAAGAAGAAGAACCAGAGGCCGCCGAGCCAGACGGGAAGGCTGAGCGGCAGCATGGCCGAGTTCTCTTGAATGAGAAAGCGAAGTGGCGTAAGGGCCACATCTCGGCCGGAATGCTTGATGTTCTGCTGCAACTCCAGGAACGGGAAATGATTGTGGATGTTCCAGAGGAGATTGGGAAGAAAGATGACGAAGGCGACGGCGCCGCCGATCAGGAACCACTTCGACCAGAAGAGTCGGCGCTGGCTGGTAAACAGCAATCCCGCGAGGAGGGCGAGAGCGAATAGGCCCATCGAGTACTTGTTCTGAAGACCGAAGCCGGAGACGACGCCAAACCAAAGCCAGAGGCGCGTGTCGCCGGTCTTGATCATGCGGACGATGAGCCACGCGCAGCCCATCCAGAAAAGCGGCTCGAAGCTGTTCATGCTGAGGAAGTGATCGACGCCGAGAAAGCCTGGGGCAAGAAGGATGCAAAGCGCGCTCGTGATTTGTGCGACGCGCCCGCCGCCGAGCTCGCGCGCGATGTATGCGGTGAAGACAATGCGCGTAGCGCCGGAGAGGATGGGAAGAATGCGGATGGCCAGGAGCGAATCGCCAAAGAAGTTGCGCTCGAACCAGGCCGCGACGGCAACCAGCGGCGGCTGATCGACGTAACCCCAGGCAAGATGGCGAGCGCAGTCGAGATAGTAAAGCTCATCGACGAAGAAGCCGTAGCGCCGGCCGGTGTAGAGATGGATGGCGATCTTGACGAGAGCGATGAGAAGAACAGCAAGCCCCGAACCGAGCAGCCAGGGCCGCGCGGATGTGGGGGTGAGTGCGATGGTCTGCCGGGCTGCGGCTTCCACGTAGAATCCTCTCGTGTGGAGTTTATCAAGAGAAGGATACGAAAAGAGCAGTGCAGCGGTTCAGCCGAAACAGATTAAATTCTCGGTATTGCAATCTGCCCAGGGTGCAATGCCTTGAGAATCTGATAAGAAATAAGCGTGGACCGTGAGGTCCACGCGACAGCTGGCCAGGAGGCCAGCGCTACAGTTTCATACATCGCGGGTCGATGAAGCCGGTGGACGACTAGAGCGGAAGCTCCTGAGCGAGAACCTCTTGCGCCCGCGCGGCGCGCCAGACAGCCAGCCGTTCGTAGAGCGCCGCATCGTTCAAGGCCAGAATCTCCGCCGCAAAGAGCGCTGCGTTAGCCGCTCCCGGCTTGCCGATGGCCAGCGTGGCGACCGGAATGCCCTTGGGCATCTGCACCATCGAGAGCAGTGAGTCCAGGCCGTTCAGCGGCGTGGCCGCAATCGGCACCGCCAGCACGGGAAGCAGCGTCTTGGCCGCCATTACGCCGGCCAGGTGAGCCGCCCCGCCGGCCCCGGCGATCAGCACCCGCAGCCCGCGCTCGCGTGCCGATGCAACGTATTCGAAGAGTTGGTCCGGAGTGCGATGCGCGCTCAACACTCGTGCCTCGCAGGGAATCTCCAGCACGCGCAGAATCTCAACCGCAGCCGAGAGCACCTCATAGTCGCTCTTGCTGCCCATCACCACGCCTACCAACGGTTGATCGCTCATGGGGTTCATTATACGAAAGCCCGCGCTCATGCAGAAGAGGCTGGCTGCGCTCAATGCCGAAGGATCGCCGCCACGGCCACTTCGACCATCGCGAAGACCACGCTAACCGCTGCCAGAAAACCTTTGGCGCGCTGCCAGTTCTGCTCGTGCCGTTCCATGCGCCGCTCCAGATCGGCCAGCCGTCCGCCGTTGCCGTCGCCCGTGAGATTGGTCATCTGCGTCTTCAGCACGTTCAGGTCGCTCAGCACCTGCGCTTCGAATTCATTCATCATTCGCATCCGCCGACATTCCCTCAGGGGCTAAAGCCCCTTGTCTTCCGGCCATAATCGGCACGACTAAAGTCGTGCCCTGATACAAAGCGGTTTTCAAAGGCTCTTTACGACACTTTTAGGGAACCTCTGAAAAACTCTTTGATCCTTATGGCCTTTGAGTGAAGCTATATTCAGAGGTGGATCACGAATGCAACAACTTACTTTGGCTCGGCAGGC
>JBKQLG010000164.1:0-20234 GCA_052147235.1 Occallatibacter sp.
CCTGCTCCGGGCTTGTCAACCAGGCTGGCCAGCCGGTTACCTGCCATCCCACGCTGCCGCTGTCGCTCAACGCATTGCAGGCCACAGGAATCACACCCCCCAATTGCAACCTCACAACCGACCCAACATGTGGTGGCAATTGGGGGGTGTGATTCCTGTGGCCTGCAATGCGTTGAGCGACAGCGGCAGCGTGGGATGGCAGGTAACCGGCTGGCCAGCCTGGTTGACAAGCCCGGAGCAGGTGTCCAGCGTGTCGTTCTGAGCATTGATCACGGAGATGGTGTCGTCGCCTCGATTCATCACGAAAAGCCTCTTGCCATCACCGCTCAAGACGGCGTAAACAGGACACCTGCCCACCTGAATCGGCGGGTCGCTCGAATAGCTTGACAGCTCGGTTCCGGTCACTTCACCGATGGGTTGCGTCGTGGGCGATATATTGCACTCCACGCCAGTGGGCGCGGCAATGTTCTGGCTCAGAGTGAAGTAGCGCAGGGCGGTTGTACCAAAACCTATCACCATCACAGGGGTAGGCGCCATCGGAACTGAGTTCAGGAATGTCAGGGGGCTTCCAACGAAAATATCCAGGAGGTTCCCATCGAGATCGGCAGCCCACAGCCCGGCAAGAGGCGAGTAGAGGTTCAGCGGCTGCGCGAGGGGTGGCAGCGTCGTGTTCTGTATCAATTTATCCTGTAGGTTGGTGCTAACAGGGAAAGCGGTAAGGGTGTGGTCGCGGTTCAAGGTGTAGCCGGTGAAGCCGCCTGCGTCCAGGGTAAACGTGGTTGGGCCGATACCTATGGCAGCAGTAGCCATAATCGAATCGCCGGAGTAGTCGATGACTGTGGCGATGCCGGGCGTTGTAATCGAAGGGGCTGAAACCGCTACCGCATACGACGTGGGTTGCGGTGCAGGCCCAGTGGCATTGATGGGTATGATCGCCGGCCGGTAGTTGTTGCCGCAACCGGCAACCAGAGCAGCAGCCGTTAACAATGTGCCCGCCTGAACCAACCGCACACGCGCCTGGCAATAATTCATGCGAAAAAACCTCATTCAGTTCTTCACCTGCTTACCTTGCGATTGTAAATCAGCAGACCGAGGATTAGACGCGGCCGGCGCGATTGGGTATCGAGGCGGGCAAGGCTGACGATCGTTCGGCGCGCTTGCAACGCCATCCATGGGTTACGATGAGGCGTGGCGAGCATGAAGTTGATTTGTCAATCGAAACTGGTGCTGCTGCTGGTGCTGCCCTTTGCGGGCGCCAGCCTGGTGCTCCAGGTTCACTGGTGGGCGGTGAATGACTGGCCGGTGGCCATCTGGACGATGGGCCTCAGCCTTTTATTCGGCCTGGTAGTCCTGCAACTAGGCGCGGCCACGCCGGCAGCGTCCTTTGCCGGGATGGCGATTGCCGCCTGCCTGATGTTTTCCACAGTGACTTTCACTCCCGCTGAGACCATTCCGTATGCCCCGTGGCACACCGCGCTGGTTCCAGTGCTGACGGTTTTTTTGCTCGCCTTTTTCGCAACCAGGCTGGGCCGGGAAGGCAAAGAACGGCTGGGCTTGGCGGAGCAGCGGCACGGGCGCACCACGGCGCAAGTGGCGGCCAATCTGGGTATTGCCGCGATTGTCTGCAGTGAGCCGGTACAATCCTGGCTGACCGGCTTGGGCTGGTTTTCGCGCGCGACCGTGGCGCCCATGCCCCTGTTTGCCGCGGGAATGGCTGCGCTGGCGGAAGCTGCTGCGGACACGGTCTCTTCGGAGGTAGGGCAGGTGCTGGGCGGACGTCCACGCATGCTGACAACGCTGCGGCTGGTCGAGCCGGGGACCGACGGCGCAGTCAGCCTCATTGGCACGCTGGCTGGCGTGGCCGCCGCCGTTCTTGTCGCGGCTGCCGGAAGCTTGGCGCTGGACGGAGGCCGAACAATGTTTTGGATCAGTTGCGCGGGCGCGGTCTTCGGGTTGTTCTTCGACAGCCTGCTGGGGGCTACCCTCGAACGGCGCGGCTGGCTGAACAACGATGCGGTGAACTTCCTATCAACCGCCAGCGCGGCGGGGTTTGCGCTGGTCGCGCTGGCGCTATTTTAGTAGCTCAGTTCCAGAATATTGATCGAATAGGGCGCGAACATCTCCTCAAACTTCGGCCCGGCGACTTCAATCCTGTGTTCGACCGGCACAACCGCATCAGGATGCGTGATGCTGTTGGTGGCATTGGGCGTCTTGCCGCTCAACGTGATCAGCATGGCATCGCGCTCCACGCGGTCCACTCCATTGAGCTCGATGCTCAGTTGCGCCTCATCCGATGTGGCATTCACCACCTTGACGAAGAGCTGGCGCCGCTTCTCGCCGCGCGTTGCCGAGGCAAAGACCCGCGGCCCGGCATTCGAGAGTGTCGCCGGCACTGCCTCCGTACCCAGGTACTTGCCAAACAGCACCTGCGCCCAATAGCTGGGCGAACCGTAGCTGGAGAGTGCGTCATAGCCGATCAGGTCCGTCGCCCATTGCATTCCGCCCGGATTCACATTCACAAACAGCGGCGCGTAGCTGGCCATAATTATCAGGTCGGCGTTGCGCTCCATGCCGGTCATCCAGGCCGCGTCGCCCAGCGCCGCTTCCATGCTGGGCGTGGGTTCGCCCTCGCGCGTCGCCCACTCGCCCACGAAAATCTTCGGCCCCTTGCGGTCGGCTTTGTCATAGTGGCCGGCGTCGGATAACGACTCCTGAGCGGACATATAGAAGTGCTCATCCAGCACATCCGGCGTCACGCTTTTCACCGGCGTGGTAGCAATCACCTGCAACTGTGGATAGCGCTGCTTGATCGCCTTGTAATATTGTGCAAAGCGGCCGTCATAGGAGCCGGAACGGTCGAACCAATCTTCATTGCCGACCTCCACATAGTGCAGCGGAAAGGGCGCGGGGTGGCCATTTCTGATACGCTCCGCGCCCCACTTTGTATCCGGCCCACCGGTCACGTATTCGATCTCATCCAGAGCGTCGTCAATGTAAGGCTTCAGGGCCGGACCCGGCTCCACATGCTCCTGCGCCATCGAATAGCCGGCATAGACCGCGAGTACCGGCTCGATCTTCAAGTCCTCGCACCACTCCAGAAACTCGAGCAATCCCATGCCGTCCGAGGAGCGATAGCCCCACGCGCCGGGATGAGTCGGCCGATCCACCCAGGGACCGATGGTCGTCTTCCAGTCGAAGCGCTCGTTTATATGGTTGCCCTCCAGATAGTTGCCGCCCGGCAGGCGCAGAAACTTGGGATGCATCGCTGCCAGCTTCTCCATCAGGTCGATGCGATTGCCCAGGGGGCGGTCATGATAGGTGGGTGGGAAGAGCGAGACCAGGTTGAGCCAGAGAGTCGCGGGGCGCGGAATGGTCAGGATCAGGTGATTATTCGCCGTAACCGGAAGCTCGCCAGTCTTCAAAGTAAAGCTGTATTGCTTCCACTCGCTCGACACTCCCGCAATCGTCGCCGTCGCCGCGGCAATGCCTGTCTCATCGTTCACAAGGCTCACGGTTACCGGCAGACCGGAGCTATCGGATTTGGCGTAGAAGGAGCCGGTATATGTGGTCTGCGGGCGAACGGGAACGCCCCAGAAGCCATCGTTCTGCAATCCGGCGGGCGCGGCTTCAGAAGCGGCTGTTACGCGGACCTTGATGCTGCGCGGCAGAGCCTCGCTGGGGCCTGTTGTATCGTCTTCGGAGATCGCCACCGCGGAGTTTCCCCGCGCCACCATCGCCCAGTGCGTAAGCGCTCCCCAGCCGTGGCCGATAGCGCGATCGCGCACCAGCTCCGGGTAAATCCCGCCGTCATAGGAGAAGTTAATCTCCTCGGTCATCAAGCCATACAGCGTAGGACTCACCTGAGCGGTGGGACGATTCACCTCAATAGTAAGTGAGGGCGCTTGGGCAATCAGGCTCAAAGGCAACATCAATGCGGCGAGCAAGGCAAGAGAGAAAAATATTTTTCGCATACAGAGTAAAGACTATAGAAAACCGATATAAGTGACAAGCAGAGAACGATTTCTCTGCATTTCCGCCTCCAACACCGAAAAGCGCATTTGCCCTCGTTTTACCTCTGCGAAACACTTTCTTAATCTGAATGTCGCAATCGATTGATATTTTTAGTGGAATAGCTGTGCTTCTCCCAACCGTCTCTCATCTGAAAACTAATAAAAAATCAACATTAACCAACATAAGGAGGCCCCTCTTGTTTCACTCGATCCCGGCTTTGCGTAAGTGTCTCATTACGTTGTCTCTGTCTGTTCTCGTGTTGCTCTTCACTACCGCGCTGCACGCACAGACCAACAGTTCAAAACTTGAAGGCACAGTCGCGGATGCGCAGGGCAAGATGCTCGTGGACGCTTCGGTCACCCTGCAGGATATGGAAGGCAACGTCGTCAAGCGCGCCCTCACCGACGCCCAGGGCGCCTACTCGTTCACCAATGTTGCCAACGGCCACTATAATCTTGCCGTCAGCGCCACCGGCTTTAGCACCACCCAGCGCGCTATAACCGTTGACGGCAATGAGCAGAAAATTGAGTTCAAGCTTGAGATCGCCTCGGTCGCCGAGGAAGTCATCGTCGAGTCCGAGGACAATTCCTCACTCGCCGTGCAGTCCGCCCCGGTCAAGGCCCTGTTGGATGCCGGCTCCGCCCGCACCGAAATCTCCAGCAACTACATCGCCGAGTACACCAGCCCCGTCACCGACTTTGCCGACATCATCCAGGCCGCGCCCGGCACCGTCAGCTACACCACAAACGGTATCGGCAACGGCCAGGCCAAGATCTTCTTCCGCGGCTTCGTGGACGACGACTACACCATGACCTGGGACGGTGTCCCCTTCAACGACTCCAACGATCCCAGCCACCACTCCTGGGCTTACATCCCTGCCGCTGGTGTCGGTTATGTGGACTTCGATCGCAGCCCCGGTACCGCTTCCGACGTCGGTCCTTCCAACTTCGGCGGCTCCATCCACTTCTTCTCGCCCCGCCTGGGCGATGTGCCCCACATCAGGTTTATGGAGACCTACGGCTCCTGGAATACCAACCAGATTCTGGGCGACCTCAACTCCGGCGCCTTCCTGAAGGGCAAGGCCCACTTCTGGCTCAATGCCGATTACCAGAGCTCGGACGGCTACCAGACCAATTCGCCCAAGCAGGACGTGGCCGCCACCGCTAAGTTCGACTACAAGTTCAGCGACCGCACCAACCTCACCGTGGTCGGCTCCAACATCATCCTGGACGCCTTCACCAACAATGATCCAACCCGCCGCCAATACCTCCACTACGGCGATAACTACCTCTACGACTCGACCCAGACCAACTCTGCTTACGCATCGACCTCCAAGTACTACTACGATCCTCAGTACTACCACTTTTCGGCCTACCACGTGCCGAGCTTCTTCGAGATCATCACCTTCGACCACGACTTCGGTAAGGGCTGGAAGCTGGATTCGAAATCTTACACCTACGGCTACTCCAACCACCAGCACTATCAGAACGCCACCGATCAGGATCTTGTGACCGACTCGCTGCTGACCAAGGTGGTCAATGAGGTTGTCGGCGGCGACGACCAGCCCACCACGTCTCCCTTCTATTCCAAGAAGCCGACCGGTGTCGATAAGTCGAACCAGTACGCCCGCGGCGGCGAGATCGCGGCCCTCAGCTATGCCACCACGTGGGGTGTCTTCCGCGTCGGCAATTGGTACGAGTACACCAACACCACCCGCTACCAGATCTACACCGACCCCATTACCTGGGTCGATTCTCCCTTCATCTCCAACATCAAGTTCCACGAGCACTTCTATACCTACACTTCGCAGCCTTATGCCGAATTCCAGTTGGTAGCCATCCCGCGTTGGACCATCACCGCCGGCGTCAAGGACGCCTACTTCCTCATGAGTCTGACACAATGGGCGGATGGAAAGACGGTCGGCCCGCTTGGTTGTCCCACGGGCTCCACCTCCACATCCTGCACCAACACCGTCCAGCACTCCCAGGATTACAACTCGATACTCCCTTCGTTTGAAGCCAACTACCGCATCAACAACAACTGGTCGGCTTATGGCCAGTACGGCCGCGGCACCATCGCTCCCTTCAGCAGCGTCTTCGATACGACCGGCGCCCAGGTAGCTGTCACTCCGCCGCCCACCATCGCCGACACCTACCAGGGCGGCACGGTGGTCAAGCTGAACCGCGTGGCCTTCGATGCTGACGCTTATCACATTCACTTCACCAACACCTACTCCTCCTATACCCCCTCCAGCGGTCCGGACGAAGGCTTCGCGTACTACTACGCCAACCCCAACTCCGACACCAACGGTTTTGAAGCCGAGGGCAACGTCGCAGTTACCCACAGCCTGAGCTTCAACGCCAATGGCACCTTCGGAAAAGCCACGTACGAAGCGGCCGCCGCGCAGGCTGCTGTAACCGACTCGAGCGGCAATATCATCAACCCCGCCGTGCCCGCCACGCCCGAGGCATGGGTTGCCAGCGCTCCACACGATACCGAGTCGATTGGCATGACCTATCGCGAAAAGGGGATCGACTTCGGCATCTTCGGCAAGCGTATCGGCAGTCGCTGGGCTGACATCAGCAACTTTCACCAGACTGTTCCCGAGGATCCGTTCTGGATGAGCAACGTCTTTCTGAACTACAACGTTCACGGCAACACGATCTTCGCAGGCTCCAAGATCAAGTTCAGCATCAACAACATCTTCGACGACCACAGCATCGTTGCGATCAGCGCGGCCAACGATGGCACCACGTTGTCGACGCCTTACACCTCCACCCCTTCCAATGTGGTCACACAGGATCTTCAACTCTACTCCCCGAGCTGGGCTGACACCCTCGAGAAGCAGGCTGGCCGAGCGTTCATGATCAGCTTCCAGATCGGCCTGAATCGCCGCGAGAAGTAATTTTCGTCCGCAAACACCAACGCCCCGCAATCCACCTGGATTGCGGGGCGTTGATTGCTACGTCAACGCGACGGAGTACGGATCAATAAATGTACCGGCTCACTTCGCTCCTGGCGTGGGCGGCGCGCTCGGTGTAGTTGCCACACTGGAAGGACTCAGCGGAATCTCCATCGTTCCCGCCTTGTTCGACCCCCAGTCGTAGACTCCTGTATACAAATAGATTTCCTCATTGGGAAGGTCGACCTCCATGTGCGCGGGAACGCCGGATTTTTGAATCGCGGTCCAGATGTCGGGTTTCACATACATCTTCTGAGTGCCGTCCTCCCAGTTCACGGCTTTTCCGTTCCGGTCGTAAGCCTGTAACGCCAGTTGAATCTTGCCGTGGTGTGTGCCGTCCGGCCTCAGATCGAAGGCCACGTCCGTCCAGCGAATCATAAACTCCAGCGAGTAACGCGTCACTGGGCCGGTCAGCGCGGGGTTCTTTCCGGCCCGTGTAGCATTCGGCGCGGGCTGCTGCGCGGCTGGCTCCACGCGCACTGCGAAGAGAAGCTGAGTGGTGTCCGGCAGCCCGAATGTCAGCAGCGGCCGCAGCGGATCGGATTGGGGCATGGCCTCGGCCGTCTTCGTATCGTCGGCGTTATAGCCGTGCCGGTAGGCCACCTTGTATTTGCCCGTGGCGCTCACCTTCACTTCGATCCGCCGGTACGAGCCGTCCAGCTTGCCGTTGGTCGGCGTATAGGCCAGCGTGTAGTAGTGCGAGCCATCGTCGATTGCGCGTTTGATCGCGCCATTCAGGTCATTGGTATTGAAGAAAGCCTTGCCGCCGGTGTCGGATGCCAGTTGTTCCATCGCCGCCATCTTGTCGGTCCGTTCCGCGGCATCGCCCCTGAGGCTTCCCCCGAGCGAGCGACCGTACCCCGCTGCCGCTCCGGAGGCACCCTGATCGGCGTCAAGCCAGTGATCGTTCATTATTCCCCCCGCGCCGATGGGATAGACTGCGACCTTTGATACCGTCAGCAAATCGGCGGTCGTCTTAATTTCGCTCGTCGACACGTGCAAGTGGTCGTTCATTGACATCATCTCCTCGTAATTGGGAAAGACATATACCGGAAATGAACTGGCAAACCAGATCAGATTCTTCCGCCCCGGCACACTCCCCAGATAGCGGGCCAGATAATCCAGCGCTTCCAGCGTCATCTCAACCCTCCGGGTGTAATCAAATTGGAGGGATTCGCGGTTCGCGGCCATGAGCTCCCCCAACCCGGCACTCACGTGCCCGTTGATCGTCGTCATGGTACTCATCTGACTGACATCTTCAGCAGTATCCGAGCGGGTTCGCAGCAGGATTTCCTTCTCCGGCCCATTCTTCTTGTCGTTCAGCGCCGCGCTCAGCACCGAGGCATCCGTTGTGAACCCCTGCACATAGCGCAGCTTTGACCCCAGCAGGAAGATCGCCGTCCGCGTTCCCGGCTCCATCGTCTTCAGGAAATCCATGATCTGCTTGTGTACATAGCTCTGCTCCTGAACAGGCGTGTTCAGACTATCCAGCAAGAGAATGTTCACAGAATCGCTCTCCGGAACCGGCGGAACATTGGTGTAAACATTGGGCGGCATCTTCGGCATTGGGGGAAGAGCGCCCGGCGGCACTGTTTTTGCGGTGTGTTCTTCAAAAAAGTCGATGGTTTGCTCTTTCCCATCCTCCATCACTTTGAAGTTTCCCTTGCGGAGCGCCGTCACCGCTTCGCCATTCTCCCTGGTTACCACCACGTCCACCACGACTTCACGTGCCTGGGTCTTGAAGACCGGAACAGAGTCCTGCCCACTGGGCGCCGGGGTCGTTTGCGCCACCAGCGGCGCACCACAACAGAAGACCAATACCGGCGAAAGAAGACTGATATAGCGTAGGCGCAATGAATCCTCCTTGAACGGCTGCCTAAAATCCAAGAAACTTCAATCGTTTCCATTCATTAGACGCGCCTATTCTAATCCCAGTTAGGCCGATCTGTTTGATTTGTCCTGCGCAGCGGCCGCTGGTCCTCATCACGGGCCTGCTGCAAAAACATCCGACTGCCAACACCCCAATCAACCCGAAAGCACGCAGACGCATCGACCCTTCTTGTTGTTCCCTTAGAAAATATACCAGTTTGACACTACAGTCCGATCACACACCTGTATGGTGGCCCTGGAGCCAGCTTGCATCTTTAGCCGCGCCGTGGAGAAAATCCAGCATCACGTCCATCCTTCAATCTGTAGCCATTGATGTTAACAGACTGCTAAGTTGCCTCACAACGCATCGATCCGCGATACTTTTCACATGGCAATCGCCACAAATCAGAATGACCGTGAAAGCGGTCTGCCGTCGCGGACCTCTATCCTCGTTGCCGCTGCGCGCGCATTTGGTTCTCGCGATCCTGACGAGGACGTGCGTAACCCGGACTTACTCGCGGATCGCCTGATTGGGCCGGATGAATTGGCGCTCATCAGCGGTCACCCGTGCGTCTTAGGGCTGATGCAGGATTATGCGGAAGCAATGCTGAATCCGGCGGTCGTATTCTTTGCAGGAATGATGATTGTGCGCACCCGTTTCATCGACGAGGCACTGGTGCGAGCCGTGAAAAACGGCGCGAGCCAAGTCGTCATTCTCGGCGCTGGATTCGATAGCCGCGCCTATCGCTTTCGAGAGTTGCTCAGAGATTGCCCGGTCTTTGAAGCCGATGCCGAATCGACACAGGAATACAAGAAGAGGCGCGTTAAAGATGTCTTGGGCGATGCGCCGGCGAATTTAACTTACGTCAAAGTCGATTTTGCCAAAGACAACATATGCGACGTATTGAAAGCGGCAGGATTTCGTGAAGGCGCGAAGTCGTTTTACATCTGGGAGGGCGTCTGCATGTACCTGCCAGAAGAGAGTGTCCGCAAGACATTGCGGATGGTTGCCTCACATTCGGCGCCGGGCAGTTCGATGGTGTTGGATTATGCGAGTAGCATTGCGATCGAATTCGGAAAGCTGACGCCTCACGGGGCCGGCGGAATCCCCGCAGACTGGAGCGAGCCGTGGATCTTTGGAGTGCCCGGCGCCAACGGCAGTGAGTTCTTTCACGAGCTTGGCTTCGATCCCGGCATTCCTATTTCATTTAACAATCCGGAAGCCATCAAGCGCTATGCGCTCCGCCGCGACGGCGCCAGTTACGCATCGCGCGCGATAGACAAGTTGCGGGCTGAAGCACAGGCACGAATCCAGGAGGGAATAGCACCCCCGCCATTACCGGAGGGTTTTCTGAAAGCTCAAAAAGCCATCAGGGAGGCGGGGGGCGTGTATTGGCTCGCCGAATTGACAGTGCTTTAGCCCACCCAGCGCCAGATCGAGCAGTCTTCGTAATTGGCGGACGCATACTCGCCCTCCGGCTGGTTCGCCATAATCTTGCGGTCGGCATCAGCATCGGCCGCGGAGCGCCTCACTTTGCCCAGAAACAGCCTCGCAAATCCCGCCTGCCGCTCCAGCACGTTCTCCTGCTCGTTGTTCACATAAAGAATGTCAAGCGGCGCAGGGTGCCCGGCAAGAGTCCTACTCCAAACCGTCAGCAGCCGCTGCATCACCGGCGCGCCGAAGGGATTGAAGAGAAACGCCAGGCACGGTCCCGCCGGAAACCGGAACTCGACCGCATCGCCGCAAACCACGCGCATAGGAGTCCGCGCCCGCCCCGAGGCTCGCCAAACCGTCAGATTCCTCCGCGCTATCCGCGTCAGCGTGGGATTGAGTTCCACTCCCAGCACCTGGCGAAATGGCAGCTCGGTAGCCAGCAGCACCGCCCGCCCCATCCCGGCGCCCACATCGAGAAAGCTGAATTCCTCCATCGCCGCGGCCGGCCTGCTGCGCTGCCAACGCCGCACCAACGCCCGGAAGACAGAGGGCGCAACCCCGTAGTAAGCCGTCGCGTGGCGGTCATGGCGGTGCCCGCTCTTTAAGTGCCGCCCGGCAACCAGCCCGCTGGTCCGCACGCCGAACTCCTCGTCGAAAGGATGCCTCGTGAAGCCATCTCCCACCTTGAGTCCCGGCAGCCGCCGCCGTTCTGCTACCGTCCTGACAGTCATTCAGTAAATCTCCATCGCGCCCTGCACGCACAAGAGCCTCCCGCAAGGGGAGGCTCTGAGGTTTGAATTTGTGTCAACTCTAGCGCGGACGAAGCGCCTTGATGGCCTCCGGCAGCCGCTCTTCGATTAGCCTTACCCGCTCGGCGGCAATGCCGCCCAGATAGGTTGGCGCCGGCGTGGTTGTCAGCACCAGCACCAGGGCGATCACCGAGAAGCAAAGCCCTGCAATCCCGGCCGAGAAGAGCATGTGGTAGGTGTCGGCAACGTCCAGACCGAAGACATTGAAGGCCATATGCTCCAGCGGCTTGATGTGCTTGAGAACCGCCAGCGCGAATAAGAAGAAGAAGACCGCCGTCGAGGTTAGAACGGTAAGCGTTACATCCAGGCTGCGGTGAAACTTCTGCCGCGCGCTGCAATGGGGACATTCGGCAAAATGCTCGTCGTAGTCCTTGCGCATCTCCGGCGAGATCCCGGAGATGTCATATCGCCAGCTTGCCAGGATGGCGCCTGCGACTCTGTCTGTGCATCTGGTTCTAGCCATATGTTAACGACTCACTTTGCAAAGGATGTGCACCGCCGCCTTGTTACCGCGCGGCTCACGTGGCCGGAAAGGCTGTAATCTGTGGCTGTTCCACCGCCCTTGAGTTCGGTGGCGCCTCCATCAACTCCGCCTCGCCTTGGCAATCCGCCTCGGCATGTTCCCAGCCAACCTACCTGGTACAGAGTGATACACGACTGCAATCATTGTAACTTATATCCTCAAAAATCAATAGGAAAAAGTGGTTCATGCTGCGCGGCCAGCAGCAGGCGGTTGGCCATCAGACTCGCCCGGCCGATCAGCGCTCGTTCGGCCGTCACTCGCGCAAGTTCAGGAAGATTGTTGCTTTCAGAGAGATGCGCAAGAATCACATAAGCTGCCTGGCCGTCGTAGCCTTTTTCCAGAAACTCCGCCGTTGCCTCGTTCGACAGGTGCCCTACTCGTGACATCACCCGCTGCTTGACCGCCCAGGGATAAGGGCCGTCGCGCAGCATCTCCAGATCGTGGTTAGATTCCAGCAGTAGCAGGTCCAGGCCCTTGAGCTGCGCCTTGACATTAGGGGGAATGTAGCCCAGATCGGTGGCATAGCCTATCCTCACCCCCTCGGCCTGGAAGACAAAGCCCACCGGGTCGGCTGCGTCGTGGGGGATGGTGAAGGGGCTGATGGCAATGTCGCCAATCTCAAACGCTTCTCCGGCTTGGAAGAACTCGACCGCCGGCAGCCAGGCAGGGTCTTTTGCCTTGGCCGGCTCGACGGGCTCGGCTGACTCATCCAAAGCTTCGACAAGGTCACCTTCGTCCTGCTCGCAGTCTTCGGCTACTAGCTCGGCCTCTGCCTGGCGCTCTGCGGCTTGTTTGCGAATCTGCTCCAGCCACTGCGAATAGGTCATCTGCCGCCGCGGTGAAAGCCAGCGCATCCACGCGCGGTGCGTGCCCTCGGTAAAGTACACCGGAATGCCCAGCTTGCGCGCCGTCACGGCTACACCGCCCACGTGGTCGGCGTGCTCGTGCGTAATGAGAATGGCGCTCAGCGTCTCCGGCTCTTCGCTTACCTGCCGCATCCGCCGGAATAATTCCCGGCAGCTCAGCCCGCAGTCCACCAGAATCCGCGTCCGCCCGCCAGTGAGAACCGTAGCGTTCCCCTTCGACCCCGACGCCAGCACCGTGAATCGCACCATGCTTCGAGGATACCGCGAGGGCTGTGCATCGCGCTGGAAAGGATTGAATCCATCCGTTGCTTGAACAATTAGGCAATTTCCCAATCCAGATTCGGATTGACAGGACAAAAAGAAAATGGAATCATCGATTCAACTCCTATAATCACAATGTAGAACCGGTGTGAAATGCGAAAGCTGTGAAATACGAAAAAGGAGGAAGTTATGGGTTTCTTGGCCGGCAAGAACGGCGTCGTATTTATAGTCTGCAGCGTGATCGGATTTGTGATTGCACGATATTTGTTTGAGGGCGCATGGGCAACCTACGCTTACATTCTTATCTCGTATCACCTCTTTCTCGCGTGGCTAGTGATCACAGCTGAACGCGAAACAGGCTTTTCTCTGCCTATATTTTCGACAATTATTACCCATCTGGCCTGTTTGACTGTTGTGATTGGCCTCACTGTCGGACGCCACTATATTCCATTCTTTGGATTGATCCGTTACTTCATTCCCGCCATGGCGCCCTTTGAACGTGACTGGCTTTTCAGCGGGAACAAACACAAGAAGGATGTGAAGAAGAAGGTTCCGGTCACTCCCGCGGTCAATGCCATCCCGGTCCATGTCGCCATCGCGGAGGCCACCGCGGAAGACCACGAGGCATGGATCCGCTATCTTGCCCAGCCCAACAGAGCGACCAGAAAACCGGGGCTATCCGTCAAAGACGAATACGAACAGTGGCTGGTTGCGCGTATCGGAAGCCGGCACGCAGCAGCTTCCGGTAAGAGCCCTGTTTAAGGCACCGCATGCAGGTTGGCCGGAATCTCAATCGAGACCTGCGTGCCGCGGCCCGGGTTGCTGACCACGCTGAAGCTGGCCTGGTTGCCGTAGAGCACTTCTAGCCGTTCCTGTACATTCTTCATGCCGATGCCCGCGCCCGTGCGGCGAAGCGCCGAGGCTGGCCGGTTGCCCATGCCCACTCCGTCATCGGCCACTTCGATGCGCACGCGGTCGCCTTCGAGGCGGCTGCGCAGCATGACCGTTCCTCCCATCAGGCGCGGCTCCAGGCCATGCTTGATGCTGTTTTCGATCAGCGGCTGCAAGAGAATGCTGGGCACAAGAACTCCCAGCGTCCGCGGGTCGATCTCCTTTTCCACACGCAGCTTGTCGGCGCCGAAGCGCACAACCTCGATGTCGAGATAGTCGTCGGTAAAGCTTAGCTCCTCGCTCAGCGGCACGTAGCTGTCGTGCTCCTTGAGCAGCGCACGCAGTATATTGCCCAGTTTCACGATCATCTCCCGTGCCAGCTCCGGCTTGACGCGCACCAGCGAGGCGATGGAGTTAAGAGTGTTAAAGAGAAAATGCGGATTGATCTGGCGCTGCAGAGCGTCGAGCCGGGCTTCCAGCAGCAGGCGCTTCTGCTCTTCGAGCTTCATCTCGATGCGCAGCGTATTCCACACCTTCAGCGCAATGCCCACGTTGATGGGCGCGCACAACCACACCAACGCTTGTATCCAGAACTGGCTGGCAACAAGAGCAAAAAGCCGATGCGGAAAGGCGTGGGACAGCCAGTCGCGGATCATCTCCATCACGGCAATCAGCACCAGCATCAAAATCTGGCGGTCGATGCGCGGCTGGCGCAGATTGCGGCGCACCCAGCGGTAGAGGCTCAGGTCGATGAAGGGCGTGAACGACCAGATCTCCTCCTTCTCGACAATGCGTCCCAGCAGCCCCGCCACCATGCCCAGCGCCACATTGAAGGGCAAAGCCAGATACTCGTGGTGATAGACGGCCGGCGCCGCCAGCGCCAACCCGCCCAGCATCGCCCACTCCGGCCCCAGCAGCAAGCCCAGCAGAATAATCGTCTCGAAGGAGATATCGGCCGCCTGGAAGTTGGGCACCGCGATCCGAATCCACACGCCCAGCGTCAGAGGTACCAGAAAGAACGCCAGCAGCGCTAGAGTCTGCCGGGGACGGCGCTGCTCGGCAAAGAAGAGCCGCCGGAAGGTGCTGACACGCGCCAGCACGCTGGCCACCGATGCCACCACGCCCAGCTTGACCAACAGCGTAATCAGAATGAGATTGTCGCTCACCGCTGCGTATCCCGGTGCAAAGCCTTCACGTGATAGCCGGCGCGCTTCAACTCCGCTGTGATATCCTCGACCATCAACACGCTGCGATGCTGGCCGCCGGTGCAGCCGAAGGCCACGGTCAGGTAGCTCTTGCCTTCCTCCATATAGTGCGGCAGAAGATAAAGCAACAGGTCCGTGACCCTGGTCAAAAACTCTCTGGTCTGCGGAAAGCCGCGCACATAGGCGGCTACCTTGGGGTCGAGGCCGGTCAGCTTGCGAAACTCCGGCACAAAATGCGGATTGGGCAGGAAGCGAACATCGAAGACCATATCCGCATCCAGCGGAACGCCGTTCTTGAAGCCAAAACTAAGACACGAAACCAGCAGGCGCTTCGTCTCTTCTTCCTGGCCAAAGCGGGCCTGAATCAGCGCGCGCAGCTCATGAACGTTGTAATTTGAGGTGTCGATCAGCGTGTCGGCAACATTGCGGATGGGGTCCAGCAGTTGCCGTTCCTCAACGATGGAGCGCGAGACCGTCTCCTGCCGGCCCAGCGGATGCGGCCGCCGGGTTTCGGAGTAGCGCCGCACCAGCACCGCGTCCTGCGCATCCAGATAGACCACGCGCGTGTGCAAAAGCTTTTTCACGCTTTTGAGAATCTCAGGAAGGCGATCCAGGGTCTGGCCCTCGCGGACATCGATCACGATCGCCGCTCGTTCCGTATCGGTGGATTTTTCCACCAGAGTGGCAAAATCAGGCAGTAGCTCCAGAGGTAGATTGTCCACACAGTGATAGCCCAGATCCTCGAAGGCTTTGAGCGCCGTAGCCTTGCCGGCGCCGGAGATTCCCGTGACAATGACCAGTTCCTTGCCCGGTTTGGTGTCAGAAAGCGTCGAAGCAACATGGTTTGCGGGCTGTGAAGAAGGAGCCATGGCCACATCGTACACTGAAAACCGAAATTTGAGGTCAATTTTGTCTGCCTGTGGAAAAGCGGCAATGCCCTTTTCATGCCTCGGACGCTACCTTCCAACTGCCTAGGGGCTTCAACTGCTTGCGTCACCATCCGCACTCCTAACTCATGCTCCCGGTGACTCAGAGAATCCAGAACAACCACCTGGCGGCCTGTCGAAGTTAGGGCCTGATCACACTACCCCGGCGGGTGGCGCTGCTAGTGAAAATCCGGCCAGACGAAGCCGAGCCCGAAGGCTGTGGCGGGTCCACCGTCGAGGGCGAGAATGAAGTATGGCATGATTTTCGCCGCAGCCCGAAGGGACGGGGCCAATTTTCCCCTGATCTTCGTCCATCGTCGCTCTGATACACCCGGTATCCGTCGTTCCTCACTCCTCGATCGGAGAAAAACTGGCTCCCGTCGCCGCCCACCTGGGTAGTGTGAACAGACCCTAGGGAAGCTCCACCAGCTCCATCTGGCCGTCGCGGCGGCGATGGAGCACATACTGTTCTCCAGTGAGATTGCGGAAGATCAGCAGGTCGCGATCTCGAAACTCAGCCTCTTTGACTGCCTCCTCGATGGTCATGGGCTTCAAGGCAATGGCCTCGCTGGCGGAGACGATATGCGGTTCGACGACCGTCTTGCCCGCCGGAAAGGAGTGCACGGCGATCACTGTGCTGGCCTTCTTGCGGGCGCGTGCAGGCTTGGCCTCCGCGGCCTCCGCATCCTGCTGGGCGGCACGAGCTTTGGGCCGGGAGACCGGGGGCGCCGTGAGCACCTTCTCTTCCGTCGGCAGCCGTTTGCTCGTCATCCGCCGGTCGCGGTGACGGCGCGCCTGGCTTTCGGCATGCTCCAGGGCGAGATGCAGCGCCGTCTCCAGCGTGTCGGCCTTACCCGTGGCTGCTATGGTCTGCAACCGGGCCTGGATCGTCACTTCGACGATTTGCTGACGCTTCTGCGCGCTGAACGTAACGCTGGCGCGCGCGCTCTTGCCCAGAATGCGGGCAATCCGTTCCATCCCCTCTTCGGCCTGCGCGCGCAGCGCCTTGGATATCCTCACTTGCCTGGCGGTGTACTCCACTTCCATGGTCAGCCTCCGCTTCTTGTTCTTCTCGCAGCCAATAATAAGACAGGAGAACTTCGGATTCTATAGTATTTCTCCGACGGGTGCACGGAGAAAGGTGAAAACGCAGGGATCAGGACAGGGACTAGGGGCTAAAGAGCTGCATATCAAAGGGTGAATCACCTGCCAGAAACAACTCACGAGATCGCTCACCCTTCGCCGGCCTTTTTTCTTTCACCATCATCGATAAAAGAATCCCGCTCATTAAGGACAAAATAATCTGTGGCAGCAGAAGTGGTCCCAGAGGGAATGTAAGTACTACATTTCGACTTGTTCAGAGTCTCCCTACACCACTCTCGCGATAGCTGGAATGCGGCGCATCCATGCCACCGTGGCCCAGCTTAGCCCCAGCGCACTGGTGAATACAATTGCCCACTTCACCACAGCGGGAAGCGATGCTGGCAGAAGCGCGTATTGCAGCCAGTTAACGTATGCGTAGTGGACGAGATAGATTCCATAGGAATTCGCACTGAGACTGTCGAAGAGCCGCGAGCCGGATCGCGCGAAGCGGAGGAACAGGGCCAGAAACGCGAAGCAGGAGGCCGCGCAGGTGGCGAACACTCTCGACGAGCGACGGAAAAGGGTGCATGTTCCAGAATGGACTAACGTTAGGAAGTAATTCAAGCCTGTTATGGGCAGCTCTGATCTTCCCTATATCTTCATATATATAGGGTTACGCCGAGTGAAGATGCAGCAGAGCGCGGCAACGCGCGGCTAAGGTCGGCACTTCCGGACACTCGAAGTAGACCTGCCGGTTTAGCGCCATCAGTATCTGCACAGCCTGCAACTGCGCATTCCTGGCGAATAGCGCACCGTCCTCAAACACGAACTCGTCGGTCAGGTATTGGATGGCGTGGCCGAGGATCTCCAGCGCGTGCCCGACTTCAGGAGTAATGCGGCGGCGGCGGTTGGGACACTCACGCTTGGTGGAAACGGTCTGGCCGGATACCGGAATCGAGAAGCTGGTGGTCGTGGTGGTCGTGGTAGCTGCCATGGTTATATCCTCACTCTGTTCTTCGGCTTAGGACACCGAATAATCAGATAATGACGTGACGAACGTACCGTTTTCCACGAGCGAACAACTCATTGTCGCGTGCAACAATGGGAATAGTGGTGATGCAGATCACATTACATCGCATCCCTTGCCTTCACTCTACCAATAGGTCGAAGAATGGAAGATGAATGGAGCCGCCTGGAATCTGTCCAGGCAACAGCAACTCCGTGAAGCCACTCTTCGGCCGGGGAGAGGATTCTGAGCAAGCGTCTCATTAAACGCTGAAATAATCTGTATAAAACGGTACGCCGGCCTTCAGTTGCCTTGACGGAATGAAACGGTAAACCTAAGCTCAAACCAGCATCCTGTCGCGTTGGAGCCGTTGGCGGCTTTGGAGAGATGGGTGCTTTTTCCCCATGATTTGACTGGACTGGACAGCCATGATCCCTTATCACTGGCAGTATCTTCCGCTTTTGCTGCAAATCATTGCCGCCTTTGGACTTGGCGCGGTGATGGTGGTGGCTTCGTGGTTCGTCGGGCGGCACCGTAATACGCCCACCAAGCTGGCCGCCTACGAATGTGGAATCGTGGCTGTGGGCGACGCCCGGCAACGCTTCAGCGTGCGCTTCTACATGGTGGCGATGTTGTTCATTTTGTTTGATGTGGAAACGGTCTTCATGATGCCCTGGGCGGTCATCTACCGCAAGTTGCCCGCAATGACCGGCTCCCGGCTCTTCGGCTTTTGGGAGATGGTGGTCTACCTGGGCTTTGTGGCTGTGGGGCTTTACTACATCGTGCGCAAGGGCATACTGAACTGGAGCCAGGATAAGGCGGACCTCTAGGATGGGCGAACCAATGCTGTGCAAGGCCGAGGTATTGGAGCGACTGCCTGAGCATCCGGCGGTCAAGGCCATCCTGGCCTGGAAGCCCGAAGCCTTGGCGGACGCAAAGTATGACCGCGGCGAACTGACGCTGACTATCGCCGCGGAAGAGATTCGCTCGGCGGCGGCCACGGTACAGGCGGCCGGCTACAACTTCTTCGAGGATGTGACCGCGGTCGACTGGTTCCCTTCCTCACCGCGCTTCCAGTTGAGCTACCACATTCTTTCGCACTCCCATAAAGAGCGCATCCGGGTGCGGGTTCTGCTGGATGGTGACGCACCGGCGGTCGAGTCAATAACATCCGTCTGGCCCTCGGCAAATTTTTATGAGCGCGAGGTCTTCGATCTCTTCGGCATTGGCTTCCAGGGGCACCCCAACCTACGCCGCATCATGATGCCCGACGACTGGCAGGGGCACCCACTGCGCAAGGATTATCCGGTGGAGGGGTATCGCTGAATGACCGAGACGATTGGCAGCCCCATCCTCGAAGCTCCTGCCGCCACGGGAGCGCACGATCAGCACATGGTCCTGAACATGGGACCGCAGCACCCGTCGATGCACGGAGTTCTGCGCCTGGTGGTGGAGATTGACGGCGAAATCGTGGTCCGCCTCTACCCGGAGATTGGCTACCTGCACACCGGCATCGAGAAGACCTGCGAAGCCAAGTTTTATCAGCAGGTCGTCCCGCTCACTGACCGCATCGACTACCTCAGCCCCATGGCCAACAATCTCTGCTATTGCCTGGCCGTGGAGCGGTTGCTCGGCCTGGAGATTCCGCAGAAGGCGCAATGGCTGCGCGTGCTGCTGGCCGAGTTGACCCGCCTGAATTCGCACCTGATCTGGCTGGGCACGCACGCCATGGACATTGGCGCGCTGACCGTCTTTCTTTACACCTTCCGTGAGCGCGAAGAGATTCTGCGCATCTTCGAAGGGATCTCCGGCCAGCGCATGATGACCAGCTACTTCCGCATCGGCGGCCTCTCGATGGAGCCGCCGCTCGATTTCCACGACCGCGTGCAGCAATTCATCAAGACATTTCCAGAGAAGATCGACGAATATTCGAATTTGCTCACCGGCAATCCAATCTTTCGCAACCGTCTGCAGGGCGTGGGCATCTTATCTGTAACGGAAGCAATTGCACTGGGTGTGACGGGGCCGAATATGCGCGGCTCGGGGGTGGACTTCGATCTGCGCCGCGATATGCCATATTCCGGCTATGAGAAATTTCAGTTCAAGGTGCCGATCGCAACCCAGGGCGACTGCTGGGCGCGTTATGAAATCCGGCTCATTGAGATGCGCGAAAGCGTGAAGATCATTCAGCAGGCGCTGGACGGTATGCCCGAAGGGCCGATCAAGTCCGATGCGCCCAAGATCGTGCTGCCCGACCGCGAGAAGATGAAGACGCAGATGGAAGCGCTCATCTATCATTTCAAGATCGTCACCGAGGGCTTCCGCGTACCGGCCGGCGAAGTCTTCCAGTGCATCGAAGCCCCGCGAGGCGAGATTGGTTACTACAT
>JBKQLG010000165.1:0-2778 GCA_052147235.1 Occallatibacter sp.
GCATCGTCAGCACCGGCGAGGAATACATCACGCCGGGCACCTGCTGGTCCACGGCCTTTTCGTCCTCGCGGGTCAGGAAGTCGTTATAGCGCACGCGCTCCGCCGCCGTGGCGCCGCCGCCCGCGTACTCCACTTCCACTGAGTTGGTGCCGATCTTCTGGATTAATTCGAGGATGTATTGCTTTCCCGTCATCCCAATCGTCACGACCAGGATCACCGACGCTGTCCCGATCACCATGCCCAGCGCGGTCAGCGCAAAGCGCGTCTTGCTGGCGCGAAAGCTGTCTCCGGCCAGCTTCAGAATCTCGCTCATGAGCATGGTCCTGCGTGCGCTCACCAGCGTCTCTTGAAACTTCTCCTGGCGCTCATTTTGGACGGTCGGGTTCATTGCTTCCTCAGCAATTAGACTCTCGATGACGCCCTGCGGGTTCCGAAACTCCACCGCAAGGCAGGTCGAAGCCTGATTCCTGCTCCCCTTCCTTCATAGATTACGCGCACGCCCAAGGCCAGGAAACCGGCCTCAGCGACCAACCGGCCAACGTTCCTCCAGTTTGCGCCAAAGCGTGGCCAATCCCTCAATCGGCACTGCTTCTGCGCGCGTTCTTTGATCGATCCCTGCGGCGGCCAGTGCGGCCGCTGCGGCATCTTGCGCCACTCCGGCAGCGCGCAGATTGTTTGTCAGCGTCTTGCGTTTCCGCGCGAAGATCTGGCGCACAAAACGCTGAAAACCGCCCTCCTCAACGCCCAGCTCAGCAAAGCGCGGCACGAATCGCCAGCGAAAAACCGTCGAATGAACCTTCGGTGGCGGCGAGAATGCGGACGGCGGCAAGGTGAACAGTTGCTCCACCGGTCCGTACATCTGCATCGTGACGGAAAGGACCCCGTAATCCCGTGTGCCTGCCGTTGCGGCAATTCGCTCGGCCACTTCGCGCTGCACCATCAGCACGGCCAGGTCAAGCGCAGCGTGGCTCGCCGCCAGCTTCAGCAAGATGGGCGAAGTGATCGCATAAGGCAAATTGCCCACTACGCGCAGCCGTTCGCCGGCCTCGGCCGCTGCCGCAGCGAAGTCGAACCGCAGCACATCCTGCTCCAAAACCGCTACGCGCGCTGCTTCGAAGCGCTCCCGCAAACCTGCGGCAAGCTCGTGGTCGAGTTCAACGGCCACAACATGCTTGGCGCGCCCCGCGAGCGATTCGGTGATGGCGCCCCGTCCGGGACCGATCTCGACCACCGTGTGCCCGGCGATCTCTCCCAGCGCCGCCACAATCCGCTGCGCAGCCTGGACGTCGACGAGAAAATTCTGCCCGAGCTTGGGTTTCGCGCGCATCTGCTGCTCCGATAGTAGTCGAGCCGCCGTAAGCCCGGCTCAGCCCACGCGCCTATCTGCCCACCACTCCTGCTGCACTAAACTGGTCTGTTGCCGATGCATTTTCCCACCCGACAAGCGAGGCGCGATTGCTGATCGACTCCCACGCACACCTTGACAGCCCGCGCTACGACGCCGATCGCGAAGCGTTGCTGATCCGCGCCCGGCAAGCGGGCGTTGGCCTCGTGCTTTCCATCGGAATTGGCGAGGGGCCGGCAGAAATGCACAAGGCGCTCGATCTTTGCCGCGAGTTCAACGGGCGGCGCCAGAATGGGGCCAGCCTTCCCCAGCTCTTTGCAAGCGCCGGTATCTATCCCCACAACACCGCCGAAGCCGATGAAGCTGCCCTGGCCAAACTCGACGCCCTCCTGGCCGAGCCTGAAGTCATAGCCTGCGGCGAAATCGGCCTCGACTACTCTCACGAGGGCGCCCCGCACAACGTGCAGCGCGCCGGTCTCATCCGCCAGCTTGAGATTGCCGCCGTGCGCAAGCGGCCCATTCTCATCCATTGCCGCGGCACAAATGAGACCACCGACGCCTGGGACGATCTTCTTATGGTTTTGGAAGAGCGCTGGCGGCCAACTGGCCTTGGCGGAGTGATGCACTGCTTCGGCGCTGGCTGGGAGCAGGCGCGCCGCTCGCTGGACCTTGGTTTTCTGGTCTCCTTTGCCGGCAACTTAACCTATCCCAAGGCGCAGCCTCTTCGCGACGTTGCCGCCCGCATGCCGCTCGACGGAATCCTCGTTGAAACCGACGCGCCCTGGCTCGCGCCCGCCCCCCATCGCGGCCAGCGAAACGAGCCCGCGATGGTGGTCGAGACGGCTCAGGTTCTGGCCGGCCTCCTCGGTGTCGCACCCGATGAAATCGCCGCCTCGACCACCGCAAACTTCTTCCGCTTGTTCAATCTCCGGCACGACGTGGGAAACTGATAGAGGCACTTCCGGCGGCAGCCCGCCGAGCAATTCAAGGACGAGAAAGCCATGGCTCAGGAAAATTCATTCGACATCGTCAGCAAGGTGGACATTCAAGAGGTCCGCAACGCCATCGATCAGGCGATGAAAGAGATTCGCCAGCGCTTCGACCTGAAGGATACCCACTCCCAGGTCGATTTGGAAGGTAACGACAGCATCCAGTTGGCCTCAGCCAGCGAATACAAGCTTGAGGCGGTGAAAGATATTCTCTGCCAGAAGCTGGTCAAGCGCGGTGTCTCGCTGAAGAACCTGACCTACGGCAAGGTGGAACCTGCCGCCGGCCAAAGCGTGCGCCAGAAGATCAGCCTGCAGCAGGGCATCCCCGTGGAAAAAGCCAAGGAAATTGTGCGCCTCGTCAAGGACTCAAAAAAGAAGGCGCAAGCCAGTATCCAGGGCGACACCGTCAGAATCTCAAGTAAGGACCGCGACGAGCTGCAGGCC
>JBKQLG010000166.1:0-10518 GCA_052147235.1 Occallatibacter sp.
GGGGACGAGGATTTTTGCGAGGAGGATGGTTCCGGGCGCGGTCATGATGACGGCTGCCAGCAGATGCTTGGCCTGTATGCCGTAGGCCATGTAGGCGGCCATCATGCCGCCGGAGACGTGGGCCATGCCGCTGGTCATGATGGTCATGAGTTCACTTCTGGTTGCGCCGGCGAGAAACGGGCGTATCGTGAGCGGCGCTTCGGTCTGGCCCATGAAGATCGACGCGGCCACGTTCATGCTCTCCGCGCCGGAGATGCGCATCGTCTTCAGCATCACCCAGGCCAGGGCGCGGATGACGAGCTGCATCACGCCGATGTGGTAAAGCAGCGCGAAGAAGGCGGAGATGAAGATGATGGTGGGCAGCACCTGAAAGGCGAAGATGGAGCCCATGGAGCCGTCGGGAACGCCCAGCGGGCCAAAGAGAACCTTGGTTCCGGCGTAGGTGGTGGCGAGCATCGCTTTGACCACGCCGCCGGCCCACATCAGTCCCTGCTCTCCGTAGCTGAAACGCAGCACGCAGAAGGCGAAGACCAGTTGCAGGCCCAGTCCCCAGGCAACCGTGCGCCAGCGAATGCGCTTGCGGTCGGTCGAGCCCAAATAAGCCGCAAGCAGCACGGCGAGAATGCCCAGAACTCCGGTAAATCGAACCAAAGGGTTTGCTCCCTGTAAAAACTACCTTACAGCATCGGCCCCATAGGTTTCACCGGCTACGAAATGATTCGAATGCCAGCACGTTTGTGTCAGGGCATGACTTCAGTCGTGCCGCAAATGCAGCATAATTTGTTGGGCTTTAGCCCCTGAGGGAATGTTGGATCGCAACAATGGCTTATTCTAAGCGACCTAAAGAATTCCTCCGCCGTTTCGCGAGTGAAGATGCGACTGACCAGCGGCACGGCGCGCGGCAGACTATCGGAGATGGTAATTGCCTGTCTCAGCAACGCAGTCGGTTCGGCCAGCATTGCCTCGCTGGTGGCGTAAAGCGTAGCCAGCGGTTGGCCCTGCTCGACACGCGCGCCGTGCCGCGCATGAAACTCAATGCCCGCGTGTGGATCGACTGGTTCGCCGGCCTTCTCCCGCCCCGCGCCGGTGCGCTGCACGGCCCAGCCCAGGGCGGTTGTGTCCATCGCGGAGATAAACCCGCTTTCCCATGCCTCCACGATTTGTGTAGCGCCAGGTTTGTGAAATGCAGTTGGGTCGTCGAAGGCATGAACGTCGCCTCCCTGCGCCTCGACCATCTCCAGAAACACGCGCGATGCGGAGCCATCTTCCAGAGCCGCTTCGGCGCGAGCGAAACCCAGCTCCGGCGTGGTTGCCTGACCGCCCAGATGAATCATCCATCCAGCCAGAATCAGCGACAGCTCGCGCAGATCTTCGCTCCCGGCGGGTCGTTCGCCGCGCAGCAACTCGACCGACTCGACCAGCTCGATCCAGTTGCCCGCCATGCGCCCCAGCGGTTGGCTCATATCTGTCATCAGCGCCACGGTGCGGGTTCCGGCGGCCTCGGACGTAGCCACCATCAGCGCGGCCAGGTACTCGGCGTCTTGTTGTTTTCTAAGGAATGCGCCTGAGCCTGTCTTCACGTCGAGCACCAGCGCATCCAGGCCTTCGGCGAGCTTCTTGCTCAAGATCGACGCGCAGATCAGCCCCGGGCTTTCGACCGTGCCGGTGCGGTCGCGCAGCGCATAAAGGACGCGGTCGGCGGGAACCAGCGCCGTACTCTGGCTGATGATAGATGCGCCGCAGCAGCTCAGGACAGTCTCGAATTCGGAGAGTGCCAGGTCGGTGCGGTAGCCGGGAATGGCTTCCAGCTTGTCCAGCGTCCCGCCGGTGTGGCCCAGCGCCCTCCCGCTGATCATGGGCACGGCCAGTCCGCAGGCCGCGGCGATGGGAGCAACGAGAAAGCTGGTCTTATCGCCCACGCCGCCGGTGGAATGCTTGTCGACGGCCGCTTTGCCGAGCCGCGCGGGCGAAAACTTCTCGCCGGAGTCGCGCATGGCCAGCGTCAGCGCGCGCGTCTCATCGAGTGAAAGCCCGCGCAGAAATGCTGCCATCAGCCAGGCGGAGAGCTGCTCAGCCGGGATTGATCCGTTGGCCGCGCCAGAGACCAGAAAGCCGATCTCACCCGCGTTCAGCGAGCCGCCGTCGCGCTTCTTGCGGATCAGGTCGATGGTGTGCATGGGCGTATGCATGGTGGACGGAGCCTCAACAAAGCGGCTGCTGCGATTATCTCAAAAGGAGTTGGGTGGCCGATTCCCTCTCGTGCACTTTAAGATATTGGCACGGGAGGCAATGATGGACGACAAAATCTATGTAGCAGTGATCGGCGCAATCTTTGGTTTTTCGCTTCCTTATCTCGCTGGCGTATGGGATCGAGCCACGCGGGCTCGCCGCATCGTATCTGCGCTGAGCCGCGAACTCTCGGAAGCGACGGTGGAAATCGAGAGAAAACTGGCATGGGTTGGCCGGGATGTTTCAACACACATGATTGAAGTGGATCAAGAGAGGGTTGTCAAAACGAGAGGCATCCGTCTTTACCTGGGTGAGCGCGAGGTATTTACCGTGCCACGTGAGTATTGGAAGGCTAAATACACGGAGATCGCCGAGGCAATCAACGACAAGGATTTTTCGTTTTTCTATGGGATGTATCGCTTGATTGACAGGTTCGAGCAGAAATTCCATGAAATGAAGATGACCTATGAAACCTCTTTGGGAAAAAAGGATGTCATGGCTTTGGCGTGCTTTGATGACTTGACTTCTATCGCCAAAGAACTGAGAAGCGGTCTGACAAGCGGGTCGCGCAGTCGTCTGTAGCCACGCTTCCCGCGGGTTGGATCGAAAGCGGCGGAGAGCGATCCAGAGTAAGATAGAGCGCGGAACGCTTCTCCGTACAATGGTAGGGCGGAGCCATTCGGCGGTTAACCTGAGCGAATAGCTCAATACGGCATGGGAGGAAGCGTTGTCTGCCATTGCACACACGCAAAACGTGTCTCAAGCGGGCGAGCCTGGGCCCGGTTGCTCACCGGACAAGCAGCTCGCGCCCAAGTGGTTCGCCGTCTACACCACTCCCCGCCATGAAAAGCGAGTGAGTCAGTACCTGAGCCAGAGGGGAATTGTGCACTATCTGCCCCTTTACCATGTGCAGCGCAAGTGGCGCGACGGCTCGACGGTGACGCTTGATCTGCCGCTCTTTCCCGGCTACATCTTTGTCCACATCGAGCGCCGGGAGCGGGTGCGGGTTCTGGAAGTGCCGGGGGTTTTGACGATTGTGGGCGGCACGGGAGGCCAGCCGGCTTCGCTGCCGGAGGCGGAGATCGAGGCGCTGCGCGCCGGCCTGCACCTGCGCCGCGCCGAACCGCACCCTTTGCTGACCATCGGGCAGCGGGCGCGGATTCGCTCCGGCGCGCTGTCCGGGATGGAGGGAGTGGTGGTGAGGAAGAAGAACAGCCTGCGCGTCGTCCTGACGGTGGACCTCATCATGCAAAGCGTGGCCGTGGAAGTGGACGGATCGGAGCTGGAGACTCTGGATTCCGCCGCTCCCAACCCTGAACGCACCCTGTTGGCTGGGCCTTCGCCGCTGAAGAACAGCCGTTCCGCCGCCAAAGCTCATCCCCATAGCCTCGCTCATGCGCGCGGTCCCGGCAAGTGATCACGGGCAGGCGGCCCGGTCATCGCCCCGAAGAATCATCATTAGTTATAGGACGCTGCGCCCCGTTCATCGCGGTTTTATGCGATGAGCGGATCTTGAGGTCAAATCGAGGCCGGTCTAGGATAGAGCCATGCCGTACAGTCTGAAACGGTTCTAGAAGGCGGAAGCTCTCCACCTCAAGCCATTCAGTTGCTTTCACCTGTTCCTCTTCACGATGGGCCGGGCTTCAAGAACTCAGTTGAAGCGGTACTGGAACTGACTCGCGCATGGCATCAAGCGAGGATCTACGGCTACCTGCCAAGACCCGACCACTCATTCTTAGTGGTGAGATATGCGCCACCCGCCTGCGATTTCTAGCCAGGCCTTCTGTTGCTCAGAAGAGAGATACCGATCTGAAGAAGCTGAACCCTTTCTTCTTTTCCGGGACCGGTGGTCGCCCGCAAACGGATTCGGTCATCTGGCGGATTACCCGCGATATCGGCGCACCTTCTTCGCTGAGCGGCGCGGCCGTGTTCTGCATCCGCCGCACCGCGGCATAGTTGTTGGGAATTTTCCAGTTAGCCGGCCTGTTCAGAGCCTTCTCAATATGGTCTTCATCGATATCCGTTCTTCGAGCGTCGTAGCGATTGAGCACAACTTCAACCTTGGGACCGCCCGTATCTGCAAGCTGCGAGATCAGGCGATGGCAGTTGCGGAGTTCGGGAATGCCGGCCTGCGTAACCAGGTAAATGGTGGCAGATTCGTCGAACATATGCTTGCGCTGCAGGTCGAGCTTCGATCCCGCGTCGACCACTACAAAATCGAATTCCCGGCGAGCGACCTCCAGCAGCTTGTCGATGGCCTCGACCGAGACAAACGTGGGCGCCAATTCACTGGGCGCCGGGAGCACGCTTAACCCGGAATCATGCTGCACAAGCAAGGAGGTAAGAAAAAGTGAATCGAGCCGGCTGACATTCTGAAAAGCGCTGACAATCGTATGTTCAGCCTTGATTCCCAGGCTGATCGCCGCGTCTCCCAGGGGGAGATTGAGATCGATCAGTATGGTCCGTTTTTTGTGCTCCTGGGCCAGCGCTACGGCAAAATTGCAGGCCAGGGTTGTGACTCCGGAACCGCCCTTGGCGCCTAGAAATACGAGCAGCTTGCCGGCGGCCTTCTGCGCGGGGCGGTCTGAGGAAAGCAGGGTCGAGGCCCGAAACAGAGACTCGGCCATCTCGCCGCAACTGAAGGGCAGCCTGAGTAGTTCGCGGGCGCCGGCGCGCATGCAGCGGACCAGCAACTCCGGCTCGGCCTTGGCCGTGTAGATCATTGCGATTGCGAGCTCCTGGCTGCTGATGGTATGCACCAGTTCCAGGGCGTACTCCAGATCACTGTCCATGTCCACAAGGACAACGTCATAGCTGTGGCCGATCACATTCTCTACCTCGCTGAGATCGGGGTAGTAAGCCGTGAACTCCCGGACAGGGCCCGTGTGACACCCGCTCAACTCGGTCATCGCCGCTTTGCGGCGTTCGTCATCCGGGCTGATCACCGCGATAGATAAAACGCCTGGCCTATGGCCGTCGCTGATCAGGTTCTGGTCTGACATGCCTAAATTGACCTCCAACTTCGTGCTGCGGCCTTGCGATTTTGCATACTCAGAAAATGGTTGGCATGAAGCCGCCCAATTCTGTGCCGATTCGCCTGAATTATACCGCTGCTGATGAAAATTAGATGCGTGGCCGCTGCGCGAAGATTCTTAGAATGCCGGGCCACCGTCCCTGTAGTAATTGGCGGACTCTTATCTCAGAAAATCGAGACATGGACCAACCTTCGCTATCACGGGGCGCAAAGACTGTTGAACTGGCCAGATTTAAAAGACATATTTGGTGCTGAAGCTGGGAAAGAGCGGCATCTGCGTTACTTCGGTGTAGGGAGCGGAATGGGCAAGGCAATAAGCCGTTGCGGAGCAGTTGTCCATCCATGCGTAGCCCAGGAAATTCTCGCGATTGAGCGCATTATCCAGGCCCGCTTGCATGTTGATCTTATTCCTGCGCAGATGAAAGTCGCGGCTGAATTGAAAATCGAAGCGGTTATAGAGCGGCCCGCGCAAGGCGTTGATCTGGGTCAGATCGTAGATGCCGCGATTCTGCTGTTCGGAGGCGGAGATATTGAAAGGCGTGTACGGACGGCCGCTGGCAAAGGTGTTGCGCAGGGACAACTGAATCGCCTTGGACAAATGCAGAGTGGCCAAAGCGTTGACCACCAGGGGCAGATCGAAGTTGCCGGCGCGCATGACTCCATCGGCGGCCGCATAGCGGGTCCGACCGTAGCTGGCTGTGCCCATAATCTGAAGACTGCGCGCCGCCCGCAAGTGCAGGATCGCTTCCAGGCCCTCGCTTTGGCCGCGCCCGACGCTCGTCATGGGCAGCCAGACGAACTGCTGGCCGAGCGTATCCACCATGTTGGCCATCATCAGGCTAGGGTATTCGGTCGAGGCCGGTTCATTCGAATAGCTCTTGTGATAAGCCTGAAGGCTCAACCTCGCCGGTCCAGTGTTCCACAGATTCGCTCCCATAGAGAATTGATTGGCTACAAGCGGCTTTAGGCTTGCGTTTTGCGCATAGCTGAGGATGTTAATGGTGGGGGCCAATTGGGCGGAGCGGCCAAACTCCGTGTTGAGGGCCTGATGGCCGTTGATGCGGAAAGCGATAGAGGCTTGGGGTTCGAGAGCCTGCCCACCAACCAGTGCAAAGGTCTCCTCGCGCAGGCCTGCGCTGGCTGACCAGCGCGTGCCGGGATGGCCGTTGACCTCGAAATAGCTTCCTGTCTGGCCGGTCCATAGACGGCGTGTGAAGCTGTTTGCATCGGTCCACGCCGAATTCGCGTTGAACGGAGATTGCTGCCCGGCGGGCTGGGCGACGGCGTCGTTCAGGCTCAGAAGATGGCTAGTGCTTCCAAAGGAGAATAGCCAGCTGTGGAATTGCCGCTGCTGTCCGTAACCCAGGTTGTAGGTGCCGTCGCGGGTCTCTTCCTGATAGACACTGGATCCCATCTGCACGGGCTGGCAATTCTTATGATTGGACAACGGGTATTGCAGTTGCTGGGCAATATTGTGGCTTTGCAGTGAATAGCTTCCGGTGAGAGTGGAGATGGCGGTTGGATTGTGCGTGTGCTGCCAGACCAATCCGCTTGTGGATTGCGTACCCTGGTACTGGGTATCGATATCGAGTGATTCCTTCCAATCGCCGGCGCAGGGCTGAATATCGATCGAATCCTCGCCGTTCAAGCTGAGTGCGGCGATCTGATCTTCCTTACCGGTTGACAGATCCATCTGCGCCATGCCGTTGGTATAGATGGGAACGCCGTTCAGGCCGATATCGTTGGTGAAGAGGTTCAGCAAGCTGCGATGGGCCGTGAACAACAGGCTCCCGCGTTGGCTGATGGGCTGATCCACAAAGCCGCCGGCGCCGGATATGCCCACCTCGGCTTCGCCGCTGCGCACGGTATTTTTGCTCTCCAGCGTGTGAATGTCAATCAGCGAGGAGAGGCGGCTGGAGTAGCGCGCATCGTAGACCCCGGGTTTCATATCAACACTGCCGATGGTTGAGGTGTCGATCATGGACGTGAAACCGCCGGTGGTGCCCTCTAGCGCGATGTGGTTGATATTAGGAACTTCAATGCCGTCCACAACAAAAAGATTTTCCGCGGGATTGCCGCCACGGATCATCAAATCGTTGCTTTCATCCGAATTCCAAACCGCGCTTGGCATGATCTGCAGGTATCGTTCGGAGTCGCCATAGCTTCCCGCCGCAGCGAGGATTTCAGCTTGCGTTGCGTGATAGGGGGCTGCAATGCCATCCTGGATAGTTTGTTCGCTGGCGTTGACCACCACGGAGGTATGCACGGGGCGGAAAGCAGACAGAGTCGCGCCGATGGGCGCGCTGTAAGCGGAAGATGGGCTGGCGGAGGCCGGGAGAGCGTAGGATAATTCGTTGAAGGAAAAGCGGGTAAGGTGTCCATCTGTCCCTTCGACGTCAGAAAAATCTCGGTCTGAGGAGAGAATGGTTGTGGCCGACGGCAATTGCTGGGAAGCTACCTGCGCAGGCGAAGTTGAGGAAATGCTAAGGATAAAGCAGAATGTGCTCAAAAAAGAGAGCCAAAATCTGCGACGTTGACAGTGCAGAATGCACATAAGTCGCCTAATCCGTAGGGATATTTTCCCTACAATACATATAAGCAATATCATTGTTATCTACACGAAACACGGAAAAACTCTCCTCCGTAAGGTACATTCGTCAGGTTACGTAAGTCATTTGAAATAAGTGAGTTCTCTGCCCGGTGATTCCGCCTTGGTTTGTTGCGCGCTGGATTCCGTGCGCGCCAATTTGTCTGCCGCTTTCGCACGAGCGCAAAGCCTGTTATTCTAAGAGTCACATCCACCCGTTCGACGGGAACCCCGAAGAGATTGCAACGAAAGAGGTTACTAGTGGCAGACACCACCAAGATCGAAGACAAGCAGGAACGCAAGAAGATTAAACGGGCAGCCCGCAAGGCAGCCGCCCCCAAGGCCGCACGGACTGGACCGCGCGGCGAGAAGAAGAAGAAGGTTAAAAAGATGGCGCGCGGCGTCTCGAAGCGCTAAGAGCCCCGCGCACGAGAACCAGGCCGAATGGGGGTTGTAGTTTCCCAGGTCCGAAAATCCGGACCTGGGGCACCCAACATCTGGGGCACCCAGCAAGGTGCATCCTTCTGGCTAGGGTCCAACTCTATCTTCGCCGCCGAGGGGCGGAATGGGGAGAACCGAACTGCTCAGCCAACTTGTTGCCCGTAAGTCGATTGACAAGCTGCTTGCCGACTCAATCGAGCCCGAGTACGCGTTGAAGAAGTCGCTTGGCCCGTGGTCGCTGACCGCGCTGGGCATCGGGGCGGTCATCGGCTCGGGCATCTTCACGGTCATCGGCACGGCCATGGCCGGGCAGAGGTTCGACGCGCCGAATATTCGTGACACACCTCTGCTGCACTATATTCTGCACCACACGGCGATGGCAGGGCGGCCGGGGGCGGGACCGGCGCTGGCGCTTTCGTTGGTGCTGGTGGCCATAGTCTGTGTCTTTACCGGGCTCTGCTATGCGGAACTGGCGTCGATGATTCCCATCGCCGGCTCGGCCTACACCTACACCTACGCCACGCTGGGCGAGCTGATCGCCTGGATCATTGGCTGGGATTTGATTCTGGAATACGCCTTCAGCAATATGAGCGTGAGCGTGGGCTTCGCGGCGCATATTGTCGATCTGCTGGACTGGTTTGGCCTGCATCCGCCGGCGCAGTGGATCTCGCCTGCCTATCTGCCCACCGGCCTGCAAGACTTCGCGGGCAATGATATTTATGCCAACGGCTGGCACTTCGGCTTCAACATCCCCGCCTTCCTCGTGGTGATGATCCTGACCGTGATTCTGGTGCGCGGCATCCGCGAGTCGGCGCGCGCCAACAACATCATGGTGCTGGTGAAGACGGCGGCCATTCTGGTCTTCGTCTTTGCCGGCGCCAGCTTTATCAAGCCGCACTACTGGCATCCCTTCATGCCCAACGGCTGGACGGGCGTGCTGACCGGCGGGTCGATCATTTTCTTCACCTACATCGGCTTCGACTCGGTCTCGACGGCGGCCGAGGAGTGCAAAAATCCACAGCGCGATCTGCCCATCGGCATCCTCGCCACGCTGGCGGCCTGCACCGTGCTCTACGGCGCGGTGGCCATCGTGCTTAGCGGCATCGTGCCCTGGCAGTCGGTGATGGGCGACGCTGCGCCGGTGGTCAACGCCCTCAAGCGGCTCTCCCTGCTGCCGGGCGCAGGCGGCTTGCAATGGGTGCGACTGTTTGTTCTGATCGGCGCCATCCTGGGCATGGTTTCGTCGATCCTGGTTTTCCAGCTTGGCCAGGCGCGCGTGTGGTACGCGATGAGCCGCGACGGGTTGCTGCCCGAGGTCTTTGGGCGGATTCATCCCAAATTCCGCACCCCCGATGTGGCGACGTGGGTGGCGGGCTTCGTAGTGGGCATTCCCGCCGGCTTACTGGACATCGGCACGGTCTCCAATCTCTCCAATATCGGCACGCTCTTCGCCTTCGTACTGGTCGCGGTGGGCGTGCTCATCCTGCGCTATCGCGAGCCGGCGCGCTACCGCGGCTTCCGCACGCCGCTGGGCCCGCTCTTCCCGGTGCTGAGCATCGTCTTTTGCATCGTGCTGATGATGGGCCTGGAAGTGATTACCTGGATACGCTTCTTCTCCTGGCTGGCCATCGGGCTGGTGATTTACTTCTGCTACAGCCGCTTCCGGTCGGAGTTCGCGGGACTGAGGTAGTTCGATGCTAGACCAGCAAGACCAAGGTTTTGCCCGCCATTGCTCTTAACGCGGAATGTCACTCGCCAGCTTTCGCATGAAAGCACGAGTGGCAGAGATGATTTCGCCTGCAACTTGAGGACTAAAATCTGTATTCACCCACACAATCTGATTATCTACATGATCCAGGTTGTGTCTCCAATTGTCCCGTACGATGATCGCAAGTGGTACCACTTCTTCCAATAATTTGGAATGCTGCTGCTCAAGAGTGGAACGTTGAGGATAAGGTTTACCGAGAATAGTCGCAAGCCGTTTCAAGCTTCCCCATCCTGGTTTGTCTCCTGAAACGCTAAGCAGGTCGGCTACTTGAATTACGCCATACTCTGCAACTTGAAGAATATGAAATACCGCCGCGTTGTAACGTTCCAGCGCAAAGCACTTTAATGATTCTTCAATATTGAATCGACTCTTGCTAAAGCGACTGTAAATGAATGAGCTGGCTCAGCAAATTCGGACAGGGGTTTAAGTGGAGGTTCTGTTCTTTGGCAGCCTACGATG
>JBKQLG010000167.1:0-4632 GCA_052147235.1 Occallatibacter sp.
GAAAGCGCAAACGCCCGATCAGGTATACTTCAACCGCCTGCCAGAAACACTGGCAGCCTAAAAGCAAAAGCAAGAACTTCCACTTAAGGAAAAAGTAAAAACTGTCCGAACTACCGGGACCACCTCACTGTTTTTCATAGCAAGGGAACTATAGAACATTTCTCTGATAATGGGAAAGTGTTGTCACCCATCCTAGCCACTAAAAGAAACAGAAAGGAAGGATCACCTATTTATGAGTGAATCGGGCATAGATCTGAACTTGGAACATTCCATAAGCCAAATGCAGCAAGTGCTACGCCCGCCAAGAAGCTTAGAAGTCCGAGTGCTATGAATATATAAGCCCAATAGTGAAACTTCACGGCGGTATTCCAAATGTTTAATTCGCCAGTAGCATCTAACGATGCGTTACCGTAATGCAGTTGTGTGAGATAAGCAAAAATCATTGCAGGAATGGTACTTGCCGCCCCGAAAGCAAAGGCGATCAACCCCCCGATCAACAATCGAGAGCCAACCTTGGCATTTCCAATAAACGTGAGGATGGATATAGATGCTGCTCCATTCAGGATAAAGAGCAGTTTGACTCCTTCGAGTGCAAATTTAATCCCCTCTGCCCAATGCCAATTTGCCTGATTATCCGAGTCGTTCACAATTGAGCCTTTCTTCAAATCGATAGAATCTGAACACCCTTTGAATAGAACACGTTAATTTGTGTTCTTGCCCAGGCCGAATATTTTTTGCAGCAGGTTGCGATGTTCGGCTGGGTGGTCGCAGGTCTCCAAGGGCGCGGTGCCGGCGAGAAAGGCCACATTAATGCTGGCCGCCGGGCAAGAGGCGTCGCTGAGCAGGTTGCTGACACTGTCGATGGAAACGATATCTACGCCCTCGGGGGCAGTGAATTCGTTGGTGTCAGAGTACTGCGGCAGAAGCACGGCGCGCTTCATGAACTCGGCCCAGATGGGCGCGGCGGCGTGCGCGCCCTGCATCTTGATGTCGGTATAGTCGTCGTTGCCCACCCAGACAATGCAGAGCAGGTTGGAGGTGAAGCCGGCAAACCATGCATCGTGGTCGGTGCCGGTTTTGCCCGCGGCGGGCGCTGTAAATCCCATGTTGCGCACGCCCGCGCCGGTTCCGGTGCCGGTCACGTCGCTGCGCAGCACGTTCTCCATCAGGCTGAGTGTGAGATAGGCGGCGCGCGGGTCGAGAACCTGTTTGGTGTCGGGCGAGTAGTCGCTGATGATATCGCCCGTCGGAGTGCGCACGCTGGCCAGCATCCATGGGTCAATGTGCAGGCCACCGTTGGCGAAGACGGTGTAGGCTCCGGCCATATCGAGCGGCGTGGCGTCATAGGAGCCGATGGCCATGGAGGGCGTAGCCTGCACGCCCTTGATGCCGGCGTTGCGAGCCAGCGCGGCCACATTGTCAAAGCCCACCATGGAAGCCAGGCCGATGGTGGCGTTGTTCAGCGAGCGCATCAACGCATGGCGCGCCGTGCAAACGCCGCAATACTCGTCTTCAAAGTTTTTGGGCGTGTACTCATAAGGTGTGCCCTCGCCGTAGGTGGTCTGCTCGTCCTTCAACATGGTCAGCGGCGAAAAGAGCTTGTTCTGTCCCGGCCGCATGGTGCCTTCGACGGCGGTGGCAAAGGCCGTGGCATAGACGAAGGGTTTGAAGATGGAGCCGGTAGGCCGCTTGGCAATCGCATGATTCAACTGCGAGTTGCCGTAGCTGCGCCCGCCCACCAGCGCCAGCACCTGGCCGGTATGCGGATCCAGCGCTATCAGCGCCACCTGGGGATAGATGTAGGCTTCTCCCCGCTTCTTCTGGCGGGCGTGCATCTTGTCCACTTGCGCGTCGACCACATGAATGGTGGATTCAACCGCATCCGTCGCGACCCGTTGCAGGTCGGGATCAAGCGAGGTGTAGATGCGCAGTCCTTCATGGTTGAAGTCGCGATCGCCCAGCTTCTGCACTAACTGATCATGAACCAGGTCCACAAAGTAGGGCGCCTCGTTGGCGTCCACGCTCTGCTCGGTCAGTTTCAGAGGCTCGGCCTTGGCTGCCTCGGCCTGGTCCTTGGTGATCGTTCCCGTCTCGACCATCGCGTCCAGCACCAGGTTGCGGCGCTCAATGACCTGATGAGGATGGCGGAAGGGATTGAAGTAGCTGGGGCGCTGAATGATGCCGGCCAGCATCGCGCACTCGGCCAGATCGAGCTTGCTGACGTCCTTGCCGAAGTACGTCTGCGAGGCCTCGCCGAAGCCGTCGATGGAGAAGCTCCCGCGCTGGCCTAGGTTGATCTCGTTGGCGTACATCTCGAAGATCTGCTGCTTGTTGAAGCGGTGCTCTAGCTGAAAGGTGATGACGATCTCAATGAGCTTGCGCTTGAATCGCTTCTCCGGGGTCAGAAAGAAGTTTTTCGCCAACTGCATGGTCAGCGTGGAGCCGCCCTGCTACTTACGTCCTGTGATCACGTCGCGGAAGATGGCGTCTATCAGCCGCCAGTAATTGACGCCGTTGTGCTCGAAGAATCGGCGATCCTCGATGGCCACTACCGCGTTGATCAGAGTCTGCGGAATTTCGTTATAGGTAAGCAGGCGGCGCTTGGTGCGGTTAGCGTCCTCGCTGAGGCCGGTAATCAGCAGCGGCTCCAACTCATAACTCGACAGTGGCTGGCCACGGTCGTCGGTGATCGATGCAACTTCACCCGCACTGACGCGGATCACGGCGCTGTCCTGTGCGTGATAGGACTGCGGGCCGGGGCGCACGGTGATGGTTTGCACGCCCTGCTTGTAGGTGCCCAACTCTGAGGTCTGCGAGGCGCCGTCAGCCGAGTAGCCGGCTTGGCGCAGTTCATCGGCGATGAGGCGGACGGTAAGTTTTTGGCCCGGACGCACCTCGCGCGGCGCGGCATAGATCTTGGCAGTGTTGGCAAAGATAGGCTGCTTCAGACGATCGTCCACAACGTGCTGATAGGTAATGTAAAAATAGCTGAAGACAGCCAGAAAAAGCAGATCGGCGGCTACAAACAACAGCAGCCCCACGCGCAACAGCAGCGACGTCCAGGGATGCTTTCCCGTCGGCATGAGAAACCGGATCTTCAACGCCATCGCCGCTCCTTGAGACAGCTATCAGCTCTGAGTTTCAGCCGTCGGTTATCAGAGTAGAAAGAGCTGATAGCTGAAAGCTGAGAGCTGTAGGCTATTTTTACGCTCCGACCGCCAACAGCAGCGCGTCTTCCTGGACGCGCTCCTTGACCAGCGCAACCACGTCGCTCAATGCGACATCCATGCTGGTTGAGGTCGCGCGCGTTTGCAATTCGACCTTGCCTTCGGCGGCCTTCTTGCCGACGTTGATGCGGTAGGGAATGCCAATTAAATCCGCGTCCTTGAATTTGACGCCGGCGCGCTCATCTCTGTCATCAAGCAGTACGTCGAGGCCCGCGGCTTCCAGTTCCGCGGCCAGCTTTTCCCCGGTCTCCTTGAGCAGCGCATCGCCCATGTTGGTCACCGTGACGACTACGGTAAAGGGAGCAATCGAAGCCGGCAGCCAGAAGCCGTTATTGTCGTTGGACTGCTCGACGGCCGCGGTCAGGATGCGTTCGATGCCAATGCCGTAGCATCCCATGATAGGCGTGACTTCCTTACCGTTCTCGTCGAGCACGCGCGCACCCATCGATTTGGTGTATTTGTCGCCGAGCTTGAAGATGTGGCCTATCTCGACCGCCTTGCCGATTTGCAGCTTGCCGGTGCAGGCGGGCTTTGGACAATTCTCTCCCTCGTTGACGCTGCGAATATCGGCCAGCAGCGTCCAGGAGAAATCGCGGCCCGGTGTGACGTTGCGCAAGTGGTAGTCAAGCTTGTTAGCGCCGCAGACCATGTTCTTGCGGCCTTCGAGAGAGCTGTCCACAATTACTGTGAGACTGTTGTCAAGCGGTTTAGCGTCGGGCGTAACTCCCACAGGCCCGAGAAAGCCCGCGGGGCCGCTGAAGTATTGCGTCAACTCCTCGGCCTGCATCGTTCGAAAATCCGCTGCGCCAATTACGCCCAGCAGCTTGGTTTCATTGACTTGGTGGTCGCCACGCAGAAAGGCAGCTACGCCATGCCAGGAGTCAGGCTTCCCCGATACGCCCCGCCTGAGCGCCATGTACGCCAGGCACTTGATGTCGTTGGCCGGCTCCATCTTCAGAAACTCGCAGATGTCAGCAATAGCGCCCTTGCCCGGCGTGTGAATCTCTTTAGGCGTTTCAGACGTTGGTTCGAGTTCGGTAACCGGCGCGAGCTTCGAGGTCGCCTTCTCCGTATTCGCCGCGTAGCCGCATACCGGGCAGCTTGCGATCAGGTCCTCGCCGGCGTCGGTGTAGCACATGAACTCCTGCGACTGCGAGCCGCCCATCGAGCCGGAGTCGGCTTCGACAGCAACAAATTTCAAGCCGCAGCGGGTCAAGATTTTGCGGTAGACCGCGTCGTGCAGCTCGAAGCTCTTGTCTAGCCCGGCCTTGTCAATGTCGAAGGAATAGGCGTCCTTCATGATGAACTGGCGCACCCGCAGCAGGCCAGATTTTGGGCGCGGCTCATCGCGGAACTTGGTCTGAATCTGGTACCAGATCTGCGGCAACTGCTTGTAGCTGCGCAG
>JBKQLG010000168.1:0-6254 GCA_052147235.1 Occallatibacter sp.
GGCGCCATCCCTTACTCCTCGTCCATCACCATCAACCTGATGTACGACGAAGCCAGCATCGGCCAGCTCCCCGAAGGCTTCGGCTTCCTGGTCCCGGCAGTCGAGGGCCGCTCCATGCTGGCCTGTACCTTTGTGCACCGCAAGTTTCTCGGCCGCACGCCACCCGGCAAGGCCGTTTTCCGCGCTTTCCTGGGCGGAATAAAGCACAACGAGATGCTGGCGGAGACCGACAACGATCTGGTCGCCATCGTCCGCCGCGAGATGAGCGAGATTTTGGGCGCCAAGACGTTCAGCCCCGCCGTCGAGCCCGAGCACGCGCAGGTTTCGCGCTGGCGCGGCGCCATGGCGCAGTACGCCGTAGGCCATAGGGAACGCATGCAGCGCATCACCGCGCATGTGGCCGCGCTGCCCGGCCTGCGCCTCGCCGGCAACGCCTACGACGGCATCGGCGTTCCCGACTGCATCCGGCTGGGACGTAAGGCCGCGCGCGAGTTGGCGGGTGTGCCCGAACCGGCGACTGCCGTCAGACGTTAGGGTCCCCGTATACTTTGCGTAGAGCATGCCTACACGCACTGACGCATTTCTCTCGACGATTCTGGCCTCGACGCGCGCCACAGTGGCAGCGGCGAAAGCCAGTGTGCCCGTGGCCGAGTTGGAGCGACGCGCCGCCCAGCACCACCCGCGCGGCTGGGCTGCCGCACTGCGCCGCCAGGCCGCCACCGGGCCCGCCGTCATCGCCGAGATCAAGAAAGCTTCGCCCTCGAAAGGTCTGATCCGCGCCGCATTCGACCCTGCCTGGCTTGCCCGCCGCTACCGTGCCGGTGGCGCAGCCGCACTCTCGGTGCTCACCGACGAGCCTTACTTCCAGGGCAGCCTGCGCAACCTGGAGCTGGCTTCGTCTGCCGCGCCGCTGCCCTGCCTGCGCAAGGACTTCACGGTCGACGAGTACCAGATCGTCGAAGCCCGCGCGCACCATGGAGACGCCATTCTGCTAATCGCCGCCGCACTCACCAACGGTGAGCTCAAGCGCTTCGCGGAAACAGCGCGAGGGATCAACCTTGACGTGCTGGTCGAGGTGCACTCTGTTGAGGAGCTTGACCGTGTGCTGGCGGCGCTGGGCGAGAACGGGGCCGACGCCATCGGCGTGAACAACCGCGACCTGCATACCTTTCAGGTCCGTTTGGAAACCTCGCTCGAATTGGTTACACGGATTCCGCCAGCCGTGGTGCGCGTGACCGAGAGCGGCATCGCAACGCCCGCAGACCTGATCCGGTTACGCGTGGCGGGCTTCGACGCCTTCCTGATCGGCGAAAGCCTGATGCGCCAGCCCGACCCCGGCGAGGCGCTCAAGGCGCTGCTGGCTCAATCCGTCGTAAACGGAGCGGCCCGATGAGCATCTGGATCAAAATCTGCGGCAACACCTCGCTAGAGGACGCGCTCGTGGCCGTTGAAGCCGGTGCAGATGCGGTGGGTTTCGTCTTCGCGCCCAGCCCGCGCCGCGTCACGCCGGCCGAAGTCGCTGCAATTACTCCGTATCTGCCGGCAACCATCGAGAAGATCGGCGTCTTCGTCGATGCCGCGTTGGAGGAGATCGTCTCTACGGTGCAACTCTGCGGCCTGACTGGCGTGCAACTGCACTTTGACGCGGAGCCAGAGCTGCCCGCCCGGCTGCACGAGCGGCTGGGGCCGGAGGTGCGCATCCTGCGTGTGATTCACTTCAGTGTAGAGAGTGCCGGGCAGCACACAGCCCAAATCGCCGTGTACGACCAGGACCCACACGTGAATGCAGTGCTGGTGGACTCGCGGACTGCCGCAGCCGTAGGCGGCACCGGTGTGGCCTTCGCCTGGGAAGCTGCCCGCACGACTCTCTTCCAGGACGCAAAAAGCAAGCGCATTGCCGCCGGCGGACTGACCCCTGATAACGTGGCCGAGGCGATTGCCGCGCTGCGCCCCTGGGGCGTGGATGCGGTCTCTGGCGTGGAAGCCGCTCCGGGCCGCAAGGATCCTGCCAAGGTGCGGGAGTTTATTCGCCGCGCGAGGAGCGGGAATCCGAGATCGTGAACCTTCCCGCTTCCGTCGCGGATCGTCTTCCCTCCTTCCGCGGAGTCTTCACGCCTCCTAGTTCATCTGAGAGAATAAAGGCAGTGAATCGAGCGCATCATCCTCACTTCCGGCGGGCAGCGGCGCTGGGCTTTCTGGCGGGCCTGATACTGGCGGGCGCGTTTGCGCCGCTGCACGCCCAGGCGCCCAACCCCACCTCCGCCGCCAACGCCTTCTTCGGCAGCGTGACCACCCGTCAGGCGACCGATGAGCTGCTCAAGCTCTCGCTGGACGAGGCCATCGCTCTCGGCCTCAAGAACAATCTGGGCCTCAAGGAAGCTGAAAACGGCGAAAAATCGCTCCAGGGACAAAAAAACGAAGCCCTGCAAATGTTTCTGCCCACCATTGCCCTCACCGGCGATCTTGGCGTTCACCAGCAAAACCTGGCCGCGATGGGCTTCGGTCCCGGCACAATCAATATGTTCTCGTCGCTTTTTCCCGGCGGAAAGATGCCGGCAGGGTTCTCCGAGATCACCCGCGACGACCTGACCGAGGGCAAAATTCAATTCGGCCAGATGCTCTTCTCCGGCCCGGTCATCTCGGCCTGGAAGGCGGCTGGCGCGGCGGAACGCGCTGCCCACTTTGTCAAAATGTCGGCCCGCGGCGAGGTGGTGCAGCAGGTGGCCTCGGCCTATCTGCACGCCATCGCCGCTTCCAGCGAGGTGGACAACGCCAAGGCCCTGGAAGCTGCGGACCAGGTGCTCGTCCGCCACGCTCACGAGGCTCACGAGGCCGGTGTGGCCGCCAACCTGGACGAACTGCGGGCGCGGGTGCAGCTTCAGGCCCAGCAGCAGGCTCTCCTCGCCGCCCAGAACGCCCTCGAAAAGAACCTGATCCTGCTCAAACGAGAGATCGGCATCGACCCCGGCCAGAGGATAGTCCTCACCGATCCGGCTCCCTACAGCGATCTGGCCGCGCAAACACCGGAAGAGCTTCGCGCCATCGCCTATAAGAATCGCCAGGACTACCAAACCCTGCAAAATCAAGCTGTTGAGATGAAGGCCATCTATGCTGCTTATCGCAGCCAGCGGCTGCCCAGCCTCAGCTTCGGCGGCTATTACGGCGTCAGCCAAGTCGGCGGCGCAGGCTCGCACGGCAACTTTGCCGCTGTGGGCACGTTGAGCCTGCCACTCTTTCGCGAGGCCCGGCTGCGCGGCGACACGGAAGCCGCCCAGGCTCAGTTGGACGCTGTCAACGCCCAGCTCGACGATCTGCGCGGTCGCATCGACCAGCAGGTGCGCTCGGCACTACTCGACGTAACGGCGACGGCCAAACTGGTCGAAGTTGCCCGCTCCAACGTCGACCTGGCCACCCGTGCTCTCTCCGACGAGACCGACCGCGTCAACGCCGGCGTGGACGACAACCTGCCCCTGGTCACCGCGCAAGCCACGCTGGCCGCCGCTGAAAGCAATCTGGTCGAGAGCCTCTACCAGTACAACTTCTCCAAGCTGTCTCTGGCTCGCGCCGCCGGTGTCATCGAGCAGCAATACCGGACGTATCTGGGCAGGTAAGTCTGGCGTGCGTGACGTTCCAGCCGCGTGAGTCGCATAGCACAGCCTTTGTGTTACCGTTGACCGTAATGTCGAAGCGAAGGATGACCCGCGCCTATGTCAAGGCAGCTCCAGATCATGTACTACGTTGAACCGGACGCAACGACAGTGGCTAGCCGGGCGGCGCAGTATTTTGTCGAGATGGTGGGGGAAGCTGTGGCAGCGCAGGGCTGCGCGCGGATCGCCATCAGCGGCGGCTCCACGACCCGGACCGCCTTCGAGCTGCTCGCCGATCCCGACCAGCCGTGGCGCAGCCGTATGCCCTGGGATATGCTCGACCTCTATTGGGTGGACGAGCGCTGCGTCTCTCCCGACGACCCCGCCAGCAACTACCGCATGACCCGCGAAGCTCTGCTGGATCACGTGCCTCTCCGCCCCGAGCAGATTCACCGCATTGAGGGAGAGCTGGAGCCGGCCGAAGCCGCGGCCCGCTACGAGTCGGAGTTGCGCAACAACTTCCGCCTGGAGGGCGCCGAAAGCCCGCGCTTCGACCTGGTGGCGCTGGGGATCGGCGGCGACGGCCATACTGCCTCAATCTTCCCGCACACCGAGGCCGTTCACGAAATCAGCCGCCTGGTTACCGCCAACTACGTCCCGCGGCTGGATGCCTGGCGCGTCACCCTCACTTGGCCGGTCATCAACCACGCCCGCTCAGTCTTCTTCCTCGCCGCCGGAGAGGATAAAGCCTCTATTTTGAAGGAAGTACTGACCGGGCCGCTTGATCCGGAACGGCTCCCCAGCCAACTCATATGGCCCGCAAGCGGTATACTTACCTTTATATTGGATAAAGCCGCCGCCGCGCTTCTACCTGCAACGGATGAGGAAGGCTGTGGAGTTTTGGAGAGGGAACGATGATTCTGGCGGGTGACGTAGGCGGCACCAAGGTTCATTTGGCGCTGTATGACTTTATAAATGGAAATCTGGAATACTCCCGCGATGAGCGGTTTCCGGCCAGGGATTACTCCGGCCTGGAAGAGATCGTAAAAGAGTTTCTCGGTGCGTTCAAGGTGACCGCCGCATGCTTTGGAGTGCCCGGCCCGGTGCGTGACGGCCGCCTGCGCCTCACCAACCTGCCCTGGACGCTGGATAGCCATGAGTTGGCGGTGAACCTGGGCATCAATCACGTCTTCCTGATCAACGACCTGGAGGCCAACGGCTACGGCGTGGCCGAGCTCTCCGCCGACCAGATTTACACCCTCAGCGAGGGCGATGCCAGCCAGATCGGCAATCGCGCCCTGCTTGCCGCCGGCACCGGCCTGGGCGAGGCGCTGCTGATCTGGAACGGCCACAGCCACACGCCTTATCCCTCCGAGGGCGGCCACGCCGACTACGCGCCCCGCAACGAGGACGAGATCGACCTGCTGCGCTTCCTCAAGCAGAAGTACAACGGGCGCATCAGCCAGGAGCGCGTGGTCAGCGGCCAAGGTTTGTCCAACATCTACGAGTTCCTGCGCGAAGTTCGCGGCGTCGACGAGCCGGTCTGGCTGGCCGAGCGCCTCGCCGCCGAAGACCCCAACGTCGTGATCACCGAGCTGGCGCTCAAGGCCAAAAGCGAAATCTGCGAGAAGGCGATGGATATGTTTATCTCCGCCTATGGCGCGGAGGCCGGCAACCTGGCCCTCAAGCTGCTCTCCGTGGGCGGCGTCTACGTCGGCGGCGGCATCGCCCCGCGCATCCTGGAAAAGCTCAGGGACGGCCGCTTTATGAAAGCCTTCACCGACAAGGGACGGCTCAGCCAGTTGCTCATCAATATGCCGGTGCGCATCATCCTGGAGAGCCGCGCCGCGCTGATGGGCGCAGCCGCCTACGCCGAAGCTCGCGCCGCCGAACTAAGCGGCACCTCGCCCCGCGCCGCCTCCGTCAAAATCTAATCTGCAAATTCCGCGCAAACACTCAGGGCCAGCCGGTTTCGGCTGGCCCTTCAGGCTTTTTGAAGGCTGCGCCGAGCCGCGCGTCTCATAGGCGTTCGAACGGCTCCCACCCGATTGCCTTCATACGGTTCTCGATGGCCATCCGGTCCAGCGTCTCCAGCGGCGGGCTGAATCCAGGAACGATCGCCGGATGGATACCCACGAAGGTTGACGTGAGAGCCCTAGCCAAGGTAGCGGCGGGATTGGCAAAGGAGGTCGAGGCGTTGGACGTTGTCCTCAGGAATGCGGTTCGGAGCCCGTTTGTTTGGATGCTTGTATAGCCCACCGCAAGAGGATTACCCAACCAACGACCGTCCATCCTAAAAGAATATTCAGGCACATAATCAGCAGCTGCCTAGGATGCCGATAGCGAGAGGCTGCGATAGCAGGGAAAAAGTACACAAGCGTTGCGAACACTCGAATGAGATACCACAGGACCAACGACCAGTAACTCTGCATACGGCCCCTTTCAGACGGAGACAAGCGGTGTGAAGTACCGCTTCCGCATCCAGAGAGCAACATTGACCAGCCCAATGAGTGCAGGCACCTCGACAAGAGGGCCGATGACTGCCGCAAAGGCAGCTCCGGAGTTTAGGCCGAAGACCGCAACCGCAACCGCAATAGCCAGCTCGAAGTTATTGCTGGCCGCGGTGAACGAGAGCGTGGCCGTCTTCGAGTAATCGGCGCCTGCCTT
>JBKQLG010000169.1:0-2707 GCA_052147235.1 Occallatibacter sp.
CTCCGGCAAAGGAGCCTGCACCTGAAGTGGAATCGCCGCGGAGGACAGGCCCGGCGTCAAAAAGCATCGGCGCCGGCAAAACTTTCCGCCGTACCAGGTCCCGTTTCCGCATTCCCTCAAGTGGAGCTGGCGAAGGGATTTGAACCCCCGACCCTCTGATTACAAATCAGATGCTCTACCAGCTGAGCTACGCCAGCCCTGACCACCCGGAATCCGTCCCGGAGACCCGCAAATCCGTACGGGCACACTACCGCTGTACACGTACTACGGCACAGAAATCAAGGTTAGCACACCCCCGCCGAAGGGAGCAAACCGCAGCGGAACCCGGCCCGAAACCAGTCGCATTCCATCCCTTGCAGCCAGGACGCGGGCGATCTCCCTGCGGAGGCCCGCAACTCACCTTCCGCGTGCCGTTTTGGGAGCCTTCCGTCGCGATTCGCCGTTCCTGTACACCGCTGGGAACACGCCAGACGCCGTTCGCTGCAATTGATTGCCCTCGGCCCCACGCGACAATTACGATGGAGTGATGCATCCCAAGGCGCAGGCCTGACGGTGCTGGCGTGTCCTCCAGCGGGAGTGGGTCCGATGCGGGAGAGAGTTTTTCCCTCTCTGCGGCGGTGATCCAGCATGAACCGGTCCTCGCTCCAGGCTGCCCAAATTGAATTCCCTGCAATGGGAGGAGAGTTTTCATTGAGCGACCGTTTCCTGTTTACCTCTGAATCCGTTACCGAAGGCCACCCCGACAAGATTGCCGATCAGGTCTCCGACGCCATTCTCGATGCCTGCCTGGAGCAGGACCCTTACAGCCGCGTCGCCGCCGAGACGCTGACGGCCACCGGACTGGTGGTCATTGCCGGCGAGATCACCACCAAGGCCTACGTCGATTTCCAAAGTCTGGTTCGCGGCGTCGTCGCCTCCATCGGCTACGACAACGCTCTCTACGGCTTCGACTCCAACACCTGCGCCGTGATATCGACCATCAACAAGCAGTCGGGCGACATCGCGCAGGGCGTGGACACGGGCGGCGCCGGCGACCAGGGCATGATGTTCGGCTACGCCTCGAACGAAACTCCCGAGCTGATGCCCGCGCCCATCTCGCTGGCCCACAAGCTCTGCCGGCAACTAACCAAAGTCCGCAAATCCGGCAAGCTCGCCTATCTGCGCCCCGACGGCAAGAGCCAGGTGACGGTTGAATACGATGAAAACGGCAAGCCCGCCCGCATCGACGCCGTGGTCATTTCCAGCCAGCACTCCGAGAGCGTCAGCAACGAGGAGCTGCACGCCGACATCCTCAAGCATGTCATCCAGGCCGTGCTGCCCGCCGCGTGGCTCGACGAGCACACCAAGTACCACATCAATCCCACTGGGAGATTTGTGATCGGCGGGCCGATGGGCGACACCGGCCTCACCGGCCGCAAGATCATCGTGGACACCTACGGCGGCGCAGGCCGTCACGGCGGCGGAGCCTTCTCGGGCAAAGACCCGACGAAGGTGGATCGCTCGGCGGCGTACATGGCCCGTTACATCGCCAAGAACATCGTAGCCGCGGGCTTGGCCGATCGCGCCGAGGTCCAGCTTGCGTATGCTATCGGAGTAGCCGAGCCGGTCAGCGTCCTGATCGACACTTTCGGCACCGGCAAGATCGGCGCAGCCAAGCTGACCGAGTTGGTGCGGAAGAACTTCGCGCTCACTCCCAAGAAGATCATCGAGAGCCTCAACCTTCGCCGGCCCATCTATCAGAAGACCGCAGCCTACGGCCACTTCGGCCGCACCGAGCCCGAGTTCACCTGGGAGGCAACCGACAAGGCCGCCGCCCTGGCCGAGCAAGCGGGACTCAAGGCCGCCGCCAAGTAACCCCGCCTCATCACCCTAGCGACACCAAAGGCCCTCCGTCAGGAAGGCCTTTGCTTTAGCGGTGCCAACCTCGCGTAGCTTGGTCAACTCGCTCCGAATCCAGGAAACCCGGAAAGCATCCGCAAGACGGCTTCCAAGGACTTATCTGTCCTCGCTGAGCGCATTGGCGATTTGGCGTAAAGCCAGAATCCATTCTGGCCACAACAGCGTTTTCCGGGACCAATCAGAACTACACTCTGGCTTCAGTGCGCTGAAAACAGTCGCATCGGTGCTCTTTGTCGAGTTCAGCCCCAGCAGATTCTCCACCTATGAAGGAAGGGGAGCTAGCAGACGAATAGCGGGTAGCGGGTCTCACCGGTTCCCGCTGTGCTGCGCTGGAATCCCTCGGAGAGGTACTCGACTTGCTGCGAAAGGAATCGAATCGAGACGGCTTTGTTGTTTCCGACGAAGGGCTCGCCGGTCGAGCCTTCAAGCTGAAACGAATTGGCTCCATCTCTAGAAGCATAGATTGACAGTGTTCTCGTTTCGGAAGACCCTGGCTTCCTAAATTGTGCGTTGTACGCATTGCCACCGCGCTCGAACGCTGGCATGGCGGAAGGCGTCTTTCTGTCTTCCCACCTCTTGATCTCTCCCAATTGAATGAAATTGCCGTATTTCTTGTTGACTTTGACTTGGAGGGGACACGATCCAATTGGAAATTCGATTACTTCCAGATCCTTGCAGTCTGCGTAGACGACATAAGCCTGGCTCCCTTGCTGCGTCGGTTGAAAGAGGGCGGCAATGTTGCCTTCGGAGACTTCAGCAATCTGCGGAGTACCTGGCCAACGGCCGTTGTCATCGTTGAATACAACAA
>JBKQLG010000170.1:0-2677 GCA_052147235.1 Occallatibacter sp.
ACCGGAGCTGTCTCGCTGAAAAAGGGCGAATTCAGCCCAAGAACTGAAAGCTGATGGCTGATGGCTGATGGCTGAAAGCTCGGTTTCTAGCTTCCTGAAGAGAAGCCGCCGCTCTGCGCGACGGAGATGCGGAGGTACTTGTAGGGATTTACCGGAGTATCGTTGATGCGGACTTCGTAGTGAAGATGCGGCCCGGTCGAGCGTCCGCTGGAGCCGACGTATCCAATCACATCGCCGCGATGCACCGCCTGCCCGGCTGTCACCGCGAAGCCGGAAAGGTGACCGTAGCGAGTGCTGATGCCGTTGCCGTGATTGATCATGATCGCTCTGCCATAGCCGCCGAGCAGATCGCTGAACACCACTACCCCGTCCGCCGGAGCCACAATCGAAGCCCCATAGGTGCTGCCAATATCCACGCCACTGTGGAATGCGCCTTCACCGTTGAACGGATCAATCCGCTCGCCAAAGCTGGCCGTCACCTGGCCTTCCACCGGCCATAGGTTGGGGGCCGAATTGGCTTTGAACCAGTCCGCTGTGGTGGCATTGCGCGTGAGGCCCATCGTCAGCCCAACCATGGTAGCCCCGGTCAGGGCCGAAGCCCGCAAGGCATGCAACTGGTCGAGCGAAGAACTTACGTCGGCGTCATGAATCTGCTCGGCGGTCGCCGTCACCAGCGTGGGCTGCGCCTTCAACCCGTAGAGGGCCGAAACTTCCCCGGCGATCGAACCCAGCGACGCCACCTGCACATCGCGTTCCTTGGCCACCTGCTCCAGGCGCGAATAATTGTCTTTGAGCTGATCTTTCTCCGTCCGCAGCTGGTTATAGCGGGAAACCTTCAGCAGCATCCGGGTATAAGAACTGGCAATGCCGGTCAGGCTGAGGAATCCAATCGCGGCGCCCACGACAAATACGTACAGATAATGCACGGGGATAGAAATCTTACGCAGCTGCCCGTCGTCCCCGCGGGCCACAAAAAGGATGTAAAAGCGTTTCTGCAAATCGCTCCTCGAACTGCTCGCCAACCAAAAGTTTTAAAGCATCAGGTCCGGAACACCAGGCCCAGTTTCTGAGTTTGCAGAACTGCCTGTTCGGACACCTGACGTCTTCGGGCTACGCTCCCATCTTGGGAAATGGAAACCTTCTCGCGCCCTACACCTACCAGAACTGCGACCAGAGCCTGAAATTTGCGCTGCATCTGCAATCTCAAATGCTTGCAGAACTTAGCTCGGCCAAAGGGTATTTGTTAATGACTGGTTAACGGTAACAAACTGGGTTCCCCCTGTCAACGACGCACAAGGCCATTGCCGGTTACGGAAGACCGGTAATCGAGAGTCACCCTGGAACAGGTTACCAGTGTGCTTTTGGCCTCGGGCGTAGCGCCGGCATCCTGCCGGCTGTCGCGACGGCGTCTCGCCCTCGCCGCCGCGACGGCAGCGCTACTCAAGCGCCGGGCGGTATAGTATTTGCGCCGTGCCACTTCCCGAAAGAGCGCTGATTGCCCAGATTCGCCGCATGGCGAAATCTCACCGGCTAAAGCAGCCGGATATGAGTGCCCACCCCACACACTCCGCTGTCTTCACCGGCATTGGAGACGACTGCGCTGTGATACGTCTGTTGCCTGGACGACAATCCCGGAGTGCCGAAATTTTGGTCACGACCGACTTCACCCTGGAAGGCATTCACTTCCGCCGCGACTGGCACCCGCCGGAATCGGTCGGCCACCGCTGCCTGGCTCGCGGGCTGAGCGACATCGCAGCCATGGGCGGACAGCCGGTCGCGGCTTTCTTATCCTTAGCGTTGCCGCGGGACTTGCCCCAGGTTTGGGTCGGGCGCTTTCTGCACAGCCTGATCAGCCTCGCGAAGAGATTCGGCGTCCGCCTCGCCGGCGGCGATACCGCCGAATCGCCCAACGGAATCCTCGCCGACATCATCGTGGTGGGCACCGCGCCCAAAGGCAAATCCGTGCTGCGCTCCGGCGCCCGCCCCGGCGACCGCATCTTCGTCAGCGGTGACCTCGGCGGCTCGGCAGCCGCCGTGGTTCGTATGCAAGCCAATCCCAAGAAGAAGCTGAATCCCCGCGAGTATCCCCGCCACTTCTATCCCGAGCCTCGCATCGAACTCGGCCGCATTCTCCGGGAGAAAGGCCTGGCCTCCGCCATGGTCGACATTAGCGACGGCCTCTCCACCGACCTCGCACATCTGTGCGAAGAAAGCGGGGTGGGAGCCGAACTGGAATCCGCGCTCATACCTCGCGCCCGTGTCGGTAATCCCGCCCGTGAAGTTGACCTCGAGTTGGCTCTGCACGGCGGCGAGGACTACGAACTGCTTTTCACCGCAAGTCCGGGCAAGCGCATCCCGCACCAGATTGCCGGAGTCGCCCTGACGCAGATCGGAGTGATCACTCGTCCCCGATTCATTCTCCTCCGCAATCCCAAAGGCATCGCCTACGAACTCCAACCTCGCGGCTGGGAACATTTCCGCAAATAAACAGGCTTGCCATCCCCGAAATCAAAAGGGCTTGTCATCCTGAGGCCCGCGTTCTTTGCGGGCCGAAGGACCTATGCAACTCGTAGCCCGTGGATGCTCCTGCCAGAATTGCGCAGGTCCTTCGCTTTGCTCAGGATGACAAGTTGAGCAGAGGTTGCCAAGCTCGCACGGCTGGGAACATTTCCGCCGC
>JBKQLG010000171.1:0-4066 GCA_052147235.1 Occallatibacter sp.
CCCGAAGTTGCTGGAGACCCTGCGCGAGTACTGGCGCTGGATGAGACCGAAGACCTGGCTGTTTCCCGGTACCGTCAACAACTGGCGTGCCGATAAGCCGATTACCCCCAAAGTGGTCTGGGAAGCCTGTCAGTGCGCCGCCCAGCGGGCCGGCATCGAAAAGCACGTTTACGCTCACCTGCTGAGACACTATTCCGACCTTGGGACTATGCCGGGTTTGATGGAATTTAGCCCGATAATCGGCCTAGTGAGATAGATGTCGCCCGGCATAGTCCGGTCGGTGTTTTCCTGACAGGCTGTTTGGGAAAGGAGAACACCGATGATGAGTCTATTTTTCAAGAATCCCGAGACCCTGCGGCGCATGCATGGGGGGCCTCTGGGTGCGTACATCGATGACTATGCGGCCGAGTTGCGCGCGGAAGGCTATGCCCAGCAGTCGGCGGAGTTGCAGATCCGCCTGGTCGCTGACTTCAGCCAGTGGCTGGCCAAACGTCGTATCAGCGCGACGCAGATTACGACCGCGCATTTTCAACCTTACTTGCGATTCCGAGCGCGGTATCGGCCTCCTCAGCGAGGCGCCCCCGCCGCTCTGAAGCGGCTCTTGAATCTGCTGCTTCGCCAGGGAGTAATCGCTGAACCGTCCTTGGCTCCATCAACGCCAGCAGAGCAGCTGGGAGACGAATTTTGTCTCTATTTGCGGCAAGAACGGGCGCTCACCTCAGCGACTCTGATCGCCTACCGGCCCTTCGTGGGCGAGTTTCTAACCGGACGTTTTGGTACCGGTCCCGTCAACCTAGCCTCTCTCTCGGCCGCCGACGTAATCGGTTTTGTCCAGCGGCGTGCGGCTTCCATTCACAGCAAGCAAGTCCAGTTGCTGACCACGGCGCTGCGCTCGTTTCTGCGATTTGCTCACTATCGCGGGAATGTCCACACCGACCTTGCCGCCTGTGTGCCCTCGGTGGCCAATTGGTCGCAATCGAATATACCCAAAGCCTTTCCGTCCGGACAGGTGAAACGTGTTTTGGCCGCCTGCAATCGGCGGACGGCGGTGGGCCGACGAGATTACGCGATCCTGTTGCTCCTGGTGCGACGGGGTCTGCGTGCGGGTGAGATCAGGCCCCTCACGCTGGAGGATCTGGACTGGCAGGCCGGGTTGATCACGGTGCGCGGAAAGGGTGGCCACGATTCCCCCATGCCGCTTCCTCCGGAGGTCGGCGAAGCCATCGCCGGCTACTTGCGGAAAGGGCGGCCGCCAACTGCCAGCCGATGCCTCTTTCTCCGCGCCCGGGCACCGGTCCAGAGCTTCCAAGGCTCGCAGGCGATCGATTCCGTGGTGAGACATGCGCTGGCACGGGCCGGGATTGATTCCCCGCGGAAGGGGGCGCATCAGTTCCGTCACGGCCTCGCTTGCCAAATGCTTCGGCAAGGAGCGTCTCTCGCGGAGATCGGCGAAGTTCTGCGCCATCGCAGCCCTCAGACCACGGCGATCTATGCCAAGGTGGACCTTCCGGCGTTGCGGAGCCTGGCCCTGCCTTGGCCGGGAGGTGGGCGATGAAAAAGCTTCGAAAAGCCGTCCATGATTATGGGGCCCTGCGACGGGCCTTGGGGTTCAAGCTCTGCAAGGTGGAAGTGGGGCTGCTGGATTTCGTCTCCTTCCTGGAACGGCAGGGGATCTCTCACATCACCACCGCGCGCGCCTTGCAGTGGGCCACGCAACCTTCCCATGTTCAGCCGGCCGTATGGGCCCAGCGCCTCAGTTTCGTGCGCGGCTTCGCACGCCATTGGAGCGCCACGGACCCGCGTACGGAGATTCCGCCGTGGGGCCTGCTGCCCTACCGTCCGTTGCGGGCTCGACCATACCTCTACTCCGAAGAGGAGATCCGACGGTTGCTGCAAGCCGCTGAGTCTCTCGCCTCTCGCCACCCGCTGAAACCCTGGACTTACTACTGCCTGCTGGGAACGTTGGTGGTCACCGGGCTACGCTTGGGAGAGGTGCTGAAGCTGCGAACTGGGGATATAGACTGGTCCGAAGGCGTCCTCACCATTCGCGGCACGAAGTTCGGCAAGTCTCGTCTGGTGCCTTTGCATCCCTCGACCTGCAAGGTTCTGGCAGCCTACGCGAAACGCCGGGACCGTTTCTTTGCCGCGCGAGCCGAGGCGCACTTTCTTGTGAATCAAAACGGCAATCGACTGGACAAGGGCGAGGTGCACCGTACCTTCTATGCTCTGTCTCGGCAAATTGGTCTGCGGGCCCCATCGGCCAGCCACGGACCGCGCTTGCATGACCTGCGCCATCGCTTTGCGATGCGGACCCTGGTGCAGTGGTACCGGTCTGGTCAAGAGGTGGAGCGGCGTCTGCCTGTCCTCTCCACGTACTTGGGGCATGTCCACGTGGCCGACACCTACTGGTATCTGACGGCTTGCCCCGAACTGATGGGCTTGGTCGTAAAGCGCCTGGAAAAGCGCTGGGAGGGGCAATCATGAAATCCCCTGCCACTCTAGCCGCGTTATTGGAAAGCTTCTTTACTCAGCGCCTGATGAGTCAACGACAGGCAAGTCTTCACACCATCAGTTCCTATCGGGACACCTTCCGTTTGCTCCTGCGGTTCGCGCAGCGGCGTCTGCACAAGCCGCCATCTGGTTTAGCTTTGGCAGAGATCGATGCCCCACTGATCGCTGCCTTCCTGGACGATTTGGAAAAAAGCCGAGGGATCACGGCCCGCAGTCGCAATCTCCGGTTGACGGCAGTCCGATCCTTCTTTCACTATGCTGCTTACGAAGAGCCCTCTCATGCTGCTCAAATTCAGCGTGTCCTGGCCATACCGGGCAAGCGCCACACGCGCGGTTTGGTTCACTTCCTGAATCGTCCGGAAGTCGACGCGTTGCTAGCGGCTCCTGACCAAAGGACTTGGTTTGGACGTCGCGACCACGCCTTGTTATTGGTGACCGTGCAGACCGGCTTGCGCTTGTCGGAGTTGACCGGCCTGCAACGCCCCGATGTGTCTTTGGGCGCCGGAGCCCATGTGCACTGTGTGGGTAAAGGGCGTAAGGAGCGCTGCACTCCGCTCACCAAGATGACCGTGGCGGTTCTGAAGGCATGGCTGCGGGAGCCGGCGAGACACAATGCCCAATCCCTGTTTCCCAGCGCCAGTGGCGGTCGGCTCAGCCCGGACAGCGTGGCCGACCTACTCGCCAAGCACGTGGCGCGCGCTGCCCACGCTTGTCCCTCGCTTCGCCAGAAGCACGTTACACCGCACGTTCTGAGGCACACGATGGCCATGGAGTTGTTACAAGCCGGTGTCGACCGAGCCGTCATCGCGCTTTGGTTAGGCCATGAATCCGTCGAAACCACCCAGATTTATCTGGCTGCCAATCTCGCACTGAAGGAGGAAATCCTGGCCAAGGTCACGCCACCCGACGGGAAGCCCGGTCGCTACAGGGCCCCTGACGAGCTGCTGGCTTTCCTCAAAGGCCTGTAATCGAGGGCAAACTATGCCGGGCGAACCTGCGTAGGGATGCAAGGGCAATCCTTGATTGACACGCACTTGGCCTCTCCACTCTCGCTTCGCCCGGCATAGTCCGGACGCCGGAATAGTGGCGACTATTCCGGGTAGGAGACATTCCTACGCCACTCATCTGGCGGAAGCAGGAGTCGACCTGCGCACTATTCAACTCCTGCTGGGCCACGTCAAACTCGAACACACGGTGATCTATCTGCACCTTTCCCGCCGGCACCTGCAGGCGGTTCCCAACCCCCTGGACACCATGCCCCTTTCCAGTCCGGAAACCGTTCGCCGGTCGCGCAGGATGCATCAGCCATGAATCGGCCTGCCCTCCAGGTGGCCGATATCATTCGCGCCCAAGGCGAACGCTTCCTCGAACGCTGTCGGTCCTGGCTGACGTGGCCCCAGAGGAAAGTCCTGCGCGCCATCTCTTATAACTCGTGCCGAAACCGGCACTGCCCCAAGTGCCAGACCGGGGCCCGCAACCGCTGGCTGGCCGAGCGGAGCAAGGAACTACTGCCCGTTCGTTACGTTCATGTGGTCTTCACCTTGCCGCACCCATT
>JBKQLG010000172.1:0-2842 GCA_052147235.1 Occallatibacter sp.
ACGCGCCGGCTGAACGACGCACTAAGATTCTGAAGTATTGATAGCGGGTTCGTGGTATCCCAGGTCCGAAAGTCCGGACCTGGGGCACCCAGCCACGCTAGGCGGAAGCCGGATTCTTTCATGGCGATAGTGAAGTATTGAGCGCAGCTTCGTCTTTAGTATTTAGCTGGACTCCCAGGCCTCATGGAAGCGAGGCCTGGGAGTTCAAGCACTTAAAATGTGCCCCGACTGCCACCACAAAGTTCTACGGCGTGGCCCATGGCTTTGGCGGCGCGGTTGGCTGTATCTTCCTCGAAGAAGAAGAAGTAATACTCCGCGTTCCCTTTTGCTTTGACGATCAGGTCGAAGACAGGCGGATCGACTTTTGCAGTCCAGGTAGTATGACCGGCGGCGACGTCATTCTTGTTCTGGCGCAGATCCCCTGTGGTCAACGTCAGGTCCTGCACATCGTGAAGGCTGACTGTAGTGTCCTCGTCCGAGATCACAGTGCCGTCGCGGATGATTTTGTAATGGTATGCGATGCTACAGGCTCCTGCATCTGTTACAACATGGCTGACTTCGAAGGTAAACACATAGTTCCAGTTATTCCCATCAGCGTTGTTATGATAATGCGTCGTCCAATTCATCTTGCCTTGTTCGTTCAACGTGGATTGAAGAAACCGCATGGTCTCAGACAGCGATGGTGCGCTGACGGCGGTGTTGGGTGGGGGTGCGGCGCTCTGTCCCCATGCGGCGGCAGCGATTCCGAAAATCAGAATCGGTGTAAGCCAATTCCTCATCTTCATAATTCGATCCTTTCCAGAGTCATCGTGCTGCCGCACAAAACCAGTGGCGAAAAGGCGGACTAACAGGAGTATGACATATTAACTACTTCAGCGGGTCCGCCGGCAGCGTCCAGCCTTCTTTCTCGCCCTTGTTCTGCTCCTTGAGCCAGTCGAGCAACGGCTGGAAGTACTCGACGATGGCGCTGGCGTCGGCCTTGTCGCTGCCGGTCATCACTTTGAGGGCTTCGGGCCAGGGCTTGGATTGGCCCATTGAGAGCATTGCATTCAGGCGCGCGCCGGCCTCCTTCGAGTCGTAGACCGAGCAGCGATTCAGCGGCCCCTTGTAGCCGGCGGCCTGGCACATGGCGCGATAGAACTGGAACTGGTAGACGCGGGCGAGGAAGTAGCGCATATAAGGGACGTTGCCGGGGATGTGGTACTTTGCGCCGGGATCGAAGTCGGCCTCGGAGCGCGCCACCGGCGGGGCGATGCCCTGGTACTTTTCACGCAGCGCCCACCATGCGCTGTTGTAATGATCCGGCGTGACCTGGCCTGAATAAACCTCCCAGCGCCACTTATCGACGAGCAGGCCGAAGGGCAGAAAGGCGATCTTGTCGAGAGCGGTGTGCAGCAGCAGCGGAATATCGGCGCTCTCGGGCGGAACTTCATTAATCAAGCCGAGTTTCTTCAGGTAAACAGGAGTGACGTTGAGGGCGATGGAGTCGCCGATGGCCTCGTGGAAGCCGTCGTTTGCGCCGCCCTGGAAGAAGTAGGGTTGATTGCGATAGGCCATCTGATAGTAATTGTGGCCCAGCTCATGATGTACGGTGACAAAGTCATCGGCGGTGGGCTGGAAGCAGGCCTTGATGCGCACGTCGCGCAGGTTGTCCACGTCCCATGCGCTGGGGTGGCAGACCACATCGCGGTCGCGGGGATGAGAGAGCATCGAACGCTGCCAGAAGGTCTCGGGCAGGGGATCGAAGCCGAGCGACTTATAAAATCCTTCGCCGTAGCGTACCAACTGCTCGGGAGTGGTGTTGCGCGCCTTGAGGATCGCGCCCAGATCGTAGGGCATTGGGCCGGAGGGCGGCGCGACGACATCGTAGATGTTGCCCCACTCCTGCGCCCACATATTTCCAAGTAAATGGCCGGGGATCATGCCGTCAGGCCGGCGAGCGGCATCGCCGTACTTCTCGATCAGCTTGCGGCGAACGTAGGTGTGCAACTCCAGGTAGAGCGGCTCCACTTGTTTCCATAAACGCTCGATCTCGGCCTGAAACTCTTCGGGTGTCATGTCGTACTGCGAGCGCCAAAGCGCGCCGGTGTCGGCAAAGCCCAATTCCCGCGCGCCCTGGTTGCTCAGCTCGGCCAGGCGCGCATAATCGCCGCGCATCGGCTTGCCCACGGCGTGCCAGCCCGCCCACAGGGTCGCCAACTCTTTGGGATCGCGGCTCTTGGCCATCATGGGTTCGAGATCGTCGATGCCGAGGCAGTGATCGGGATTGGCGTCGGGGCAGTACTTGCCGCGGCCATAGGCGGCGTCGAGTTCAGCGGCCTTCTGGGTGGTTTCGGCACGGAGCGCGGGGTCTTGCGGCGCGGGCAGGCCAATGCCTAGCTTGAGAAGCAGCAGCTTGCGCGCGGCGTCGGGCGGCAGCGGGAGGCCGTCGAATTTACGCGCCTCATAGATCAGCGCCGTTTGACGGGCGATCATGCGGTCGTTGGCGGCGGCATTGAGCGCAATGGTGTCGTCGGTGATATAGGTCTCCTGCACCCATCCAGCGCGGTTGATTTCGACGCTCATAGCGGCCAGTTCCTGTTCGGCATTGGCGATGAAGGTCAGCGCATCCGCTACGGTGGGCTTGGCGGCTGGCGCGCTTTGCGCCGAGCCGGTGGGAACGAACAGAAGCAGGCAGGCAAGCGCCAGTAGGGTCGGAAGGATGGTGAGGATGCTGTGAGCTGGCTCAGCAAATTCGGACAGGGGTTTAAGTGGAGGTTCTGTTCTTTGGCAGCCTACGATGGCTGAGAAGAGGAGAACCGATGAGCAGACGTCCCCGCAGGAACCACACAGCGGTATTTAA
>JBKQLG010000173.1:0-9470 GCA_052147235.1 Occallatibacter sp.
CCGAAGTCGTCGCACAGGGCAGGCAGGCGGGTGAAGAGCGTGATCTCGTCGCCGCTGGACGAGACCAGGAGCCGTTTGCCGTTGGGGTGGGCATCGATGTATTGTGTGAGCCGCTGGGCCGCATCGACGAAGGTGTACTCCGGATGAGCGGCGTAGTACGAGGTCTGGAGGCCGTTGAAGGCCGCGGCCAGAATGGCGAGCGCAACCACGGCCCAGCCGAAGGTGCGTTGCGGGGAGCGGCGCGGCTGAATATCGTTGGGCGTATCCAGCAGCGCCCCAGCCCCCTGCGCCACCACGAAGAAGCAAAAGAAGGCTGACACGGCAAAGTAGCGGGGCTGAGGATGGTTCTGGCAGGCCATGAAGAAGAGAGTGCCGGCGACAGCCAGGACGGAGGCGCCGAAGACCGGGTCGAGCAGCAGCTTGCGGGCACTGGCGTTCCACCAGGCCAGGGCCGCACTCAGCACGATCAGCCCGGCAAGTGGAATCAAAATTTGGTCCACCCATAGTCCGCCGTGGAAGGACCACCACAAGCTGACGAACGGCCAATAAAACTCCCTGGGTTTGATGGTTTGATTCGACGAGAAGAGATATTTGTAGTCAGCGATGAAGCCGAAATGGATGACCAGCGCCATCCATAGGCCGAAGGCGACGGTAAAAGCTGCGGCAGCGGCCAGCACGTAGCGCGCGGCCAGCCGGAGATTGTGCCAGAGCGGCACGATCATCGCCCAGATCAACGCCGGCAACAGAACGACGGAGGTGGTCTTGGTGAGCACCATCAGCGTGCAGAGCAGGCCGATGGCAGCCGACGAGGCCAGCGGGCGGCGCATTCGGGGCAGGCGGAGAGCGAGATTCAGCGCCGTTAGCGTGAAGGTTATCAGCAGCGGCTCCAGAATAGCCAGCCGGCTGAAGCAATAAAGAAAGGGGCTGGTGACGATCAACGTCACAGCCAACAGCGCCGTCCAGCGCGGCCCCCTCGCGCGGAGCAGCAGATAACTCAACAGCAGATTGCAAAAGAAAAAGGCGACGGCCAGTCCGCGCGCTGCTTGAATTGAAACTCCGGTAAAGAAGAAGAGCACCCATTCAACGAATGGCAATACCGGCAATGCCGGCGCGTCGTTCAAGTCTCCCGGCAGATACCAGTGGCCGAAGAGGTGGGCACGAATGGCGGCGTTGCCGTACCAGCCCTCGTCGGTGTACTTGGCCCAGTCGGCGGACCACGGCGTGTGGTTGGGAAAGTCGGCGCTGAGATGAAGGGCGTGCAGCAGGGCAAAGCAGCCGATGAAGAGCAGCCAGAAGGCGTAGAGCCAGCGCTTGTGCGGCATCGTCAACGTCTGTTTCTCCGCGTGAATCTCACGCTCAGGGTCTGCCCTCCGCGAGGCGGCTCAAGAGAGCATCCCCGTGCGGCGAAGATCCGCGAAACGGGAAGGAACAACGCCTCGGAGGAGATGCTCCGAGTATAGCGCGGCCGAAGCGCGGCTTACAGCAGTCCGCCACGCCCGGCGAGGCGGCGCGAGAGGAGATAAGAGAGCAGCGTGACGCCCAAAGCCAGCGCCACCCACCCAGCCTGCTCGAGGGGAAGATCGAGGGTGGCGGGCAGATGCGGCAGGGGGAGTGCGGGCGAGCTCAGCGTGGGCAGGCCCTGACGAAACAATTTGACGGCGCCCCAGGTGAAGACTCCTGTGATTGCCAAAATGCCGGGGAGGGTCCGTTTCCACGGGAAAGGGATGGGCGGAGGGGCGACAGCCTCTTCCTGCACGCACTCCATGACCGAGCCGAGGAAGCCTGAAGAGGGAATCAGCTCTTCTTCGCCGGCCAAAAGGGCTTCAATCTTTGCGTCGAGCATCGCGCTCTGATCGATTTTGGCTTGATTCATCGTGCGGCCTCCTTTCCTGTCTCTTGAGCGATCTCATTGTTACAACAATCCGGGCGCTCCACCCTCGCCACGTTATTGTTCTTGCGTCCATGGTGGGAGTGGGAATCCTTATCCAGTTGCGGGAAGCGCTCTCGCAACAAAGCCCGCGCGCGAGACAGGCGGGCCTTCAGTGTTCCTTCGGGCAGTCCCATCGTCGCGGCGGCGGCGGCCACGTCCATCTCATGAAAATAGAACAAAACGACCGGCTCGCGATAGCGCATCGGCAGAGCCAGCACAGCGCGCCTGACTGCCTCGCCGCTCAGTCTTACCGCCAGCTCGCTGTGTTGCGAGGCGGGGCCGGAGGGTTCGGGGGCGGCTTCCAAAGGCAGCGTTTCGGCGGGAAAGCGCTTCAACTCGGAGCGATAGACGTTGGCAGCCAGCGCGAAGAGCCAGGTGGAGAAGCTGCCCTCGCGCCGCCAATGGGCCAGGCCGCGCCAGGCGCGAATGAAGGCTTCCTGGGCCATCTCTTCGGCGCGCCCGCGATCACGCGAGTAGCGCCAGGCCATATTCACCAGCGGTCGCTGCCAGCGGCGGACTATCCCCTCAAAGGCGCGCACGTCGCCGGCCAGCACGCGCTCGACCGCAGCCAAGTCTTCCATCGAGTCTTTAAGGAGTGCGGCCAAATCAATCCTCTCCTGGCTGTGGGACTCTACACTGGCGCTTCCGGTTGCATTTTGTTGCGGAAGAAATCATTGCGACAAAATGCAACCGCAATAGCCCATCCTATGTCCCACTGTTTGCAAGCAGGAAATTCCCAAAAACTGAATCAGGAGGATTCTATGACAAATTTGGCATTATTGCTCTTCAACGGACCCTGGATCGCGGAAAGCGCCGGTTTGTGGATCTTTCTCTCCATCGGCGCGATCTCGCTCTTTGCGATCTTTATTCCCACCGTCACCTGGATCGACAAGCAACATAAGGAGCGTGAGGCCTTTTACAAGGCCGAGACGATCCGGCGCGTGGCCGAGGCCTCGGGCGAAGGCGCCAAGGCGGCGCTTGAGTTGCTTCAGCAGCAGAGCCGGTTTGAGCGGCAGAAGGGGCGTGAAGGGATGAAGATCGGCGGCATCATCTGCGTCGCCGTCGGCGCTGCGCTGTCGCTGCTGATCTGGTCCCAGAACAAGCCGGATTATCTGGTGGGACTGATTCCCGGCCTCATCGGCGTGGCTCTGCTGGTTTACGTCTACTTTATGGCCGCGCCTGTGGAGTAAGCGCGCGGGGCTGTGGTTTTGTAACACTTTTGAGAGGGAATGAATCCCACCCTAGCCGCAAAAGCAAATACGCGGCGAGGGTGGGGCACCCAAAATTGTCAGGACGATCCGTGCAGCAGGAGGCCGATTGTGGCTCCGCCGAGGATCAGCCAGGTGGCGTTGATCCGGAAGCGCAGCAGCAGCGCCACGCTCGCCAGAGCCAGCGCCCAGGTCCAGCCGTCCAGCAGAGTGGCGCCACCCAGAGAAAGAGCAACGGCAGCCATCAGCGCTACGGCTGCGGCATTCACGCCATCCAGGAAGGCCGAGGCCAGCTTTGATTGGCGAATACGGCCGGAAAACGCGCCAACCATCCCCGCCATGAAAAAAGAGGGCAGAAAGATGGCGACCGTGGCCAACACTGCTCCCGGCCACCCGCGCAGCAGGTAGCCGAGGAAGGTGGCGGTGGCGAAGACCGGCCCCGGCGTTACCTGGCCTGCAGTGATGGCGTCGAGCAACTGCGGCATGGTGATCCAATGGAGGCGGTCCACGAGATCGGCTTTCAGAAAAGCCACGAGCACATAGCCGGAGCCGAAGACGACGACTCCCAGCTTGAGAAAGACGAGAAAGAGCGAGCCGAGTCCCGCGGTCATAGTGATTGCGCCACCCGCTCCGAAGGGCAAGGGAGCCAGGCTGAGATGGACAGCGGGGCGGGAAGGCCGCCAGACCGCGAGCAGCGCAAGGCCGCCGGCGGCGAGGAGCACGGCTATTGGCGGCGCGCCCAACAGCGCGGCGGCAAAACAGGCGAGCCCCGCCAAAGCCAGCGGCCAGCGGCGAAATGCCGTGCCTCCCAGCTTCCAGACGGCTTGAACAATGATGGCGACCATCACCGGCTTCGCTCCGTAGAGCAATCCCTGCGCCTGGGGAAGGCTGCCATAGCGCACGTAGGCCCAGGCCAGGGCCATTGTGGCCAGCGAAGCGGGCAGAATGAAGCACACTCCGGCGATCAGAAGCCCTATCCAGCCGGCGCGGCGATAACCGAGGGCCATGGCCACCTGGGTGGAACCAGGGCCGGGCAGCAGGTTGCATGCGCCTACCAGATCAAGGAACTGGGCGCGGCTCATCCATCCCCGCCGCTCGACGGCCTCGCGCTCCATCAGGACGAGGTGCGCGGCCGGGCCTCCAAAGGCGGTCAGGCCCAGGCGCAGGAAGAGCCGGAATATCTCACCCGGGGATGATTTGGCGGGGGAAGCCATTGATTTCTAACCAGCCTCATCAATACAGGCAGAGTCTAGCTTCCGCTCTGGTACCAGCGTCTCCTGCGGCCGATGCGGATGCCGGAGTCGATGATGACAGCCACCAGACCGAATACCATGCACAGGTCCGTACGCGCCTCGTGGAAAAAGCTCAGCCAGCCATAACTCGAGAGTCTGGGAAGCGCGAATGGCCCCCATGGCCTGCCCAGCAGGACGGGAAACTTGGTGGTGATGAGGGCAATGAGGATGACCACGAGCAGCGCGAGCGCGGCATCTCCGGCATAGAAGTTCAGCAGGATGGCCGCGCCGCCGCCGATCTCGACGGCGCCCACTAGCGGAGCTAAAACATGGGGGAAGGGCAGGCCGATGGCGGCAAAGCGCCCGGCGCCCAGATCCTCGGGCCGGACAAACTTGAGGATGCCTTCGAGCAGGAAGACCAGGCCCACTATCACTCGGATGAGGATCATGGGAAGGTTTTGGCGCACCACGTCCTCCATTCGCGGCTGCATCGAGCGGGGCGGTTGATTTTCGGAACCGGGCCTGCTTGCTTGCCTGATTAGGAAAAGCATACCGCAAGGGCCAAAGACTTGGGAAAAAAAGAGGACAATTTGCGAACGAATCGGGAAAGCGGGTTTATACCGGGGAAGATGGAGGCCGCGAAAGGCCATCCGGGCAGTCGAGCAGATTCTCGATTGCGGCAGAGAGGGCTTCGGGTTTGGTCGCCGGCGCATAGCGGCCAACGACATTGCCTTGGCGGCCAACGAGAAATTTGGTGAAGTTCCATTTGATCTTTCCAGAGCCGAGGATGCCGCGTTTGGCATTTTTCAAGAAGCGGTAAAGGGGGTGGGTCCGGGGTCCGTTGACTTCGATTTTGGCGAAGAGAGGAAAGCTGACGCCGAAATTCTTCTCGCAAAAGGCGCCGATTTCGGCCTCCGAGCCGGATTCCTGCGCGCCGAACTGGTTGCAGGGGAAGCCCAGCACGGCGAATCCGCGTTCTTGGTAGGTGCGGTAAAGCAGCTCCAGAGCAGCGTACTGGGGGGTAAAGCCGCAGTTGCTGGCGGTATTGACGATCAGCAGAACCTGACCATGAAACTGATCCAGGCTGATCGTGCTGCCGTCCAGCAGAGTGGCGGAAAACTCATAAACCGTCTCCGTAGAGTTCTTCATCGGGAATATGCCTCTATATGGTTGGATGTCTTGTTCGCTCGCCCTGCGTCTAAAAATCATCTTGCGCTCGCCACGGGAGGAAAAAGCCTCCCAACCCGCTGGAGTCCGATAGACTGTGGATGGGTTCCTAATCGAATCCGGCCCTCGTCCGAAGGCGGCAAGCGCGGCAGGGATTTCCGGGAGAGACACGGTTTCCGGGCCGAGGCGCGGCCCGGCGGTTTGGGCGGGATGGCTGCTGTCCGGTTGTTCCGAGTCCCCAGCGATAGGTCTTCGTCGCTGGGGTGGTAAAATCATTCTTTCCTTGCCTTGATGCAGCAACAGATTTTCAGCAGTGAGGGTGGCGATATTCTTCCCGTGAAGCCGAACGATGGACCGCACCAGTACTTTTGCTCGCCGCTTGGCTCCAGCCCGGTGAAGACAAAGCGCACTCGCATCTCCCGCCTGGCGCGGATGGCGATCGTAGCCCTAGTGGCTCTCAGCGCCGGCTCAGTCTTGGCCCAGCAGTCGCAAACCATTGATTCGATCCGGGTGATCGGCAACCGGCGCATCCCCAAAGAGACGATCCTGGCGCGCCTCTTTACCCATCCTGGCGACACCTACGACCCCATCTCCATCGAGCGCGACTTCAACTCGCTGTGGAATACGGCGTACTTCGACGATCTGCGCATCGAGCGCGAGGACACGGAGAAGGGCATCATCCTGAACGTCTTTGTCCGGGAGAAGCCCACGATCCGTGAGATCAACTACAAAGGCCTCAACTCGATCTCCCAGTCGGATGTGCTGGACCGCCTGAAGAAGGAAAAGGTCGGGTTCTCGGTTGAAAGCCAGTACGATCCGGCCAAGATCAAGCGGGTGGAGCAGGTGCTCAAGGACCTGCTTTCCGAGCACGGGCATCAGTTTGCCACTATTAAGACCGAAGTGAAGACGATTCCGCCGGCCTCGGTGCAGGTGAACTTCAACGTTAAGGAAGGCCCCACGGTGAAGGTGGGCCAGATTAAATTCACCGGCAACCCGCACATCAGCTCACTTCAACTGCGCCGCTCGATGAAGGACCTGAAGCCCATCGGCATTCCGTATTCCATCTTCTTCGAGAATTTGTTTGCGCAGACCTTCGACGCCACCAAGCTGGAGGATGACACCGAGCGGGTGCGCTTTGCCTACCGGGACAAGGGCTACTACAACGCCGCTGTCGAACAGCCCCGGACGCAGATTCGCGACGAGGGCGGGCTGAACTGGCTCACCTTCCGGCCCAACAAGGGCAAGCGCATCGACATCCTCATCCCCATTGAAGAGGGTGAGCGCTACCGGCTGGGGACGATCACCTTCACCGGCAACAAGGCCGTCTCCAATGTGAAGGCGCTGCGCGCCACTTTTGCGGTGCGGGATGGCGACTGGTTCAACGCCACACTGATTGGCAAGGGCCTGGAGAACCTCAAGAAGGCCTATGGCCAGTTGGGATACATCAACTTCGGCGCCATCCCCAAACCGGTCTACGACGAAGAGAAGAAAACCGTTTCGATGGTGATCGATATCGACGAAGGTAAGCCATTTTACGTATCGCGCATTGAGTTCCAGGGCAACACCACCACCCGCGACAAGGTGATTCGCCGCGAACTGATGCTGGAGGAAGGACAAGTCTACAACTCGCAACTGTGGGAGTACAGCCTGATGCGGTTGAATCAGCTGGAGTACTTTGACCCCCTCAAGGTGGATCAGGACTCGGAGGCCCACCAGGACGCCGAGGCGGGCACGGTGGACCTGCTGCTGAAGGTGAAAGAGAAGGGCAAGAATGCGATTGGGCTGAATGGCGGGGTGAGCGGCCAGTCCGGCGCGTTTCTGGGCGTCAATTACCAGACCAATAACTTCCTCGGCCTGGGAGAAACGCTCAGCCTGCAGGGCAACCTGGGCAGCGTCAGCCGCCAGTTTGTTTTCGGCTTCTCGCAACCTTATATCCACAACCGCCCGCTCAATGTGGGCTTCCAGATTTTCAACAACAAACAAGACTTCAACGCGGCCAAGAACTACCAGGTCCAAACCGGGCAGTCGGCGAATCTGACCCAGGCGCAGCAATCCCTGACACAGAATTACAACCAGGCCGCAACCGGGTTGACTTTCTCGCTCAGCTATCCGCTCAAGCGGCACGCCTTCCAGCGCGTGGGTTTCACCTATTCGCTGAGCAAGTCCACGATTACCGCGTTCAGCACAGCCTCGCAGACTTATTTCCAGACCATCAGCTTCCGCTCGGGCGTTCAGGCGGGCAACGCGCTGGCCGGCATTGTCAACAGCCTGGCCTCGTTCAGCTACACCTACAACACCATCAACAACCCCCTGCGCCCGCGCACCGGCAAGGAATACTCGGTGGTGTTTCAGAACTCCGGCATCTGGGGCAACGTGCGCTATATCGAGCCCTTAGTGGCCTACAAGCAGTTCCGGCCGATGCACTACCTGATGCCGTCGCCCAACGGGCGTAACGTACTGGGCTTGCGCGCGCAATTGGGTTATATACAGGGCTTCGGCGGCGCAGTGGCCCCACCCCAGAATCGCTTCTACTCCGGCGGCGAGGGCGAGTTGCGCGGCTTCGACATCCGCAGCGCCACGCCTTACGGCTACGTTCCCACACGCGTCAATGTTCAATTGACCAATCCCGATGGCTCTTGCGTGCCGCGCGACCCAACCCAGCCGGAGTTGAACCAGTGCATCCAGGTGCCGCTGCCTATCTACGGCATTTCCTCCATCGGCGGCGACACAAATTTCACCAGCAATGCCGAATACCGCATCCCCATCGTCGGTCCGGTTACCTTTTCGTTCTTCGACGACTTCGGCATCGACACGGCTCTCAACAAGGGGCAGTTGATGCAGAGTCCCGAAGGCTTCGCCACACTGACGGCGCCGCTCTATGGCTGCCCGGTGTGGAACAACGGCGCCTGCCAGGGCGGGATACCAGGCTCGCAGGTCGGCTTCCTGCGCAACATCCACCCCATCTCCGGTACCGACTTCGTTCCGCGCATGTCCGTAGGCGCGGAGCTGTCGGTCATCATGCCGGTCATCAATGCGCCCTTCCGCTTCTACTATGCCTACAACCCTCTGCGGTTGGATGAGCAGCCCTACTGCAACCTTGGACTGGGAAGCAACAAGGACAGTTGTTCCGGCGAGTTGATTACCCGCAGTATGTTCCCGACGGGCGGCGCGGGCGACTTTACCTACAGCGAGGTGACGGCTGCTTACGGAGCGCGGAATAGGTTCCTGGAGCCGCGCAAGACCTTCCGGTTCACGGTCTCGACGACCTTCTAGGAAAAACCTTTCTCAACCGGTATTTTGAAGAGGTCGCAGTCTGTGACTGCGCCCTCTTCCTTTCGGCTCTACTGACACGCACTTCATGCGTTGATCGCCATCCCCTCGACGGCGCCGTATGCATCCAGCAGCGATTCCGCCAGCGTGGGATGGGCATGGATCGTGAACATCAGCTCCTCGACCGTGCCTTCCAGCTCCAGCACCGCTACGGCTTCGGCGATCAGCTCGGTGGCCTGCGGGCCGAGAATGTGCACGCCGAGAATCTCGCCGTACTTCGCGTCGGCGACGACTTTCACGAAGCCATCATGATTGCCGAGGATGGAGGCCTTGGAGTTGCCGGCGAAGGGGAATTTTCCAATCTTGACGGCGTAGCCTTTTTCGCGCGCCTGAGTCTCGGTCAAACCTACCGACCCGATCTGCGGCTCGGTGTAGGTACAGCCGGGGATGCGGTCGCGGCGAATGGGGCGGAACGGCTTGCCGGCGATTTTGGCGGCGGCGATCATACCGCTCATTGCCCCCACGTGCGCCAGTTGCGGAAGTCCGGCCACAATATCTCCGATGGCGAAGACGCCCGGCTCGGCCGTCTCCTGGGCTTCGTTGACCTTGATGAACCCGCGCTCCAGCTCGATGCGGGTCTTCTCGACGCCGATGTTCGCGGTG
>JBKQLG010000174.1:0-6188 GCA_052147235.1 Occallatibacter sp.
CGAGCCAAAGTAAGTTGTTGCATTCGTGATCCACCTCTGAATATAGCTTCACTCAAAGGCCATAAGGATCAAAGAGTTTTTCAGAGGTTCCCTAGAGTGAATCGAATCTAATTTTTTGAACTTGCGGGGATCGGCGCTCCATATACAGTCTACGGTACCTGGAAGCCGGGTACTACAACTCTCGTCTTTGAAACTTGGGATTCTTGTCAGTCGCCAACCGGCAAGGGCTTTCCTTGCTCGAAGAACTCCCGGAGCTTCACAGTCGAGTACGAAGTCTGCCCCAGCGCTTCATCCATCCATATCGGAAGCTCCGAGGCGAGAAAAGTAATTTCGCGTCCCAGGAAAGACGCGATCAGCTTCGGCGTCATTTCGAAAACGGAATTGTCGTATATGTCAAGGATATTGACTGTCTTTCCCAACTCGTCCAGCACGCGGCGAAAGTTGCCAAGGCTCTTGGACCGAATATCGCGAACTGTATCCTCGGAACCGCTATGTCCGCCCAGAGTTGCTCGACCCGCTACCCTGTCGATAGCCTTATCGAGGCCGTCGACGCACACATAAGTGAATCTGACCTCAAATCCAACTGAGTGAGCCTGCCTCATTTGATCGAAGACGCTGGTACTGCGCAGAGTTGTTTCGGTTGCGAAGTCCTTGCCCGCCGCGATGTGATCTTCAATAAACTTTTCGCAGATCGGTCCAACAATCGCGCGAATCGACCTGGGAATGCCGACGTAAGAACCACCATTCAATTGAGCCGCATAGTCGTCCGCATTGAAGTAATCGCAACCGAATCGGCTTCCAGGAAACGCACTCGTCTTCCCACTGCCGGAGGGTCCGGCAACCACGTACATGATCGGCATCCGCTATCCCCCGAAATCCCGATCCGCGCCCGGTTGCATATCCGCAGGGAGTTCCTTCTTGAGGCGGTTGCCGTCCTTGTCGTAAAACCCCAAGGCTATTAGCCTCTCGCACGAGGCGCGAATGCGCTTTGCGCCCTCTTCGAGCACCCGATCCATCAACGCTCGATGCTCGGCCAGGTACTCCGGCGGGTACGTCTTTTTTACGTAGGCCGCTTTGGGGGCTTCCACGGCGCTCCCGTCGAGCTTGCGAACCACGGTTTCTGATGCCATTACGCCCTCCTGTTAGCTGAATTCTAGTCCTCATGCGATGCGAATGAAAGGTAACCGTCGCCCGACACCCCATCGACTGCGGCGGCGGTCACATCCTCCTGTTTGCGGGCGGCTTATAATCGGAACGATTTGCAGCATATTTCCGGATGCAGGGGGTGCCGGCCGGCAAGCTGGCGTGAGTCCTGATGTGTCATGGAAGCCAATGAAACGCAAGAACTTAACCAGTTAACACAAGGAGCGAAACTCCCCATGCATACCCATGAAATTGAAGAGATGTGCGTAGTCGCCAAAGGCGCGAATCACGGCCCGGCGCCTATTCCGCAAGAAGGCCGATGGACCAAAGTCAAAGAAGTGACCGACGTCTTCGGACTGACCCACGGCGTGGGTTGGTGCGCTCCCCAGCAGGGAGCCTGCAAGCTGACGTTGAACGTCAAAAACGGCATCATCGAAGAAGCTCTGGTGGAGACGATCGGCTGCACCGGGATGACACATTCCGCCGCCATGGCCGCGGAGATTCTTCCCGGCAAGACGATTCTGGAAGCGTTGAATACCGATCTGGTTTGCGATGCGATCAACGTGGCGATGCGCGAGCTGTTCCTGCAAATCGTTTATGGCCGCACGCAGACGGCGTTTTCCGAGGGCGGACTGCCCATCGGCGCTGGCCTGGAAGATCTGGGCAAAGGGCTGCGCAGCGTGACCGCGACGATGTACGGTACCAGCGAAAAGGGAGCGCGCTATCTCGAACTGGCCGAGGGCTATGTGACGGAACTCGCACTGGACGCGGACAACGAGATCATCGGCTACAAATTTGTGCGGCTTGGACCCATGATGGACTCCATTGCCAAGGGCGTGGATGCGCAGAGCGCGCTGACCAAGGCAACCGGCACCTATGGCCGCTTTGCCGACGCCGTGAAAACCATCAACCCCCGCAAGGAATAAGGAGAAGACCATGGCTTTATTTGAAGGATATGAGAGACGGATTGCGCAGATCGACTCCTTTCTTGCCGCCAACGGCATTGAATCGCTGGAAAAGGCCGAGCAGATCTGCCTGGAGAAGAATGTGGATGTGCGCAAGATCGTGAAGTCCATCCAGAACATTTCATTTGAGAACGCCGGCTGGGCCTATTTGATTGGCGCGGCCGCGGCCATCAAGAAGAATCAGACCGTTGCCGCCGAGGTTGCCGAAACGCTGGGCGCGGGTTTGCAGGCCTTCTGCATTCCCGGCTCGGTTGCCGATGATCGCAAGGTCGGCCTCGGCCACGGCAATCTGGCCGCGATGCTACTGCGCGAAGAGACTGGATGCTTCGCCTTTTGCGCGGGGCACGAATCCTTTGCCGCCGCCGAAGGCGCCATCGGGCTGGCCCGCTCCGCAAACAATGCGCGCAAGACTCCGTTGCGCGTGGTTCTCAACGGCCTGGGAAAAGACGCGGCGCTGATCATCTCGCGCGTCAACGGATTCACTTATGTGCAGACCGACTTCGATTACGCGAGCGGCAGATTGAACGTCGTACGCGAGAAGGCCTATTCCCAAGGCGAACGCGCGGCTGTGCGCTGCTATGGCGCGGACGATGTGCGAGAAGGTGTTGCGATCATGCATCTGGAGCAGGTCGATGTGGCCATTACCGGCAACTCGACCAACCCCACGCGCTTCCAGCATCCGGTGATGGCGATCTACAAGAAGGAGCGGCTGCTGGATGGCAAGAAATTCTTCTCGGTCGCTTCCGGCGGAGGCACAGGAAGAACGCTGCATCCCGATAACATGGGAGCGGGGCCGGCTTCCTACGGCATGACCGACACCATGGGCCGGATGCACTCGGATGCGCAGTTCGCCGGGTCGTCGTCGGTGCCCGCGCACGTGGAGATGATGGGCCTGATCGGCATGGGCAACAACCCCATGGTCGGCGCATCGGTCGCGGTCGCGGTCGCGGTGGAAGGCGCGATGCGGGCATAAGGGCGCGAGGCGACTATCTCTGCGGACTCTTGAGCGAGGCACGGCAAAGGACCAGATCAAGGCGCATGTTCTTGAACTGGTCTTTTGCATCTTGTCTTGTGGATGGATTGCCGGAACTTGGTGGCGGGAGGCAGGATCGAACTGCCGACCTACGGGTTATGAATCCGTCGCTCTAACCATCTGAGCTACCCCGCCGGATGAGTCGCGGGCCGCGAAGCCCGGCCAGAGGAAGCGGGCAAAGACAGCGCTCCGCGCACAACTCCCTACTCCGATGATACGGGCGGCTGGAGGAGAGGTCAAACCCTGGCGCGGTACACTCGACTGCATGAGCACGATTCGCATTGCCGGGGTGATTCCGGCCCGGCTCAGCTCCACGCGGCTCCCGCGAAAGGTGCTGCGCATGATCGCCGGCCGGCCGATGGTCGAGTGGGTCTGGCGCGCGGCCATGGCCAGCGGGCTGATGGACCCTGTGGTGGTGGCCACCGACTCGGAGGAGGTGGCCGAAGCCTGCCGGGAGCGCGGGATTCCCGTGGCGATGACCTCGGCGGCCTGTCCCAGTGGGTCAGATAGAGTCCGAGAAGTGGCCCGCCAGATCGAAGCCGACATCTACGTCAACATCCAGGGCGACGAGCCAACGCTGACCGCGGAGTTTTTCCCGCCTCTGCTCAAGCTCTTTGACCGCCCGGAGGTCGAGGTAGCCACGCTGGCCGTTCGCTGCCCGCCGGAGGAGATCGCCGACCCCAACGCCGTCAAGGTGGTCACGGCTCTCGACGGCCGCGCGCTCTACTTTTCCCGTGCAACGATCCCGTTCGACCGCGACATTGGCCGCGGGCGCGATCCGGTTGGCGACGGTTCCGGCTTCACCGGCTACCGCAAGCACCTGGGGATTTATGCCTATCGCAAGGCAGCGCTGGAGCGCTTTGCCGAGCTGCCGCCCTCGCCGCTGGAGCTGGCCGAGCGGCTGGAGCAGTTGCGGCTGCTGGAAAACGGCATCGCGCTCTATGTGGCCGAGGCTCCCGGCGACACCATCGGCGTGGACACCGAGGCGGATTTGCTGCGGGCTGAGGCTGTGCTGATGGGGCGCGCCGCGCGGAGCGGTGTCTAATGACGCTAGATGCTCTGAAAGAGGAGGTTTGCTATGAATTCAAATTTTCAAGCGGCGTTGCGAGTCAATCGAACTAAGATTCAGGCAAAAAACAGTTATGACAGAATGAGCCGCTACTATGACTTTTTTGCCGGAGGTTTCGAGCAGAATTACCGGAATCTTGCTCTGGATCGTTTGAATATTGCAAGAGGCGAAACTGTTCTTGAGATCGGCTTTGGAACTGGTCATTGCTTGAAGCGAATGGCGGAAGCTGTGGGAGAAGGCGGCAAGGTCTATGGCATCGACATATCTTCAGGAATGCTTCAAGTCAGCAAACAGAGACTGGAACGGGCCGATTTATGGAGCCGAGTTGAATTGACTTGCGAAGATGCGATGAAGATGCCCTATCCGGACGGCAAATTCGATGCCGTTTTTTCCAGCTTTGCGCTCGAACTTTTCGATACGCCGGAGATTCCGCTGGTGCTTTCAGAGGCCAAGCGCGTTTTAAAACCTCGCGGACGGATCGGCATTGTCAGTATGGCGAAGGATGACGAGGCATCGATACTACTGAGATTGTATGAGTGGCTGCATCAAAAGCTGCCCCAATATATGGACTGCAGGCCCATCTATGTCGAGCAGTCGGTCAAGGATGCCGGTTTCGAAATTCAACACAGGGAACGAGTCAGCTTACTGGGGTTGCCGGGAGATATTATTGTCGGCATTAAACCGGCCAACTGAAACGAAATTTGCTTCAAGAATCCACCACGCGCAAGAATCGGGTAGCGCGCCGAGGCGGTGATCGGCGACGATGGTTCTCATGAGCGGCAAAACGCAATTCGCGGAATCCGGCGGGCCGATCGACAAGGTTCGCGCACACATTGAAGCCCATCACGACCGGCCCATACTGCTGGCCGAGCTGGGACGACTGGTCCACTTGAGCCCCTTCACCGTGCAGCGGCTCTTCAAGCAGGCGCTCGGCGTCAGCCCGCTGCAATACCAGCGGGCGCTGCGGGCGGCCAGCCTGCGCGGCGCGCTCAAGCAGGGAGAGACTGTGACCAGCGCCATCTACAACGCCGGATTCGGTTCGTCGAGCCGTGGCTATGACGGTGCGCAATTGGGCATGACGCCCGCGCGCTTTGCCGCCGGCGGGCGCGGCGAGCAGATCGGCTGGGCCTCCGGCCTTTCGCCTTTTGGTTGGGTGATTGTTGGAGCGACACAGCGCGGGCTTTGCTGGCTCTCGCTGGCCGGAACGAAGGCCGAAGCCGAGGCCAGCCTGCGCGAGGAGTTTCCCGCCGCGACACTGCGGCGCGATCCGGCGCTCAGCGCAATGGTGGACGCTGCGCTGCAAGCGGTCTGTGGCCCGGCATACTCGTCGGAAAAGTTGGCCGCACAGAAATCATCTTTCAACAACGCAACGAAATTCGTGCGAGCGAATAGCGAGCGTTTGGCCGCACCGCAGGTGCCCGCGCCGCAGGTGCTGGATTTGCGCGGGACGGCCTTTCAGTTGCGCGTCTGGCAGGCGCTGCGCCAGATTCCGCGCGGCGAAACGCGCAGCTACAGCCAATTGGCGCGGGAGATGGGCGCTCCCAAATCGATCCGCGCAGTGGCCCGCGCCTGCGCAATGAATCGTGTGGCGCTGGTGGTGCCCTGCCATCGCGTTGTCGGCGCAAGTGGGGCCTTGACCGGCTACCGCTGGGGTGTGGAGCGCAAGCGGATGCTGCTGGAAGCCGAAATGTCCGAAACGAAATCCCCTGATTTTTCAGGGGATTGAGTCATTAACCTGGATATTTTTAGTTTTTCCTGGAAGGGTTTCTGGCGGAGAGAGGAGCTGGCGACTACGCCGTGATCGTGTCCGACCTGGCGATGCCCGGCATGGATGGCCTGGCACTGGCGCAGAAAGCTCGGCAAATCGCTCCTCGGGCGATCTTGATCATTCTCTCAGCCCATGCGGACTGGCAATTCGGCGCTCCGCCCGACGGCTTGCTGTTTTGCGTGCTGGATAAGCCCTGTCCGCGTGACCGTC
>JBKQLG010000175.1:0-3748 GCA_052147235.1 Occallatibacter sp.
AGCAGGTGGCGCAAAAACATGAGGCGCAGCAGCAAAAGTTGCAAGCCAAGCAGCAACCAGCGGCCAAGAAGGCCCCGCCGGCGAAGCCTATCGCACAGAAAAAGGAAAATTGATGTTGGTCGGCTGAAGATGGGGCGATACACGGTCGGGCCAAGCTGCGCGAGTAGCTCGGCCCGCTTACGGCGTTATGCGATCCTGCGTCCCTGAAATAGCCGAATCACCAGCACCACGACCGCAACCGCTAGCAAAATGTGGATCAGCCCGCCCGCCGTATAGGCTGTGACCATTCCTAGCGCCCACAGCACCAGCAGAATGACGAATATTGTCCAAAGCATGTTTTCGTACTCCTTCGAGGACTATGCAATGCAGGAGGAGGCCCAAACCAAGCCGGCGAGCATTGGCAGGGGACATGCCTCAGGAAATCGGGAATCGAGAGGTGAAAGATGAAAAGACTTGTATTAGTGACGTTGGCTCTTGCGCCGCTGCTGTCAGCGGCATCTGACGGGGCCAAGCGTTTGAACGCGGCCGCGGACGTATTTTCCGAGGTGATGTCGGCGCCGGATAAAGGCATTCCCGCAGATCTGCTGGAGAACGCCCACTGCATCGTGATCGTCCCATCACTCAAAACGGCTGCCTTTGTATTTGGCGCCAAGTACGGCAAGGGATACTTTACCTGCCGGAGCAAGAACAATACCGGATGGTCCGCGCCGGGCACCGTCCGTATCGAAGGCGGCAGTTTCGGTTTCCAAATCGGCGGGTCAGAAACCGACGTGATCATGTTGGTTATGAATGACGAAGGCGAGAGCCGGCTGCTCTCCAGTAAGTTCACTTTAGGAGCCGAAGGATCCATCGCAGCGGGCCCGGTGGGACGCACGGCCACGGCTCAAACCGACGCCCAGTTGCACGCCGAGATTCTTTCGTGGTCCAGATCGCAGGGGCTGTTCGCCGGCGTTGCTTTAGAAGGCGCCACGCTGCGGCAGGACCTGGATGATAACGCCGAGCTCTATGGCGGCAGGAAACTGGATAATCGGGAGATCATAACACAGCATGTGCATCCGCCCAAGTCAGCCGGAAGATTGCTGGACCTGCTGAACAAATATCCCAGACACGAGCACGCGGACACGACATCCAGCCGTTAGATCTTCGCAAAACGATTTTATCGAGCCGTGGTGTACGCGCCGCGGCTCTAATTTTTTCACCTGACCATACTAGGTCACCTGACCATATATGGTTAGCGCAGCGCCCTCCCAGCAGCAAACAGCCCCAACAGATCCCGCACAAGGCTTTCGGCGCATGCCGTGCACATATCAACGCGTCGCAAAAAGGATCGAGGTTCAGAAAGATGAAGTTTACAAGCTTATTCCTGACGGTGTGCGGACTCGCGCTGGCACAAGCACCACAGGCGCCGAATCCAACTCAACAGGCCCTTGAAAACGGCGCGTCGGCGCCGATCTATCGCATTACCGTGGTGGCAAGAACGACCAAAGCCATCAACTACCATCACCGCAGTGGATCGACCAGGATAGGGTTCCGCGGGACCGCGCTGATGCCCGAAGCTCGGGGCGAAGCCAAAGTTGAGAGCAAACAAGGCGTCATTAAGATCGACGCCGATATGGAAAGGCTCGGGCCGGCAACTCAGTTCGGCCAAGAGTATCTTACCTATGTCATGTGGGCTATCACGCCGGAGGGCCGAGCAACGAACGTCGGCGAAGTGCTTCTGAACAACAGCGGCAAGACAAAACTGGATGCAACCACGGAGCTGCAATCCTTCGGTTTGATCGTGACCGCCGAGCCATACTTCGCCGTCACACAACCCAGCGACGTGGTGGTGATGGAGAATTTTGTCAGGAAAGACACCACCGGAACCATCGAAGAAGTGGACGCGAAATACGAATTGCTGCAGCGAGGCCAGTACGTGTTGAATGTGAAGCCTGGCGAGATTCACCCGAGAGATCTCAATCCGAAAGTGCCGTTGGAGCTTTATGAGGCCCGCAACGCAGTGCAGATCGCGCGCTGGACCGGCGCCGAGCAGTACGCCGGCGACACTTTCCAAAAAGCGGTGGTCGGCCTCGAAAACGCCGAAGGTTATCTGATCGGTAAAGCGGGCAAGAAACCGATCGGAACCGTGGCGCGCGAAGCGGTCCAGATGGCGGAGGACGCGCGGATCATCACCGTGAAGAAGATCGAAGAGGAGCAGCTCGCAACCGAGCGCCGAGTGGGAGCGGAGCGTGAAGCGCGTGTGGAAGGTGAGCGTACTGCCGCGCTATCTGAAGCGGACCGCGTCACTCGAGAAGCGGAACAAGCGCGACTCGCCGCCGCTGAGAGCGCCGAGAGGGTCCGGCGCGAAACCGACGCACAAACCGCCGCGGCTCGGACTGAAGCAGATCGCCTGAGACAAGAAAACGACGCGCGGCTTCTGGCAGCCAACACGGAAACGGATCGCCTGAGGCAGGAGAACGAAGCTCAGAGAATCGCCGCGCAGGCCGACCTGGATCGCGCCGCCAAAGAAAAGGCGCAAGCTGAAGCCGAGCGGACGCAGCTTCGCGCCGACTTGCTGCTGCAATTCAACGCGATTCTGGAAACCCGGGATACCGCGCGCGGCCTGATCGTCAATATGTCGGATGTGCTCTTCGACACAGCCAAGCACACGCTGCGGCCGGCTGCTCGCGAGAAGCTTGCAAAAGTAGCCGGAATCATCTCCGGCCATCCGGGCTTGAGACTGGCCGTGGAAGGTTATACCGACAGCGTCGGCAGCGACGAATACAATCAACAGCTTTCTGAAGATCGCGGCAACGCCGTGCGCGACTACTTGACACAGGAGGGCGTGGTTGGCACCTCGGTGACTTCGCAAGGCTTTGGCAAAAGCCAGCCGGTAGCATCCAATGATACGGCCGCCGGGCGCCAGCAAAATCGCCGCGTGGAACTGGTTGTTTCGGGCGAAATCATTGGTTTGCAAATTGGTCAGCCGGTGGCAGTCCGATGACTCGCAGTGAGATGACGACCGCCATCCTTCGCTCACTTCACCTTTCAGGGCCTCCTGGCCCTGACGGGCTGACACTCTTGGGACTCTTGCTGACGCCTGTCGCTGCCGGTGCAGGCTCACTAGCCGCATGGCGCTTCGGCGTGGATGCCGGTTGGACCAGCGCCTTCTTTATCGCCGGTGGCTTCCTGTCGCATTGGCAGGTCTGGTGTGCATTCGCAATCAGCGCGGAAGTCTGCGCCTGGAGTCTGCGGCGAGCTGCTGCTGCTCGGCTGCGCGCTGCAACATTATGAAAACCGAACAACAGCGGTTGGTATGGCGCTTCGTCGGTTCCACGGTGGCCATTGCCCTCATTATCGGGATGGCCGTCGTAGCGGCTCGTTGGATGGGGCCGCTCGGTTGAAGAAAGGAAACTGCATGCTGATTCAGGTCGGCTATGAATTAGTGTTCAACTGCCCGCAAGAGACGCCGATGATCCTCACGGTCAACGTCCATTATTCCCGGGCCGCGGATATCGTAACGCCCGATCTTCTGATCACTGAGCCGGCAACGCAGGTCACACCATATCGCGATGGCTTTGGAAACTGGTGCAGCCGCGTCGTCGCGCCCATCGGCCGAATTCGGCTGAAAGGAATGGGAGTCGTCAGAGACTCGGCGCAACCGGATCGATTGTCGCCTTTTGCCCGCCAGCATGCCTTACAGGATTTGCCGGAAGACACTACGCGCTCGGTGCGGATGATCGGGATCGTGCAGGCGATGATGGGCTGC
>JBKQLG010000176.1:0-36200 GCA_052147235.1 Occallatibacter sp.
CGGCGAGTTCTTGTAAATAAGGATGTGGCCGGGGCAGTTCATCGGCTTGAGCCGGTACTCGGCGTCATCCAGCTCCATCGGCGTGTACATGTTGCCGGAGTAAAAACCCTCGTGGCCGCTCACCTTCCACAAATCCCGGCGCATGACGTGCGGAGTGTAGACGAGCTGGTAGCCGCGGCGCAGGCATTCGTCGCGCATCCAGTCTTCCATCACCTTGCGAATCATCGCGCCCTTGGGGTGCCAGAAGATCAGTCCCGCGCCGGCCAGCTCCTGAATGCTGAAGAGATCCAGTTGCTTACCCAGCAGGCGATGGTCGCGCTTGGCGGCTTCTTCCAAGCGGGCAAAGTGGGCGTCCATTTCCTTCTGCGAGAAGAAGGCAGTGCCGTAGATGCGCTGCAGCTGCGGATTTTTTTCGTCGCCCAGCCAGTAAGCGCCGGCCAGCGCGGTCACTTTGACGGCCTTGACGCGGCCGGTCGAGGGCACATGCGGCCCGCGGCAAAAGTCCACGAAGCTGCCGTTGCGATAGAAACTCACCTCGTCGCCGGGAACGGTAAACTTGGTCACGAAGTGGGTCTTCATGAAGTCGCCGTCGCGCTCGAACTCCGCCAGTGCCTGCTCTCGGGGAGCGAATTCGTGAACGAACGGCTCGTTGCGCGCAATGACCTGCGCGATCTTGGCTTCAATCAGCGCCAGATCTTCCGGCGTGAAGGGCTTCTCGCGATAAAAATCATAAAAGAAGCCTGAGTCGGTTGCCGGGCCATGGCCCAGCTTGGTATCGGGAAAGAGCTCCAGCACCGCGGTGGCCAGCACATGGGCTGCTGAGTGGCGCAACACTTTGAGCGCTTCGGGGTCTTGCTCGCGAATCAACTCCAGGCGCACCGAGGCAGTCAGCGGCGTGGACAGGTCCACCAGACGCTCGGCGGCGGCGTTTTCGGCGGCATACATGGCCGCCTCGCCCTCGGCGGTAGGTTTTTCTGTGACTGCCCCGCTGACCGGCGTCAGCCGCGCCGCCACGCAAACGGCGGCCAGCCGCGGCGAAATCGAGTTGGCAATCTCAAGGGGCGTTGTGCCGGCGGGCACTTCGCGAATGGCCCCGTCGGGCAGGTGTATGGCGATTGTCTGTGTACTCATAGTGCTGATTGTCCTGTCTTCTCAATGGCTTGAAAGTGCGCCTCAACACTATAGGATAGTTGCCGCGGGCGCATTACGTCGAGGACACGATGCGCGCGCGAGCAGAAGGAGAATGAAGCTGGGAAATTTGCAAGGTCGATCTCCGTGCTCGGAATCACCGCAACTTACCGCCGGGTGTAGATCTGGAACGGAGCCCAATAATACGGCGAGCGAAATCTGCCCTGTGAATGCAGCAGGTTAAGTTTGGCGCGGCGCAGCGCTGTGGCCGGGTTCTGCCCGTCTGCCAATCCCTGATAGAGCGCGTCCATCAGCTGCGGCGTTGAGTCGTCGATCACCTCCCACAGCGCGCCGATGACGTTGTGCGCGCCAGCGCGAAGAAAGGCCCAGGAGAGGCCCACCAACCCTTCTCCCGCATAGGAGCGCGTGCCGCTGCCGTAGCACGCCGAGATCGTCACCAGCCGGGCATCGATGGGATGCTGCATGATCTCGCGGGCGTAAAGCTTGTAAGACTCCTCGCCGGATGTGCCGCCGGAGAGCGTGGAGCCGGAAAGGATGATGGCCGAATCCAGCGGGTCCGCGCGGCTGGCAATGGCATGAGAGACAAAATGAATATAGGCATACTGCCCCGGATTGCTGGTGAGATAAGCTGCGGGCGTGGCTTGCTGGCCGGCAAAAACGGCCGCATGGCGCGCGGCAAAGTGCCGCGCTACCTGGGTCATCTCAAGCCCAAAGAGAGGCAGGCTGGGATACTCCGCGCTGGCCGTCACCGGGTTGCCCAGCAGCAGCAGATTGCGGCTGCCGCCCGCCGCGGGCTTGGCCGCCGCCAGCAGCTCCAGCGACGGCGCGGAGAGCAACGTTTGATCGTCGATCCAGTAATGCGCGCTTGCGTTTGCGCCCGAAGTAACTTGCGGTGTAACTCCGGGACCGGGCACCAACAAAGTTTCAAAGTTCAATTGATTCAGCGCCCCGTCGGCCAGAATCGTTACCGGGGAGTTAGGCCGGATGAGCTTAGCGGCCGGGGCAACCAATAACTGATAAAGCGCTTGTCCATCCTCATTGCTTTCTTGCAACGGGTCTTCCGCATCCAGCAGCGCCTTGCGGTAGCGCTCGACGCGCGCCGCAATCTCCTTCTGCGCGGGCAGCGGGAAGAGCGCGATCTTCGCCGGAGTAATGGCCCACAGATAGGAACGCTGGCTGCCTAGCCAGTAGAAGAGCAGCGTCGCGCCGGAATCCCGGGCGATCTGGCGAGGGTTCAGAGCTGAGGGATGGGATGAATTTTTGCTCTCGGTTATACCCAGCCCTTGCGCCAGCGTCCGCGCGCGGCTCTGGTCGGCGGCGGCCAGAGCCTCCTCGCCGCGCCCTTGCTCCACCAGCAGATGGATGTAATGGTCGTAGATGCCGGTGGCGTTGGCGGCGAAGGGCAGTCTTGAGTTTTCGTTCCGGAGTTGCGCCCGCGCCGACTCGAAGTCCGCCAGTGTGGCTTTGTAAGTCTGCTCAGCGGCTTTGGTATTGCCTTCCAACTCATATAACTCGCCCAACTCAATCCCTGCGCCCAACCGGGTCGTGGTTGGACTTGCTAAGTCAAGTTGGACTGAGCGAAAAAGCGTCTCCGCCTGCTGATCCTGGTGCCGCGCGGCGGCTAACATTCCCTGCGTCAGCATCACATACCCACTGAGCTGATTGCCCCCTGCACGCTCCATGGAAGTGACTTGATCGAGATAGGCGCTTGCCTCATCCAGCTTTCCTGTCTCAACCGATACCCTGGCCAAGTCTTCCAGTGCGTTCACAATGTCTTCCTTGCTATCGATCTGCCTAGCCAGAGAGAGCGCGTGACGATAGGACTGCACAGCTCGATCTTTATCGCCGCTATCGTGATAGACATAGCCGGCAGTCGTGATCCATTTGAGTTCATCGCGAAGATTGCCTAGTCTTGTGGCGCTTTTCTCCGCTTCGAGAAACTGCTCCAACGCCCTTTCGTCATCTCCAAGCTGGAAATAGGCCCATCCGAGATTGCCTACAACGCGGTGCGTCCAAAAGTCCGAACCCAACTCAACGGCTACCAGGTGGGCTGATCGGAGCCAGTCCACGGCTTCATCATAACGGCCGAATTGCATTGAGGCAAAACCGAGATTGTTGAGTGCGACAACTTCACCCCATCGGTCCTGATGAGTGCGGGCAAAGAGAAGACTCTCGAAAAAATATTCATGTGCTGTGAACGGGGCACCCTGACTGACGGACAAGAGACCGCGCGTCCTGAGCAGGTATCCGCAAGAAGCATAGTCTGCGCTCTTGCATAAGCTCTCAGCAGGGATAAGTCTTTGATTGGCCGCGGTTAATCGTTGTTGGTGGGTCAGGGCGTCGGCTTCTATCGCCAGTTTGCGGATGTTATCTTCTGGTTGGTTAGGATCCGGTGAGTAGCCTGCGAGAATGCGCAAAGCATCATCATACATCCCACGTCTCACCATTGTCTCAGCTTGCAGTAGTTGAAATTTCGCCGCCCAGTCGAGATTCGCTATCTGAAATTGCCACGCACCCAATTCGGCTTCATGCTGACAAATTGCCAGATTTCCCCGCTGAAAGAGATTATTAGCATGATCATACGCAGCCTGGGCACTGCTAGGATTGTTGTCTTTTAGAGGAATAAGGAGTAACAGTAGGAGCATCCACGCGAGAGGGGAAATTCCGGGAAGAAGATCCGGCCAAAGACTTCTAAACCACTCTCGAATGCCCACCAGAATCGAATTATTAGTTATAGTCCAGCGGGCATTCGGGAGCTTCCTTTGTATAACTATCCCCCTGTTCCATTGGTCGATCCGCCACCAATCGGAATATCCCCTTCGACGGCGCAGCCCAGCTTTAGATCGATCATCGTCAGCGTGAAGGTGGTCTTCTTGTAAGTCTTCGCACTCGCGATCGGATCCTCGTGCTTCACGGTCAGCTTGGCCAGCGTGATCGTCCCAAAGCCGGGGATGGTGACCACGTTCCCGGCTACGGAGCCAGGGAAGAGTCCAGCCGCCCGGTTGACCAGTGAACATTCGACCGCCTCCGAAGAGCCGAGAGTAGAGGAAAGTTGATTGTAACGTTCCTGGAGCGCGGCGGGAAGGTTCTTGTTCTTCAGGATGCGCTCGTACTGGCGGCTGACGCGGCTGAGCACGCCTGGATTCAGCGCGTAAGGCAGGTCGTTGGCCGGCGTGGAGCCACAGATCTCCTTGTCCCACTCCAGCTCAACCGGGACGCCGGCGATGCGCAGATTTTCGAAGCGCGTGCCCAGGAAGGAGATCGACGGCATATTGCCCTTGAGGGGATGCTCGGTGATGGTTTGGCCGACGATGCGGTCGGCCGTCACTACCTCCATCACATTGAGGCCTTCAACGACCGTGGTGGTCAGCGTATTCCAGCCTTCGCCCGGCTTCTTGCTCTTGCTGCCGGCGACGTGGGAGTAAGCGGCGCGGAAGGAGATAACCGACTCAAGCCGAAAGCCGTTCGAGCGCTGGCTGAAGTAGCCGCCCTTCGGATCAAGCTTGGTGTGAGCCTGGGGTTCGATGATCTGGGCGACCGGAAGCAACAGTTTGCCCGAAAGCACCGTTGCTTCGGCATTAAAGATGTGCTTTTGTTCTTTCGCTGCTGGCATTGGGGTACTTACCTTTCTAGATTTGGTAGTCGGGGGAATTCTAGGTCGTCTACGCGAACGTGTCAATCGGTCAAATGCAGATCGAAGGCGTATTGGTCGATCCTGGTGCGATCTCCCTGCGCCGTAACGCCGGATACCGCCACTGTATACATGCCGTTGCTGAGCATTGCGCCGGGAATCACTAGGGAGATCCTCTGGCTGTCGCCGGCCTCGTCTCCGGGGGCGGCCACAGAGCCTGTCCAGACCTGTTTTCCTTGCGGGTCGGTCAGTTCGAAGGAGTAGGAGGCGTAAGCGCCGATGCTGGGCGGCTGGGGAATATCTATTGGGAGTGCAACGCCGTGCTGGCGGTCAGCGGTGATGGCCAGATGAGCGCCCCGCGTGGCCCCGTGCAGCGGAGTCCAGGGAAGCAGGCGCGGCTGATTGGCTGCCGCCCGCAGTCCAGGGTAGGTGACCAGATTCTGATAGCCGATAACCAGCAGCAAGGTGGCGAAGACGGGTGCGGCAAAGGCCGGCTGAAACCAGGTTTGCCACCAGCCCCGTTCGGCCCTGGGTTCGCGGGATCGAACCGGCGCAGGCATGGTGCGCGCCAGCTTGGGCAACTGAACTTTTGCCTCTTCTACAAAGGCGACTCCGGCGCGAAGATCAAGGGCGCACTCTGGACAATCGAAGAGGTGCTCCTCGAAGGCCTCGCGCGCATCGGGCGTCAGCTCATCCAGCAGGTAACGCTCGGCGGCCATCTGTTGTAACGCTTCGCTGTGATCCATCTTTCCATCTCCACTACGGTCCAACTCTAGATAGTGCCCGCCGCCGGCAAATCGTTTCAAAGATATTAAATATTCGCGCCCAGCGGCATCTTGTTTCCCAGCCGTTTCACATATTCGCTCTTGAATTCCTGTTTGGCGCGATGCAGCAGCACGCGCAGATAGTCGCGCTCCACGCCAAACTCCCGGCAGACCTCATCGCGGTCGCGCTCGTCCAGGAAGACAGCCTTCAGCAACGAGCGGTCGCGCGGCGCCAAATCGAGCAGAATTTCGCGGACTTTGTCCTTGGTCTGCCGGGCAACCACAATCTCAAGGGCGCTGGCTCGCCTGTCGGGAAGCTCAGGCCGGCCCTCCACATCCAGAGACTCGCTGCCGCCGGAGGAGCGGTAATGCTCGCTGAGCACATGGCTGCAAACTGTATTCACGAATGCGCCGAGGCGCTCCGGCTGGCGCAGGCCGTCCTTGCGCAGGATCGCGAAGACCCGCGCGAAGGTCTCCTGGCGCACGTCCTCGATAGCGTGAGGGGAGTTGAGCCGGGAGCGCAGCTTGAGCTGGAGAAGTTCAGAAAAATAGACAACAAAATGCTCCTGCGTCGGGGGGTCACCCGCACAGAGATTACTGACGTAACTCGCATCGAATGAGTAAAACTGCAACGCTGACTCCGCCAACTCATGTGGACCAAAGTATAGCATTGCAGGTGTTTCTTCTGCATGAAATACCTGCCCCCTGGCGAGAGCCGTCGCAGCAATCGCTTCACAGCAGGAGCAGCCACAACAGCAGAGGCAAGGAGACGTACAACCAGGGCGATCTTGCAGGGCTGTCCGGCTTCGAGGGCCTGCCGGGCAAAGCTGGAGCCTTCCCCAATTCCGCCAAGTCTAATGGAGCCAATAAGTTCACCTGGGATGTCAGGTCTTTTTGCCTCATTGCTTTACACTCCGTTAATGACCTTATTCAAATAGGATGTGGAAACGGGTTTAAGGCGGATATGTATCTGCTTTCTCTGCGATGCCATTTCCAGCAGGCACGCCACCGCCGAGAGCGCCATCCACTGGATGAGAAATCCGAACCAGCTGCTGCTCATCCAGATTGCCGGAGGCAGCGCGATCAGGAAGCTCATGTAGTAGAAGCAATCCATCATACGGCCCAGCATGCCATAGCCAAGAGTGGCGCGAAGACGCCGGACCAGATCCCAGGGACCGTTTTCCCCGGCCAGCAGATGAGCAACCCGCCAGACAGCGAGCGCGCACAAAGCAAAACACCAGACATAATTGACATCGATCATTGCAAATTACTCCTTCTTGGGTGGCCGCAGACGGAACCCGCTTCGTAAAACGAGCTCCGTCTGCTTCTGGGGGAAGACAGCCAATCCTGCTCACTCATCGCTTGCAGGAAAAAGCCAGACGGCGTGTGCTTCAGGCCGGATGGGGCGTCGCGGTTAATGCTGGCGCGCTCATGGGAAACCAGAGAGAGTGCGGCGCCACGCTCCTCCATGTCGGTACGGCAACCTTTTGACCGCCAGGGATCAAGATCATGCTATCCAGGCTCTCTCCCCATACCACCGGTGCGTTGGGATTCGTAGTAGAAGGCGGTGTATTCCACGAAAGTACAGCCCTCACCTTGACCGTCTTTGCGCCCTCGTTCACAGCGTGCCTGGATAAATGAATTGGCAGGACGACGTTGATCTCCTGGCCGGTCGCTGGAAGGCGTCCGGAGTCATGCACTACCGCCGAGGTAGTTCCCACGTACTGGAATCCCGAACCCCAGTCAACCCAAAAGGCAACGTACTCCCGGCTTCCCGCCGTCAGGTGCCCACCGCAATAACCAATGCTCTGCTTCACGGTCAGCACGGCGCTCAACTGGCTTTCATCCGGGTCAAGCTCGATGCGCTTCAACTCTTCGTACTCGGTGTTGCTGTTGGTTTGCAGCCAGGCTCGCGCCACGCTGCAAAGATCGACGTCCGTGATACCGGCAAACCATTTCGCCGGGTCCAGCGCAATCACAGGCGAGTGGACAGCCGCCGTCAGGGAAGGAGCCAGGTAGCGATGTTGCGGCACCGTGGTGCCGTCGTAGAGTTCATGTAGCTCAGCGGGAGTCAGTTGCTTCGGCTTGAATGTGCTGTCAACGAGCCCTTCCAAGTAGTTGGAGTTGGCCGCCGGGTAGGAGTGGTCGTCGCTGCCGGCCAGCTCCGGATTCCGTCGGGCCCGGGAGCTCGAGACCCGGGCCGCGGAATCGATTGAAACAACGCATGTATCGATTGGGGAAGCCATCACACTACCTCTTGGTTTGTGAAACCTGATCACTTCTTGCGGTCGTCAGTCCGGAATCCTGATTCGCCGCACAATGGATAGTGCGGTGTCTCCCGAAATCGTTTCAGCGTATTGTAAAAACTTTTCTCGAGCCGACGGGTGTTGCAGGTCTGGGGGGAAGATGTCAGGGTAGGCACCCTCGTAGCTCAATTGAATGCCGCCCGCGTGCGGCTTTCACATCTTCCGGCCTGAGAAAACCGTATCGAGGCTGGCCCATTGCGTAACAATCCGCCGTCCTGTGAGGGTTCTCAGCGGCGATTCTTGCTAAAATCGGATAAAGTTCATCCCGATAACGGCCGGGAGAGATCGCCATTCCCGGCACGTCGCATTAGATTTTTTATTTCCAGTACGTCGCTTTGCAGCCAGGGAGCGCCGTGGAGGCACGACAAGTATGCAGCCAACATCCTCCAAGCCATTTTCTTACGAAGCCTTCCCCGTCTCCGGCGTGGTGGCGTACTTCTCGATGGAGATCGCCATCAACCCCGGAATGCCCACCTACTCCGGCGGGCTGGGGGTTCTTGCCGGCGACACGATGCGCTCCATGGCCGACCTGGGCGTTCCCCTGGTGGCCTTCTCGCTGATTCATCGCAAGGGCTACTTCCAGCAGCATCTTGACGCATCCGGCATCCAGACCGAAGATGTCCAGCCGTGGAATCCATCCGACTTTTGCGTCGAAGAGAAGGCGCGGGTAACGGTCTCCGTGGAAGGGCGGATTGTAACGGTGCGCTGTTGGCGCTATGACCTGGTGGGCCGCTACGGCCACGTAGTTCCGATCTACCTGCTGGACACGGACCTGGAGGGCAACTCGGGCTGGGATCGCGGCCTCACCGATCACCTCTATGGCGGCGACACCAACTACCGCTTGCAGCAGGAGATTGTGCTGGGCATGGGCGGAGTGCGCATGGTTCATGCTCTGGGCTACCGGGTAAACGTCTACCACATGAACGAGGGCCACGCGGCGCTGCTGACGCTGGGCCTGCTGGAAAGACAGTTGGGCGGCGGACCGCTGGGCGCGGCCACGGAGACCGACATCGAGCAGGTCCGCAGGAAGTGCGTCTTCACCACCCACACACCGGTTCCGGCTGGGCACGACCGCTTCTACACCGAGCAGGCCAATCGCATCCTGGGCGGCGACCGCACATCGCGCCTGGAAACGCTGGGCTGTTTTCGCGACGGAATGTTGAACATGACGCTGTTGGCGCTGCGCTTCTCGCGCTATGCCAACGGCGTGGCCCTGCAACACGCAAAAATCTCCCGCGAGATGTTTCCGGAGTTTCCCATCGATTCGATCACCAACGGCGTACATGCGCCCACCTGGGTCTCCGATACCTTCCAGCAGATGCTGGATGCGCGCATCCCCTCGTGGCGGCGCGACACTCTTTATCTGCGCAGCGCCATCGACCTGCCCGTGCAGGATATCCTTGCGGCTCATGCCGCGAACAAGGAAGCATTGCTCGCCGAAGTGGCCCGGCGAACCCATCAAACCCTCGATCCCAAGGTGCTCACACTGGGCTTTGCCCGCCGCGCCGCTACCTATAAGCGGGCGACGCTGTTGTTTACCGACCCCACGCGCCTCCAGGAGATTGCCGCCAAGGCCGGCGGCTTGCAGATTCTCTATGCCGGCAAGGCACATCCCCAGGACGAGCCCGGCAAGGCGCTGATCCAGCAGGTCGTCGCCGATGCCGCCCAGCTCTCGAACGATACGCTGCGCATCGTTTATTTGGAAAACTACGACTGGGATCTGGGCGCATTGATGACCGCCGGCGTGGATGTGTGGGTGAACACGCCGCGCCGGCCCTATGAGGCCTCGGGCACCAGCGGCATGAAGGCCGCGCTCAACGGCATTCCCAGCCTGTCGATTCTGGATGGCTGGTGGATCGAGGGCTGCATCGAGGGCTTCACCGGATGGGCCATCGAAGACGGCGCCAGCGACGCCGAGGAGGCCGACTCTCTTTACAAGAAGCTGGAGACTGCGGTGGTGCCGCTCTACCTGGATGCGTCGGAAAAGTGGGCCGGCTTGATGCGTACTACGGTGGCCTTCAACGGCTCCTACTTCAATACCAACCGCATGGCCCGGCAATACACCCGCAACGCCTACTACCCGGTGAAGCTGATCGAGAGGGTCAAGAGCTGGAAGAAGCCTCCGCGGGCCGATGGGGCTTGAAGAAACAGGGAACAGGGAAAAGACAACTTAGTGCGGTTTCCTGTCCTCCCGCAAAAGCAGGGTGCCCCACCCTCGCGACGTTCTTGTTTTTGTCGCTAGGGTGGGAGACGATCTGTAAGGATCAGTCTACTTGATCGTGAATCTCTCGTTTAGGTAAGAGAACGCGTTCAATCCAAGGCCCGCACTTCCAGAAGATGAATGCGAGAACCAAGTAGATAATGACTCGCGTAAGCAGGAAGGCAATGTCAATACAATAATAACTATTCCAGAAATCGTCATATCCTGAAGGTGCCAATACGCTGACCCTGCTTGTTGTGTGGTGATGGAGTGACATGAACCGGACGGGCAGGTAGGTAAGCTCCATCAATGCAAAGATCAATTGAAGTATCGCCAATGCGCGGCTGACCAGGAGCACAGCCTCTTTTCTTGACATTGTTTTGCCTTTCTTCTCGCCATTCTACGGCAAAATCATTCGCGCCTGCACAAAAAGCTGATGGCTGATAGCTCTCGTTCAATCTCCCGGCGCATCTTCCAGTTCCGTGCCGATCCTGTGCAGTTTCATTACCCGCCATTGCAGGCGATCGAAGAAGAGGTAAACGACCGGGGTAGTGAACAGCGTCAGCATCTGCGAGACGATCAGGCCGCCGACGATGGTGATGCCCAGCGGCTTGCGCAGCTCCGAGCCCACACCCATGCCGATGGCCAGCGGCAGTCCGCCGAAGAGCGCGGCCATGGTCGTCATCATGATGGGGCGGAAGCGCAGCAGACAGGCCTGATAGATCGCCTCAACCGGCGGCAATCCCTGCTCGCGCTCGGCCTGTAGCGCAAAGTCGATCATCATGATGGCATTCTTTTTCACGATACCGATCAGCAGGATGATGCCGATCAGCGCGATGATGCTCAACTCGGTTCCGGTTAGCATCAGCGCCAGGATGGCGCCCACGCCGGCTGGCGGCAGCGTGGAGAGAATGGTGAGTGGATGGATCAGGCTCTCGTAAAGAATGCCAAGGACGATGTAGACGGCAACTAATGCCGCGAGAATCAGCCACTTTTCGTTCGCAAGTGAATCCTGGAAGGCCTGCGCGGTTCCCTGGAAGGTGGGGTGAATCGTTGAGGGCATTCCCATTTCGCGCTGGGCTTTTTCGAGCGCGGTGACGGCGTCGCCCAGAGCGAAGTTGGGCGCCAGATTGAAGCTCAGCGTCACGGCCGGGTACTGGCCCTGGTGATTGACGGCCAGAGGGGTCCGCTGCTGCTCGAATTTCGCGATGGCGGAGAGCGGAACCATAGAGCCGCTCGAAGATTTGATGAAGATGCCGTTCAGCGAGTCGGGACTGAGCTGGTATTTGGGATCGACCTCCATCACCACGAAGTACTGATTCAGCGCGGTGTACATGGTGGAGACTTCGCGCTGGCCGAAGGCGTCGTAGAGAACCTGGTCAATGGCCGCTGCGCTGATGCCGAGGCGCGAGGCGCTGTCGCGGTCGATGACCAGGTTGGCGGCCAGTCCCTGATTCTGCTGGTCGGTGGAGACGTCTCGCAACTCGGGCATCTTCCTCATCTGGGCTTGGAGTTGCGGTGCCCAGGTGTTCAACTCGTTCAGGTTTTCGTCCGAGAGCGTGTACTGGTATTGCGAATCCGAGCCGCGCCCGCCTATCTGAATCTCCTGGCTGACCTGGAGGAAGAGCGTGGCGCCGGGAACGCTGGTGAGCTTGCCGCGAAGGCGGTTGACAACCGCATCTGCGGAGACGCGTCCCGGGCGTTGGGCGAGCGGCTTGAGCGCGATGAACATGAAGCCCACATTATTGCTGTTGCGGCCGCCGCCGGCAAAGGCGGTCACGGAGTTGACGGCTGGATCGTCGAGCACCATCTGAGCCAGATCGCGCTGCTTGACGCGCATCGCCTCGAAGCTGATGTCTTGCGAAGCGCGTGTCGAGCCGCCTAGGCGGCCTGTGTCCTGCTGCGGGAAGAAGCCCTTGGGCACAATGATATAGAGGTAAACGTTGAGGGCCACGGTGCAGAAGACCACACACAGCATCAGCAACTGGTGGCGCAGCACCCAGCGCAGGCCGGAGGCGTATTCGTTGTGCATCCAATTGAAAGCGCGCTCGCTGGCGCGATAGATGGGGCCGTGGCGGCTCTCGTCACGCGACTTGAGAAAATGCGCGCAGAGCATGGGCGTGGTGGTCAGAGAGACCAGCAGCGAGACGGCGATGGCCACGCTGAGCGTGACGGCGAACTCGCGGAAGAGCTTGCCGACGATGCCGCCCATCAAAAGAATCGGAATGAAGACGGCGATCAAGGACAAACTCATGGAGAGCACCGTGAAGCCGATCTCCTTGGATCCCTTCATCGCCGCTTCGTAGGGCGTGTCGCCCATTTCGAGATAGCGGGTAATGTTCTCGATCACCACAATGGCGTCGTCCACCACGAAGCCGGTGGCGATGGTCAGAGCCATCAGCGAAAGGTTGTCGATGGTGTAGCCCAGCAGCCACATCACGCCGAAGGTGCCCACCAGGGAGAGTGGTACGGCGATCGACGGGATGATAGTGGCCCAAATCTCACGCAGAAACAAAAAGACCACCAGCACCACCAAACATACGCTGATCATCAGCGATATTTCGACGTCGTGTACGCTGGAGCGGATGGTGGTGGTGCGGTCCACGGCCACGTCGATTGCGATGGTGGGCGGGATAGCGGCCTGAAGATGCGGCATCTCGGCCAGTACCGCATCCACGGTAGAGATCACATTGGCGCCGGGGATCTTGAAGACGATGATTAGAATGGCGCTTTTCAACTGGCCGGGCGGCCCGTGCAGGGGATTGATGCCCGAGACGCCGGCGGTGTGAATGTCGGCGACGCTGTCCACGACCGTGCCCAGATCCTCGACACGAACAGGAGCGCCGGTCTGCTGGTTATAGCCGGCGATGATCGGCGCGTATTCGCTGGCCTTGAAGATCTGATCGTTGTCCCTGATCTGCCAGCGATGGCTCGCATCCTGAAAGGCGCCTTTAGGACGGTTGGCGTTGGCGCCTGCGAGCGCCGTGCGCACGGCTTCCAGGCCGATGCCGTTCGCGCCCAGTTCCATCGGATTCAACTCGATGCGGACCGAGGGGCTGGAGCTGCCGCCAACGAAGACCTGGCCCACACCCTGAATCTGGGAGATCTTCTGCGCCAGGATGGAGTTGGCCAGGTCGTAGATCTGCGGCTTGGGAACCACGTCGGAGGTCAGCGAGAGAATCAGGATCGGCGCTTCGGCGGGATTGGCCTTGCGATAGCTGGGGTTCTGCGGCAGGTAAGAGGGCAATTGGCTGCGCGCCGCATTGATGGAGGCCTGCACGTCGCGCGCGGCGGCGTCGATGTCGCGGTTGATGTCAAATTGCAGATTCACCGAGGTCGAGCCCAGCGAGCTTGACGAGGTCATCTGATTCACGCCGGCGATGCGTCCGAACTGGCGCTCCAACGGCGTGGCGACCGACGAGGCCATCGTCTCCGGGCTGGCGCCGGGCAGCCCCGCGCTCACGCCGATGACCGGCATATCGACATTGGGCAGCGAAGCCACGGGCAGCAGCGAGTAGGCCACCGAGCCGGCCAGCAAAAGAGCCATGCTGAGCAGCGAGGTTGCTACCGGGCGCTGAATGAATGGTGCGGAAAGATGCATCGGTTACGGAGTCCTGATCAACTGGCGCCGATTGAGGTTTATGGTTTCCCACCCATTCCGCAAAAAACGCGGAATGGATGGGGCACGGGGCATTTTTGCTCGATGAAAGAATTCCGTTAAAGGTTTGATGTATCACAGGTCTCAAAATCAAGGACCTGGGGCACCCCGTTTTTGCTGATAGCTGATAGCTGAAAGCTAATAGCTATCAGCTATTTCCGGTTGTTGTTCCTGACTGACTTGCAGTTCACGCGGCTTCAACCTCTGCGCCAGCTTGTCAAAGTAGAGGTAGATGACCGGCACGGTGTAGAGCGTGAGCGCCTGCGACATGATCAACCCACCGACGATGGTGATACCCAGCGGTTTGCGCAATTCGGCGCCCACGCCGCCGCCCAGCCAGAGCGGCAAACCGCCCAGCATCGCGGCCATGGTGGTCATCAAAATCGGCCTGAAGCGCAACTGGCAGGCCTGGAAGATGGCGGCCTCGGCCGTCTTGCCTTCGCCGCGCTCGGCCTGCAAGGCAAAGTCGATCATCATGATGGCGTTCTTCTGCACAATACCGATGAGCAGAATGATGCCGATCAGCGCAATCACGCTGAATTCGGTGTGTGTGATCATCAGCGCCAGCAGCGCGCCCACGCCCGCCGAGGGCAGCGAGGAGATGATGGTGATGGGGTGGATGTAGCTCTCGTAGAGCACGCCCAGCACGATGTAAACGGTGATCAGCGCGGCCAGAATCAGCAGCGGTTCGTTGGAGAGCGAGGTCTGGAAGGCCGCGGCCGTGCCCTGGAAGCTGGCGTTGATGGCGGCCGGTATCTGGATACGCTGCTCGACGCGCTTCATCGCTTCGACCGCATCTCCCAGCGCCTTGCCTGGCGCAAGATTGAAGCTGACCACAGTGGAGGGGAATTGGCCCTGGTGGCCGATGGAAAGTTGCGCGGTCGTTTGCTCCCAGTGGGCCAGCTGGCTGAGTGGAAACAGCGTGCCGTTGCCCGATCTGACGAAGAGATTGTTCAGTGTCGTGGGGTCGGTCTGAAAGTTCGGTCCCACCTCCATCACCACGTGGTACTGATTGAGCTGAGTGAAGATGGTCGAGACCTGGCGCTGGCCGAAGGCGTCGTAGAGGGTGTTGTCCACATCGGCCATGGCGATGCCCAGTCGTGCCGCCGTGTCGCGATCAATGACTAACTGCGCGCCCAGGCCCTGGTCTTGCAGGTCGCTGGCCACGTCGGTGACAACTTTTTCTTTGCTCAGCTCTTTGACCATCAGCTTGGTGTAGGTAGCCAGCTCGGTCTGATCGGGGTCTTCGAGCGAGTACTGAAACTCAGTCCGGCTGACGCGATCTTCGACGGTGAGATCCTGGAGCGGCTGAAGAAAGAGTTGAATGCCTTCAACGCCTTCGAGCTTTGGCTGTAAGCGTTGAATCACTTCACTGGCGGAGATTTTGCGCTCGTCGATTGGCTTGAGGGTGATTTGGATGCGCCCCGAATTCAGCGTGGTGTTGGTTCCGTCCACGCCAATGAACGACGAGACGTTATCGACGGCAGGATCCTGGAGCACAACGTCCACAAGTCTTTGCTGGCGCTCAGCCATCGAGGTGAAGCTGACCGTCTGCGGCGCTTCGCTGATGCCCAGGATCACGCCCGTATCCTGCACCGGGAAGAAGCCTTTGGGGATCACCACATAGAGCAGCAGCGTGCCCACCAGCGTGCCGATGGTGACCAGCAGCGTGATGAAGCGATAGCGCAAAACCACCGTCAGCGTCCGCCCGTATGCTGCGATGATGTTATTGAAGACTCTCTCCGACCAATAGTAGAAGCGGGTCTGTTTGGCGACCGATTTGTCCTGAAGAATGCGCGAACACATCATCGGCGTCAGCGTCAGCGAGACGAAGGCCGAGACCAGAATAGTAACTGCCAATGTGATGGCGAATTCGCGGAAGAGCCGGCCCACCACATCGCTCATAAAGAGCAGCGGGATCAGCACGGCTATCAGCGAAACCGTCAGCGACATGATGGTGAAGCCGATCTGTTCGCTGCCCTTGAGCGCCGCCTTCATCGGGCTCATCCCTTCTTCAATGAAGCGCGAGATATTCTCGATCATCACGATGGCGTCGTCCACCACGAAGCCGGTGGAGATGGTGAGCGCCATCAGAGTCAGGTTGTTGAGCGAGTAACCCAGCAGGTACATCACGCCGAAGGTGCTCACAATGGAGAGCGGCACCGCGACCGAAGGAATAATGGTGGCAGCCAGATTGCGCAGAAAGAGGAAGATCACCATCACCACCAGGGCAACGGTAAGCATCAGCTCAAATTCCACGTCCTGCACCGAGGCGCGTATGGTGATAGTGCGATCGGTGAGAATCTTCACCCGGACCGTGGCGGGCAGGCTGGTCTGCAACTGCGGCAGCAGCTTCTTGATGCGGTCCACCACGGCGATGATATTAGCGCCGGGCTGGCGTTGAATGTTGACAATGACCGCCGGCTGGCGATCCATCCAGGCGGCCTGCTGGGAGTTTTCCGCTGCATCCACAACGGTGGCCACGTCGGAGGTGCGCACCGCGGCCCCATTGCGGTAGGCCACAATCACCGGCTTGTAATCGCTGCTGGCCAGCAACTGGTCGTTGGCGCCGATGGTATACGACTGTCGGTTGCCGTTCAGCGTACCCTTGGCCTGATCCACGTTGGCCGCCGCCAGAGCAGTGCGCAGATCCTCCAGGCTCAGGTTGTAGGCGGCCAACTGCGTCGGATTGGCCTGAATGCGCACCGAAGGCTTTTGCCCTCCGGCGATGGAAACCAGTCCGACGCCGGTAACCTGGGAGATCTTCTGCGCCAGGTTTGTATCAGCTGCGTCCTCGATTTTGTCCAGTGGCAGGGAATTCGAAGTCAGCGCCAGCGTCATGATCGGCGCGTCGGCCGGGTTCACCTTGCTGTAGATCGGCGGATTGGGCAGGTCGGTAGGCAGGAAGCTGTTGCCAGCATTGATGGCCGCCTGCACCTCCTGCTCGGCCACGTCGATGTTCTCGTCGAGATTGAACTCCAGAGTAATGACCGAGCCGCCGCCGCTGCTAACTGAGGTCATCTGCTTCAGTCCCGGCATCTGCCCGAACTGCCGCTCCAGCGGCGCGGTCACCGACGAAGCCATCACCTCCGGCCCGGCGCCGGGATAGAAAGTGAGCACCTGGATGATCGGGTAGTCCACCTCGGGCAGGGCGGAGACCGGAAGTTGCAAGTAGCCAACCGCGCCTGCCAGCAAAATCGCCGCCATCAGCAGCGAGGTCGCTACCGGGCGCAGAATGAATGGCCGGGAAGGACTCAGGCTCACTGCTGCTCCTTCTTCTGGTGATTGCCGTTCCTGTTGCCGCCTGCCGGCGCTCCGGGCTGGCCCTGTCCGGAGGCTGCTTTGGGAGCTGCGAACGGAGCGCCGCCAGCATGGCCTGTTGCCGCCTGTCCGGCAGCCTGCCCGCCCCGCTGGCGGGCCACGCTGGCGATCACGATCTGTCCGGGGCGCAGCCGGTCCGCGCCGTCCACCACCACGTTCTGGCCCGGCGTGAGGCCACTGTCCAGAATGGTCACCTGTCCCTCGGCCAAGGCTATCTTCACCGGCTGCATCCGGGCCGTCGAGCTCTTCTTGGCTGCGTCCGTATCGACCACCCACACAAACGGGCCCTGATTGCCGGACTGGATGGCCACCGACGGCACCACCAACGCGTTGGGCCGCTCTTCCATCACCAGATGAATGTTGACAAACTGGTTCGGAAAGAGCGCCTGGTCCTCGTTGTCGAAGACCGCCTTCAGCTTATCGGTTCCGGTGGTGGTGTCGATCTGGTTGTCGGCGGTCAGCAGGTAGCCGCTGGCCAGCTTCTGCGTGTCGCTCTGGTCGTAAGCATCCACGGCCAGGCGCTTTTCCGCCCCCAGCTTGCTTAGCACCTGGGGAAGCTCATCCTCGGGCAGTGTAAAGTAAACCGCGATGGGCTGGATCTGGTTGATGACGACCAGGTTGGTCGTGTTGGCGGTGATGATATTGCCGGGGTCCACCAGGCGCAGACCTATCTTGCCATTGATCGGCGACTGAATGGTGCACCAGTTGAGCTGCAATTGAGCTGCCTCGATAGCCGCCTTATCGGCTTCGATGGCCCCCTGGTACTGGCCCTGCGCAGCTTCATCGGCGTCCATCGTCTCCTTGGATACCACGCCTGCTTCATAGAGCGCCTTGTAGCGGGCAAACTCCGCCTGGGCGTTTTTCAGCAGTGCCTGATCGTGGACCAGGTTGCCCTTGGCCTGGTCCAGCGCGGCTTTGTATGGACTGGGATCGATCACCAGGATCGTCTCGCCCTGCTTCACCTGCTGGCCCTCGGTGAACTTCACCGGCTCCAGCTCGCCGCTGACTCGTGCCTTGACGGTAACGCTCATGTAAGGCGTCACCGTTCCCAGCGCGGTCAGGAAGATCGGCATCGGCTTCTCGGCGGCGGCTGCCACCTGCACCGGAACCGGCCGGTTCATCAGCGCCGCCGCCTGGCCGGCGCTATTGGCCGCTGTCAGCTTCTGGTTCTGGTAAATCTTCCACACGATCAGCCCCAAGGCGGTGACCAGCACCAGGTACACAACGATGCGCACCCAGGAACTCTTGTGAGCGGGGGGTTGTGGCTCAATGCCGTCTGCGGCCAGGTAGGACGTCGGAGCTCCTTCTATGGACATGGTGTCAATTCCCGTCGTTTTCTCTTGAGTGAATGCCCGAAAAATGGGCAGCAATGTGATCCTTTCGGGCAGAACACAAATTACCCGTATTCGTTTCTACGGACGCTTGAGTTTCTGGAAAGGTTTCGTCCGATTAGCCCGTCTGCCTTGCGGGAGCGCGCGTCCTTCCCGGCGCGGTTATACTCCGCCGATGAATGGAAGACGAATCTATTGTACGGGAGTCGGGCGCTTCCTGATAACTCACGGCCCGCGCAATCACTGAATCTTGTTGGACGGAATACTGAACCTTGAGTTTACCCGCGGCTTGTTTGACCTTACTAGACATCTGCAGGCCATCTCGCGCCTGGATAGAATGGCCAACCGCGACTTGATCCGCATCATTATTGCCCGCTTATCCGTCGCAAAAGTGCACGTAAATCCCCCATTTTCTGTGCGCGCCTCTTTCGCAAGCGTCTTCGACTAAGATTGTACTTTGAACGGAAAGTTGGAACGGAGTTGGCGGTGAGCGCCGTCCGCTCCAGAAACCCGATGAGCCGGTCACCCGGACTGGGCGCTAATCGAGCCCTTCCGGTCGCGAGCGGCCCGGCTCAGGAGCGAGAACCTGCCTTATGTGGATTGTCCGGCTTGCGCTTCGGCGGCCTTATACCTTCGTCGTCTTTGCGCTTTTGATCCTCATCCTCGGCATCTTCAGCATCGAGACGATGCCCACGGACATCTTCCCCAACATCGACATCCCCGTCGTTACGGTGGTGTGGAACTTCACCGGCCTCTCCGCCGATCAGATGGCCAACCGTATCGTCACCAACAGCGAGCGCGGCATGACCACCACGGTCAACGACATCGAGCACATCGAGTCGCAATCGCTCAACGGCATCGGGCTCATCAAGATATTCTTCCAGCCGCACGTCAACGTCGGCAACGCCGTGGCCCAGGTCACTGCCATCTGCCAGGTGCAGTTGCGCTCTCTGCCGCCCGGCTCGCTCCCCCCGTTCATCATTCAGTACAACGCCTCCAGCGTGCCGGTGTTGCAATTAGGCGTCTCCGGCCAGGGCCTCAACGAACAGCAGTTGAACGACATCGCCACCAACAACATCCGCACCCAGTTGGCCACCATCGAGGGAGCGCAAACACCGTATCCCTACGGCGGCAAGCAGCGCCAGATCGTGGTGGACCTCGACCTGCACGCACTCCAGGCCAAAGGCCTCTCGCCGGTTGATGTGGTCAACGCCGTCAACGCGCAGAACCTTATCGTCCCCTCCGGAACCATGAAGATCGACCGCTTCGAGTACGCCGTCGAAACCAACTCTGCTCCGCTCATCGTTGACGAGCTGAACAACCTGCCCATCAAGACGGTCAACGGCGCGATCATCTACATCCGCGACGTGGCTCACGTGCGCGACGGCAACCCGCCGCAGACCAATATCGTGCGCGTCGACGGCAAGCGAGCCATTCTGATGAATGTCTTAAAGACCGGCACGGCCTCTACGCTCGACATCATCGCGGGGGTGCGCGAAAAGCTCGACAGTATCAAGGGGCAGTTGCCGCCGCAGTTGAAGGTGGAACCGCTCTCCGACCAATCGATCTTCGTGCGCGGCGCCATCGACGGCGTAGTCCGCGAGGCTATCATCGCCGCCTGCCTCACTGCCATCATGATCCTGGTCTTTTTGGGCAGTTGGCGCTCCACCATCATCATTGCGGTCTCCATTCCGCTCTCCATTCTCTGTTCGCTCAGCATACTGGCCATGCTGCACGAGACCATCAACATCATGACCCTGGGCGGCTTTGCGCTGGCCGTCGGCATTCTGGTGGATGACGCCACCGTCGCCATCGAAAACATTAACCGCAATCTCGAAGCCGGCAAGGAACTGGAGCAATCGATTCTCGACGGCTCGGCGCAGATCGCCGTCCCGGCCCTGGTCTCCACCCTGGCCATCTGCATCGTCTTCGTGCCCATGTTCTTCTTGAGCGGCGTGGCCAAGTACCTATTCGTGCCCATGGCCGAGGCGGTCGTCTTCGCCATGCTGGCTAGCTACTTCCTCTCCCGCACGCTGGTGCCGACGATGGCCAAGTACCTGCTCAAGGAGCACGACGACGCCGAGACCGAAAGAAAACGCTCCAGCCGCAACCCCTTCACCCGCTTTCAACAGACATTCGAAGCCGGCTTTGAGAGCTTCCGTCGCGCCTATCTGCGCCTTCTAGCCCTCTGCGTGGATCACGCGGCGGTCTTTCTGATTCTCTTCCTGCTCTTCGCCGTCGGATCGTTGGGTCTTGCGCCCTTTCTGGGCCAGGACTTCTTCCCCTCGGTGGACTCCGGCCAGTTCAAGATTCACGTGCGCGCCCGCACCGGCACGCGCATCGAAGAGACCGCTGCCCTCTGTGATCGCATCGACTCCACCATACGCGAGCAGATTCCACCCAGCGAACTGGTCACCATCCTCGACAACGTCGGCGTGCCTTACTCCGGCCTGAACCTCTCCTACTCGACCTCGGCGCCAATCGGCCCTGCCGACGCCGACATTCAGGTGCAGTTGACCAGGGATCACCACCCAACCGCGGATTACGTGGACCGCCTTCGTACCGTGCTCAACCGCCAGTACCCCGGCGTCACTTTTTACATGCTGCCGGTCGACATCGTCACCCAGATCCTCAACTTCGGCCTCTCCGCGCCCATCGACATCCAGGTCGTCGGCCCGGACCTTTATGGCAACCGCGCCCTCGCCGAGCGCATGTTGAATGAGGTCCGCTATGTCTCCGGCGCGACCGATGCGCGCATCCAGCAGCCCTTCAACTATCCGAATATGACGGTAAACGTGGACCGCACCCGCGCCCAGGCCATTGGCCTGACGCAGCAGAATGTGGCTCAGAGCCTTCTGGTAGCTCTCAGCGGCAGCTTCCAGACCAGCCCCAACTTCTATCTCGACCCCCGAAGCGGCGTCACATATAATGTTGCGGTCATGGCCCCGCAATATGGGATCGATTCCCTCGCCACTCTGAACAGCCTGCCTGTCACGGCCCTGCCCACGCCACAGCAAGCCAACCTCGCTGCCGCGCCCGGCGCCGCTCCTGCCGCAGTGCCGGGCGCGGCCTCAACCGCCGCTCCCGGAGCTCCCGTTCCCACCCAGATCCTGGGCAACCTGGCCTCCATTGTTCCCGGCGCCGAGCTGGGCACTGTCAGCCACTACGATGTGCAGCCGGTCATCGACATCTACGCCAATGTCAACCACACCGACCTGGGCACGGTGACCCGAAAGATGGAAGAGATCATCGCCAAGCACCAATCCGAGCTGCCGCGCGGCTCCCATTTCATCCTGCGCGGCCAGAGCGAGACCATGAAGAAGTCCTACATCGGCCTGCTCTCCGGGCTGGCGTTTTCCATTCTGCTGGTTTATTTGCTCATTGTGGTGAATTTCCAGTCATGGCTGGATCCCTTCATCATCATCGCGGCGCTGCCCGCGGCTTTGGCCGGCATCGTTTGGTTCCTCTTTCTCACCAATACCCGCCTCAGCGTACCGGCGCTCACCGGGGCCATCATGTGTATGGGCGTGGCCACGGCCAACTCGATTCTTGTCGTCAGCTTTGCCCGCGAGCAGTTGGAAATCCTGGTGGGCGACGCGCGCCGCGCCGCGCTCAACGCCGGCTTTGTCCGCCTGCGCCCGGTGCTGATGACCGCGCTGGCCATGATCCTCGGCATGGCGCCGATGGCCCTCGGCCTGGGCGACGGCGGCGAACAGAACGCCCCGCTGGGCCGCGCCGTGATCGGCGGGCTGCTGGTGGCCACCGTCGCCACGCTCTTCTTTGTGCCCGCATTTTTCTCTTTGGTTCACGGCTGGCTCGAAGGCCGCCGCCAAACGGCCCACAGCATTCTGATGGCCGGAGCGCCGGACGAATTTGATGAAGCAGACGAAGTATCGGAGTAGTTTTTCATGAGCAACGAACACAATCCGCAGCAGCAGCCGAATTACGACCATGAATCCGCGCCCGAGCAAGCGGCTATCTCGCCGCAAAAGGCCCTCCTGGCCGTGGCCGTCGTTGTCCTCGTTGCGGGCGCTCTGGCCGGCTACGGCATTCTGCGCCGCCATCATGCCGATCACGTGCTGGCCCAAACCACGAATGAGCTGGCTGCTCCCACCGTCATCGTTGCCGCCTCCAGGCCGGGAGCGCCGCTGTCCAACTTTGTGCTCCCCGGCAACGTGACCGCCTACACTGATTCGCCTATCTACGCGCGGACTGCCGGCTACCTGACCCGCTGGTATTACGACATCGGCGCCAAAGTCAGGAAAGGCGATCTGCTGGCCGAGATCGCCACCCCCGAAGTGGATCAGCAACTGGCCCAGGCCCAGGCCGACCTGAATACCGCTCAGGCCAACGCCAACAACGCCCGCATCCAGGCCGAGCGCTACACCGGCCTTGTCGCCTCCAACGCCGTCTCCCGCCAGGATACCGACACCTTCGTCAATCAGGCTGCGGCCACGGCGGCAGCCGTCAAATCCGCGCAGGCCAATGTAGATCGCCTCCGCGAACTGCAATCCTTTGAGAAGGTCTACGCGCCCTTCGACGGCGTCGTTACCGCCCGCAACGTCGATACCGGCCAACTGATCGACCCCGGCGCGGGCAAGGAACTCTTTCACCTGCAAGCCATCCAGACCCTGCGCGTCTACGCCAACCTGCCCCAGGTTTTCTCCGCAAACGTCAGGCGCGGCTCTACCATCGACCTGACCTTCGCCGAGCACCCCGGCAAAATCTATCAGGGCACGCTGGTCCGCACCGCCGACGCCATCGACCCGGCCAGCCGCACCTTGCTTGTCGAGATCGACGTCAACAACAGCGCCGGTGAACTGCTGCCCGGCTCGCTCGCCCAGGTCCACTTCAAAACGCCGCCCGCCGGAGTCACCTTCATCGTACCCGCCGCCGCGCTGATCTTCCGCAAAGAAGGACTACGCGTTGGCACCGTCGTCAACGGCAGTGTCGCCCATCTGGTTCCCGTGGTCATCGGCGAGGACGACGGAGCAAACGTGCAGATCATCACCGGCCTCGGTCCCGCCGACCAGGTGATCCAGGACCCGCCCGACTCCCTCATCGAAGGCGAAATAGTTAGGGTCGTCAGCCCCGCCAGCCAATCCAACGCGGGAGGCAAGTGATCATGCCAACGCCGCTTGCAGCGGAAAGACTTCTTGAATTCACCAACTCGCCAACTCGCGATCACCGCGAAGCGGTGGCTAACTTGCTGTCTTTGTCAAAGAATTCCAAGAATCAACCCAAACTTGATGATCTGGGTGCCCCATCCTTCGCGTTCTTTGCGATGGGTGGGAGACCACGAACCTCAACCCGCCCTCTTTTCCTCGGCCTCCTCGCCCTGACCCTGCTCACCGGCTGCAAGCCCGTAGGCCCCAACTACAACCGCCCCCCCTACGAAACCCCGCCAGCTTACAAAGAAACCGGCGCAAGCGCGGTCATCCCGCCGCCAGCCCCGGCCGGAGGCGCATGGCAGCCCGCCTCGCCCTCCGACGGCTTGCTCCGCGGCAAATGGTGGGAGATCTATCAGGATCCGCAGCTCAACCAGCTCGAAGAGCGCATCGAAGCCAACAACCAGACCCTGCGCCAGGTGCTGGAAACCTATCTCGCCGCCCGCGACCAGATCGCCGTAGCTCGCGCCGCGCTCTATCCAACGCTCTCGGCGGGGCCTTCCATCTCGCGCGACCGCATCTCGCAGAACGGGCCGGACTTCGCCGCCGGAAAATCCCCTACTTATACCGACCTGGTGATTGGCGGCCAGGCCAGTTGGGAGCCGGACTTCTGGGGCCGCATCCGCCGCACCGTCGAAGCCGCCCGCGCAGGCGCCCAGGCCAGCGCCGCCGATGAGGAAAACATTGCCCTCAGCCTTCATGCCGAGATGGCCGCCGACTACCTGCAACTGCGCGGCCTCGACGCCCAGACCCGGCTGCTCGCCGCCACTATCGCCGACCTCCAGGATCAACTCGACCTCACCCAGCGCCGCCTGGCCGGCGGCATCGGCACCGAGGTGGACGTTGCCCAGGCCCGCACGCAGCTGGAAACCGTGCGCGCGCAACTGATCGACGTGGGCGTGGCCCGCGCTCAGTTCGAGCACGCCATCGGAACCATCGCCAACCTCAATCTCTCCGCCTTTAGCATTCCCTTTTCGCCGCTTGTTCAGTCTCAGGATCTGGCGCTGCCCAAGCTCCCTGTCGGCGTGCCTTCGCAACTACTCGAGCGCCGTCCCGACATAGCCGCCGCCGAGCGCCGCGCCGCCGCCGCCAACGCCCAGATCGGCATCGCCGTAAGCGCCTTCTATCCCAACATCACTCTGAATGGCGGCGGCGGCTTTGAAAGCATGAACGCCGGAACCTGGATTCAGGGTCCGAGTGCCCTGTGGACTTTAGGAATTCAAGGAGCGGAGCTCCTCTTCGACGCCGGCCAGCGCCACGCCCTCACCGACCAGGCCCGCCACGCCTACGAAGCCCAGGCCGCGGGCTACCGCGGTGTGGTTCTCGCCGCCTTCAACGACGTCGAAGACCAGCTCTCCGGCCTGAGGATTCTTGAGGCGGAGTCAGCCGTCGAGCAGAAGGCAGTCACATCGGCCCAGCACTCCCGCGATCTCTCCAGCCAGCGCTACCAGGGCGGCGTCACGAGTTACCTCGAAGTCCTCACCGCGGAAGCCACGCTGCTCCAGAATCAGCGCGCCGCGGTCGATCTCCAAACCCGCCAATTCGTCGCCAGCATAGGATTAGTCCGCGCCCTCGGCGGCGGCTGGGACGCAAGCCAATTGCCGAAGTGACAGGGAACAGGGGTCAATGAACAGAATGTAGCGCCGGCCTCCCGGCTGCCTGTAGCGCGGACGTCCTCGTCCGCGATTGTCCATGATTTTTTACCAGTTCATGCGATCTAGGAAACCACTTTCACGGCCTGTCCATCCAATCCTCATCGGGTCGAACCGGAAACGGCTGCTCCGGACCAAGATTCTCAGCGCTTACGGCTGCAAAGATAAAATTCTCCGGAGGCACCGCAGAGCCCGCCAGCCGCCGCAGCATCGCAATCTGCCCGGCGTGGCTCAAAGCATCGCAGCATGGACCCTGCAAGACTCTTTCCAGAGTGATCTCGCGTAACTCCGTGTCGATCTCTAGATGATGCGCCAAATCCGCCAGCGTTTCGTGAAAGTGCGCCACTGCATCGGAAAACTCCGGGAAGTAAGGCACGTTATAAGGTTCCCCGGTGAAATAGCTGCGCGCCGATCCCAGCACGCCGTCCATGTGGCGAATTAGCTCATGCGGCGTGCGCACCAGCGGCGCAACGCGAAATTCCGCAAACTTAGGCGGCGCATCGCGCAGAGCCTTTTGTGTCCGGTAGGCCAAAGCCGCAAGGAAATGTCTCACCATCTTTCTTTGCTCATCCATCCGCTATGCTCCCTTCAGTCCAAATCAAGATTATTTTAGAAGGAGAGCTTGCTGCCAAGTATTGGAAGACGGCAGGACGATTTACCGCAGAACGACTGCCAGCAGCAGTGTCATGCCCAGTCCGGCCACCGAGAGCACCGTCTCCAGCACCGTCCAGGTGGAGAGTGTCTCCTTCAGTTCCAGCTTGAAGAAGGACTGGATCAGCCAGAAGCCGGGGTCGTTTACATGCGACAGAATCAGCGAGCCGGTGCCGGTGGCCAGCACCAGCAGCTCGGGGCGCACGCCGAAGTGGAGGGCGACCGGAGCCAGGATTCCCGAGGCAACGGCAGTCGCCACCGTCGCCGAGCCAACCGAGACGCGAACCACCGCGGCCAGCAGCCAGGCCAGCACCAGCGGCGGCATGTGCGCGCCCAAAGCGAGACCGACAGTGGCCTGCGCTGCGCCGGAGTCGCGCAGAATGCCACTCAGGCCTCCGGCGGCGGCCAGGATCACCAGCACGCCGGCGATGGGTTCAAAGGCTTCGCCGGTGAGCCGTCGCAGCAGTTCGCGGCCATGATGCCGGCCGGTCTGAATGTGTCCGCCGAGCGTAACCAACGCCACCAGAACGGCGATCAGCAGGGCCACATCCGCGCTGCCCACAAAGTGCAGAATCTGGTTGGAAAGATCCCCCGGCGCGGTGAGCGTATCTGCCCAACTGCCCAGGAAGATCAGCGCTACCGGCAGCAGAATGGCAGTGGCGGCGCGAACGGGGCCGGCCGGTGCGGGAAGGTCCGCAGCCTTCGGGAAGAGGTCAGCATCCTTCGCCTGCTCGTCGATCTGCCGATTCTCTTCAAGCGTTGGCGCAAAGAGCGGCGTCTCCTCTTCGCCGGACGTTGGCGCACCTTTGGCCTTCCGCCTCTCCCAGCGGCGCATCAGAAACCAGCCCAGCCCCGGACCGGCCAGCGCGGCGGCGGGCAATCCAGCGGTCAACCCCCACAGCATGGTGCGCCCCAGGTCGGCGTGGAACTGCGTAACCGCCAGCATCGCCGCCGGATGCGGCGGCAGCACGCCATGCACGATGGAAAGCCCAGCCAGCAGCGGCATTCCCACCAGAATCGGCGGGCGGCCGTTGCGCTGGGCGGCGGCGGCCACGATGGGGAGCATCAGCACCAGGCCAACTTCGAAGAAGACCGGCATCCCCACCAGAATTCCAAGTATGAGCAGCGCCCAGGGCAAGCCCTTCGGGCCACAACTGTCTACCAAAGCTCTGCCCAAAGCAGTTGCCCCACCGCTGGTGGCGAGCAGGCGGCCCAGCACCGCTCCCAGCCCCAGAACAATGGCGATGTGCCCCATAAGATTGCCCACGCCGGCAGTGAAGGAGAGCGGAACTTGGACCAGCGGCATTCCCGAAGCGACGCCGAGCGTGAGCGCGGCCACCGTCAGAGCCAGCGCCGGGTGCAGCCGCACCTTCGCGATCAGGATCAGAAGCAGCAGCACCGTCCCGGCGGCGCAGGCGACAAGGAAGAGATCGTGGCTGGATGCGGCGTGAAGGTTCACCGGCAGATTATTCCACATTGGACCTCGCAACGCAGAGAAACCGCTTGCCCCACATCGGAATGTGCGCATCCTGAGTCGGGCGAACGAAGCGTTGCGGGCCACCTGTGCGCTCTCGCACACATTTCCCTTGCGTGCCTCTGCTACCATGAGGATGATCGCAGTTTCGCCGCCCGACAGGCTGATAGTCTGATCTGAAATACCCGAAGGCAAAGGCGGCAGAATCCAAACCCAACTTCGCCGGAATCACCGGCACAGGAGAAACTCAATGCCTCTAGTCTCCATGCGGCAACTGCTCGACGAGGCCGCCAAGGGCGGTTACGGCGTCGGCGCATTCAACGTCAACGATATGGAACAGATCCAGGCCATTATGGCCGCGGCCAAGGAGACCAAATCGCCGGTCATCGTGCAGGCCAGCCGCGGCGCCCGCAAGTTCGCCGAAGATCTCTATCTGTTCAAGCTGATTCAGGCCGCGGCCGAGCTCAATCCTGAGATTCCCATCGCCATGCACCAGGACCACGGCAACAGTTTTGAGACCTGCAAGAGCGCCATCGAGCTTGGCTATACCAGCGTGATGATGGACGGTTCGCTCAAGGAAGACGGCAAGACCCCGACCAGCTTTGAGGAGAACGTGGCAGTAACGAAAAAGGTCGTCGATTACGCGCATGAGCGCGGCGTCACCGTCGAGGGCGAGATCGGCGTGTTAGGCGGCGTTGAAGACGGCCACGGGGCGGGCGGCACGGGCCTGGAGCACGTTACCGACCCCGACCAGGCTGTCGAGTTCGCCGAACTGACCGGCGTTGACGCGCTGGCTATCGCCATCGGCACCAGCCACGGCGCATACAAATTCACCAAGAAGCCCGACGGCTCGGTCCTCAAGATGGACGTGCTCATCGCCATTCACAAGCGCCTGCCCAACACCCATCTGGTGATGCACGGCAGCTCCTCTGTGCCCAAAGATCTGCAGGACGTCATCAACCAGTACGGCGGCAAGCTGAAGGAGACCTGGGGCGTGCCGGTCGAGGAGATTCAGCTTGGCATCCGCAACGGCGTGCGCAAGATCAATGTGGACACCGACAACCGTTTGGCCATGACCGGCGCCATCCGCAAGGTTTTGTGGGAGTCTCCGGAAAAGTTCGATCCCCGCGACTACATGAAGCCGGCGCGCGAGGCCATGCAAAAAGTCGTAGCCACGCGCATGACCCAGTTCGGCCAGGCCGGCCATGCCGGCGACTATGCGCCCATTGCGATCACAGAGATTGCCAAGGGTTACGCCAACGGAAGCTTGAGCACACAGCCTCTGGTCGCCGCCAGGTAACTTCAGCCGGCTTGAATGCTTGAAGCAACGGGCCACTCCGTGAGCGGAGTGGCCCTTTCCAGCTATATGAGCTGGTTCTAGCGATGTGAGCCGCCTCCGCTGGAACTGCCCGCACTGGAACTGCCACCACTGGAACCGCCGCTGGAACCGCCGCCGCCATGCGAGCCGCCGCTGCTGGAACTGCCTCCGCCGCCCCCGCCATGCGGGCCGCCACCACTGGAACTGCCTCCGCCGCCGCCGTGGTACCCTCCGCCGCCGGAACTGCCGCCATGCGAGCCCCCGCTGCTGGAGCCGCCGCTTGCCCCGCCACCGTGATAGCTGCCGCCAGAGCTTCCGCCGCCATGGTAGCCACCGCCTCCTCCACTGAAGTGATCGGCCCGCGACTGCAGACTGCCGCTGCTGTTGTTGATCGGCGCGGCAACCGTGACGCTCTTGCTTCCCTGCATCACCTGTCTCTCCATCATGAAGCTCTGCGACTTATGGTCGAAGCTCAGCGGAACGCCCGCCGCTCTGGTTTGCTCTCTATTGATTCCGAAGAGCGCATCCATCATCGGGTGAGCTACCATCTGCGGCGTATCCGCGTGCGCGAGCGCGGGATAGAAAGCCTTGTTGAACTCCTTGGGGGGCTCATCAAGCATCTTGACGGGGAGGGCTGGATCGAGTCTTGCGAGCTCCATCCCCAGACCTTTTCTGTTGTTCTCGACAAAGACTTCTTCCTTGCGGTTGTTCGGGGGCCGGCCTTTGGCATCGTAGGGATGAATGGGAACGAAAGCAGTTTTGTGGCCGCTCTTGACCCAGCGCCCCGCGCCCAGGTGATGACGCTTGTGGCCTGCAACCCAAACGTAGCGATGCCCGCGGTGAATCCATCCGCCTGCGTGACAGACGGCCCAATAGTATGGGTAAGACGATGGGTTCAAAGCATCGGAATATGGGTTCAGCGCATCGGAATAATCGATGGTCCTCGCCATGCCGGAATCCTCTCCCCAATACAAGTTGTATCCGGAAGAGATGAGAGGATAACAGGGAAAGAACTCGTCATAGCCAAGCGGTTCCATGGACGCGCCGGAGTCGTACCCCGTCGTCGCAGCCCGATGCGAGGAGGCATCACCCGCAGGCTGTTGCGCCTCGGGCTGTAGGTTGCTCTCCTGCTCGCGCGCGAAAACATCATTCGGCTCCCAGCAGGTGCCATAGGGCGCGCAATCGAAGAATCTTCCCTGTCCATCCATCTCCGCCAGTCCGGGGATGGGCTGCGTCAATCCCGAGGCCTTCATCATCGCCTCCATGGCCGCCGATCGCTGGTTGACAAGGTTTTCCACCCAATGATCCCACTCGGTAAAGGCGGCTGGATCGCCAGGAACGGCTTCTTTGACGCGGCCGCCATTGCGAAAGTAAAGCGTCTGGCCGATGGCCAGATCCTGCGGTGAGAACCCGATAATATGAAGCTCACCGCCGGGCAGCGGCGTCAGCGCCATTCCATCCAGATAACTGCTGATGCGCACGTCAACCTTGTCGCGATACTTGGCGGCGAAGGTGTCCGTGGGGGTCTTCAGATAAAACCATTCGCCGGCGATATAGGGGCGAAGATGGAGCGAGACTGTGCCGCTGAGCAGCGCCATCGCGCTATAAGGAACTCCTTCCGTAGTGTGCAGGTCGTTGAAGACGAGCACGGAGTTATCGGCCAGATAGAGGTTCGAAGCGTCTTCGAATTCGATCACCGCGCGCCCCGCGCCGGTCACCAGAGTGAAGCCAGTCTCCAGCGGCAGGCCGGGAACGGCCCTCTCCCAGGTAGCTCCCGTGCTCCGCTCCGCCTCTTCGCCCCGCTCAATGCGCACATCTCCCTCAACGCGGCTGATACGCACTATCTGCGCATAGGTGGCCTCCGAATAGTGATGTCCAAGGAGAAACTGCGCGCCCTTGCGCAGCGTTTCCGAGGAATCGCCATTCAGAATCTCCTGAATCTGCTCCAGGCCGGCGGCCTCGTCGCGCCGCAGCAGGTCGTTGAGCGCCAGCAGCTTCACGTCGTCGCTATCGTTGCTGTGCGGCTGTACGGGTTGTTTGCACTTCTCGCGAATCTCGATCTCCAGCGCGCCGCATTCCTCGATCCAGAGGCTCTTGGGATAATCGCGGCCCAGTTCAACGCAGGTAGCAAGCGCGGATTGAGTGTGCCCCTGCTTGTTCTCGGCATAGGCCTTCCAATAGAGAGCGCCATCGGCGTGCTCGCCCTTCTGGTCGGCAACCGATGCGAAGATCGACTCCGCATCCGCCCAGCGGCCTTCGTTGAGGGCTCTCGCTCCCTGCGCATAGAGGCTGGCATCGGGGGAACCGGCGGCCATCAGGGCGTCGTTGATTCCCGGCGTTGCCATGCCCCCGGAAAAGCTCTGCCCCGATGTGAACTGCGCAAAGCCGGCGACAGGTGCACACAGCAAGACGTTGAGCAGCACGAGATAAAGCATGGCTTTGATATTCATATCGTGCCTCCATGCGGCCGGTTGTTCGCGGCCGGCGGTTGATCCGGAATCCTGGAGCGTAGGACGCGCACTTCAAAGAGCAGGCTGTCCGAGTTCATTTCCTCTTGCAGGCGAGCCAGAGCCGCGGCGTTCAATCCTCCCTGCTGGTTGGCCAATTCGGCCAACAGATGATCCAAATGGTCGAGCGCCGAGGCCAGCGCCGGGTCGTCGTCCTTCTCAGCTTTCTGGCGGCAGACGCGATTGGCCGCCAGCAGGCTGCGCGCTTCATCGCGCAGTGGAGTAACCATCTCCTCGCTGCCGGCATCGGCATGTTTCAACTCGACCAGCAGCCGCTCCGAGCGCTCCAGATGGTCGCTCAATACGACGACGACAAGCCGCTGCTGAGGTGGCGCTGCTTGTTGCGGGGACGCAGCAGGATGGGTGCCTGCCGTTGTCCGTATCTGCATGTGCTCCCACACGCGCCCCGCAATGAATGCGCCCGCAACCAGCACCGCGCAGGCGGAGGCATAACTCAGGCCTCTCCATGCGCCGCCGCGCAGCCAGCTCCGCTTGCGCGTTTCATAAACGGGCAGACGGGGAGCAATCGACCGCCAAACGCGCTCGCCATACGCGGCATCCCGTGCCGGAATCTCTTCGGATTGCATCGCATCGGGATCGCTTTTGAACGCCGCATAATCCTCGGCGCACTCCTCGCAGGTTTCAAGGTGCCGCCTGGCTCTGCCTTTGCCCTGCTTATAGTACTGCTCGAACAATTCCTCTTCATTCAAGTGTTTCATCGCTTCACCCTCAAGACAGCCAATCGTATTCGTAGTTTTTTCACGGCGCGAAAGACCGCCTGCTTGGCCGCATTGGGCGCGATGCCCAGCGTGGCGGCAATCTCTCCCGTAGTGCAATCTTCCATGTGTCGCAGCACAAAGGCTGTTCGTTCCGTGGCCGTCAGCCGTTGCAGAGCAAACTCCTGCATGGCTCCGATCTCGCCGCTCAACAACAGGCGCTCGGGGCTGGCTGCTAAATCCGCCAACTGCACTTCGTCCTGCTCCGGATCGGTCGCCCCGGCCACGCGGCTGAAATCAACTGCCGGGCAGCGGCTGATTCTGTCCAGAGCGCCCCGCACCGCGATGCGGTAGATCCATGTGCCAAAACTGGATCGGGCCTCGAAGCTCTCCAGCTTTTGATACCCGCGCAGGAACGCCTCCTGTACTACATCCTCTGCATCGGCTTCATTGCCGGTGATCCGGAAGGCAACCCGAAAGAGGCTGTGGCTATGGCGCTTGACCAGCGCTCCATAAGCCTCTTTGTCTCCCGCCAGAATGGCCCGGACCGCCGCGTAATCGTTCTTGCCCATGCGAATCATTAGACAGCATTTTGCCGGGTGCGGTTAGGAGAGATTGAACGGAGGATTAACTGCCGGCAAGCTCCCCTCCCGCCCGTCCAAAAATCCTTTCAGAGCTGCCCCTCAGTTCAAAATCTAGCCCTTATTCAGACTGGATGAGATTTTGGCACTCCGTTGCACACCCATCTTGGATAGAATAGCTGGCAGAGGGCGAGGTCGATGCCGCAGGATATACTGGCGCCACAGGAGGGGTCCGAAAAGTTTGCCCGCAAGAGCAAGCGGGAACTGTTTCTCGACCGGATGGAGCAGGTGGTGCCATGGGAAGAGTTGTTGGCTCTCGTGGAGTCGCATGATCTGACGGCAGGAAGTCAGCCTCCGGCAGGCCTGTCAATCCTTCTACGAATCTTTTTCGTACAGCAGTGGTTCAACCTCTCGGACTCCGGCGCGGAGGATGCACTTTATGAGTCGCCTGTGCTGCGCAGCTTCGTTGGTATCGATCTTGGCGTAGCTCCCGCGCCGGACGAGGCGGCAATCCGCCATTTTCGCCAACTGATAGAAGAACGCGATTGGGGCGGCGAGATACTCGTTAGGGTGAACACTTCTCTTGTCGAGCAGGGTATCCACATCACAATCGGGAAAAATGCGGATGCGACAATCCACGATGTGTCCTCTTTGACCAGGTACGCTGCGGGTGAGTACGAGCAACCCGGAGACGGCGGCAAGAAGGCGGTCGAGACCGGCGCGCATCTTGAAGCGCCTGGCGCAGAGATGATCAGCCGTCCGACCAAAGCCAAAGCGACGGACGTTGCTGACCCTCTCTTCCCCTGCACAGGCGACTTGTACGTTGCGGTCATCAGCCCGGACACGCAACGCCGCAACGCCGCATTACGCGCCTTGGGTGATTGCCATACCGTCACAATTCAGGAGTTCCTGTCGTATCCTGCTGACCTCGATAGTGCGCCCCGGACTCTGAATCGCGAATTTGATATAGTCCTCGTCGACCTGGACACTACTCCGAAACAAGCCCTCAATCTAGTGGAGTCCATCAGCGTCCGCGGCTTGGCAATCGCTATGGTTTACTCGGCGCAGGCCGATCCAGACCTGTTGCTCAGAGCCATGCGTGTGGGCGCTCGCGAGTTTCTCACTCTGCCCTTCAATCCCGGCGCCATGGCCGATGCTCTGATTCGGGCATCGGCTCTTCGTTCGGTGACCCGTCCACAGGTAAAGGCCGACGGCAGGTTACTCGTATTTCTCGGTGCTAAAGGCGGCTCCGGAGTCACTACCCTGGCCTGCAATTATGCTGTTTCGCTGGCCCAGGATCCAGGACAGAAAACTCTTTTGATCGATCTCAACCTCCCGCTCGGTGATGCGGCGATAAACCTCGGTATCAAGCCTCGATACTCGACCGTGAACGCTCTTCAGAATTCCAGCCGGCTCGACGCTAGTTTTCTCTCCACCATGTTGATAAAGCATGGTTCCGGGCTATCTGTACTCGCGGCGCCCAGTGAATTGGCCACCGTGCAATTTTCCGATGACGCTGTCGACAAACTGCTTAAGGTCGCGCGTGAGGCGTTCGATTATGTGGTGGTCGACGCAGGATCGAGACTCGATCTGCAGCATACAATTCTCTTCGAAGAATCCGACACCATTTATCTGGTCACGCAGATAGGTATTCCCGATCTGCGCAACTCGAATCGCCTGATTTCACTGCTCTCCACCGCCGGTAGCCCCAAACTCTCGATTGTGATCAACAGATACGACCCTCGCAGCCTGGAAATCGATGAGTACCATATTATTAAAGCCTTCACCAGACCGGCTGATTGGAAGATTCCTAACAACTACGTCGCTGTGCGGCGGATGCAGAACACTGCGACCTCACTTATGGAAGATGACTCGGAGATTTCAAGGGCAATCCGGCAGATGACCAGATCCGTTAGCGGCCAGCCCACCATCCCGGAAAAGAAGAAGGGGTTCAGCTTCTTTCGCTAAGGAATTTATCCTATCGAGACCGTATGATTGTGGCTTGCCCGCAACGCAGCGCCGGCCTCCGGAACGTAGCGCCGGCCTCCAGACCGGCTGTCGTGCGGGTGCCCGCGCCTGCATTTGTTCGGGAACAATGACCAAATCACACAGTCTCAGCACCGGCTGGTACCGCGGATTCTGGCGTTTGCTCATGCCAAGAAGTGCAGAATTGTATCAAGAAACCAATGCCCATCTACCGTTCCACACCCTGCTTGAGTAGAATACTTGGCAGAGGGTGATGGCGATGGGGCAGGATATTCCGGTATCACAGGTGGGTTCTGAGAAGAGCGAGCCCGAACGTGATTCCCAGATGAAGCATTCCGGAGACGTCGGCCGAGAGGGCGTTGAAACCGGCGCGCATATCAGCGTAAATGGCACGGAGACAACCACGCCCATGGCACAGGAGATGACCAGCCGTCTATCCAAGGCCAGAGTCATGGAGGTAGTTGATCCTGCCTTCCATCGCGCAGGCGGCTTGTCCGTTGCGGTCATCATCCCGGACGAGAAACGCCGCAGCGCAGCATTACACGCTTTAGGCGAGTGCCAGACTGGCCCAATCCAGGAGTTCGCCTCCTATCCTCCCGATCTCGACGATGCGCCGCGGACCCTCAATCGCGACTTTGACGTCGTCCTCGTTGACCTGGACAGTGACCTGAAGTTCGCCCTTGAACTGGTAAAGAGCATCTGTATCAATGGTTTGGCAACCGTAATGGTCAGTTCGGCGCAGGTCGATTCAGACCTGTTGCTCAGATCCATGCGTGCCGGTGCTCGTGAGTTTCTCACTCTGCCCTTCGATTCCGGCGCCATGGCCGAAGCTCTGGCTCGGGCCTCAGCCCTTCGTTTGGCGTCCCGCCCAGCGAAGGAGGAGGAAGGCAGGTTACTGGTATTTCTCAGCGCCAAAGGAGGTTCCGGAGTCACCACCCTGGCCTGCAATTTTGCTGTATCGCTGGCCCGGGAATCTGGAAAGAAAACCCTCTTGATCGATCTCAATCTCCCCCTTGGGGGCGCGGCGATCAACCTCGGAATCAAGGCTGAGCACTCCATTGAAAACGTCTTTCAGGATTTCACGCGGCTCGATTCGAGTTTTCTCTCCGGATTGCTGGAAGAGCATGCCTCCGGATTATCCGTACTCGCGGCACCCAGCGAACTGGCCCCCACACAGGTCTCTGAGGATGCCATCGACACGCTGCTGGAAGTCGCCCTCCAGAACTTCGATTATGTGGTGGTCGACGCCGGTTCGAAGCTCAACCTGCAACATACGCTTCTCTTCGATGAATCCGCCACCATCTACCTGGTCACGCAGGTAGGCCTTGCGGAACTGCGTAACTCAAACCGCGTGATCGCACTTTTATCCGCCGCCGGCAGCCCCAAACTCGAAATCGTGATCAACCGGTACGATCCTCTCAACCTGGAGATCGCCGATGAGCATGTTACCGGTGCGCTCACCAGGCCGGCTGAGTGGAAGATCCCCAACGACTACGCCGCTGTCCGGCGGATGCAGAGTACAGCAACCTCGCTCATGGAAGATGACTCGGAGATTTCAAGAGCGATCCGGCAGATGACAAAAGCGGTTTGCAGCCAGCGCGTCCGGAAAAGACATAGCGGCAGTGCTTTTCGGTAGGGAAAGGCCTGCCAAGCTATTCTTCTGCGCCGCAAAGGCGAATCCATCGCCTATGGCCCGTCAATAGAGCGATCTGCTTTCAAATCAAACAGTAGACCGATATTTGCAAGAACTTTAGAGCATTATCACACTAGCTGTACCCAGTTATGAC
>JBKQLG010000177.1:0-22398 GCA_052147235.1 Occallatibacter sp.
CGGCCGCACCCAGTTTTCACGGAATTTTTGCAGCACAGGTACCTTTCCCCTCGCTCTCAAATGGACGGCCCGCCAATAACGGCGGGCCTGATTACGCTTTCCAGATCAATTGTACTTCCTACTTCAAGCCCTTGTAGTACGTCACTGCATCCTTGATCTGCGCCTCGGTGAGTCCTGCAACCGGCTTCATCTTGCCCTTGCCGTTCTTGACGGCGGCGATCATCTCCGTCACTGTGAGCTTTTGAATTGCAGGGTCGGAGACCGGCTTGATGCCCATCATTTTGGCCATGTTCGGATTCGGGACGCCAGACGAGCCATGGCAGGCCTGGCACTTGGCTTTGTAGGTCGCTTCGCCGCCGGATTGGGCGAAGCACACGGCGCTGGCTAGAGAGACCACAACAGCCAGCACCAACTGGGAACGAATCATCCTTGTCATAGCGAGACTCCTTTAGTTTTGCCGGCCGGATTGCACGGGAGAAGCACCGGCCGATCGTTTTCTTCTTCATACTACAACCCGACAACAGCGATGAGTCGTTCGGGTTGCAACCAGGATGGCAAGAGAAACCGTCTCACACGAAACGGCGCAGCCCCTGACCTTCGGGAACTGCGCCGATGGTTAAAAGGCCAGACCCTACCGTCAGAACTCGTAATGCATTCCAATGGTCACGTTATTCGCACGAAAAGTTCGGGGCGCGGTCAGACCGGAAGTCGGTTCGGTTAAACCGGTTGGATACGCGGAGATCGTCGCCGAGTTGCAAGGAACAATCGTTGCTGTCGTAGAGGTTGCATTGCTGCAGTACGGTGAGCCGGAAGGACCGCCCTCGCCGTAGCTGAAGTAATTGTATTCTGCCTTCCAAATCCATCCCGGATGAACCGTCCATGCGAGATTGAAAAAGGGAGACTGATACTTGGAGACGAGAGAGCCGTTGACATCGCGTGCATCGTTGAAGAACCGGCTGCCGTTCACATCGCTTATGCGATAGCCGATATCGGAGTGAATTATCTTGTTGGGAGTCATACTGAGGGCCGCTGAAACATACTGCGTGGGAGCATCACTGAAATCCCTGGCAGGTCCCCAGTCCGAAAGCACGGTCGTCGATCCCCTGGCGAAGACGCCAGGACATAGAGTGGTGGTGGCCGTGGGAACTGCGCCGGGCAAGGTAGCTGTGGCGCCATTCAGATAGCAGATGTTGGTCGCCGCATAGACATCGCTATAGGCGTAATTGAAATCGAAGCCGTAGTGTTCAGTCGGCGACAGCACCGTGCCCATGCTCACAATCCGGCTGTGATCGACATGATTGAGCGGGCCGTCGATGGGTGCTGCGCCCATGTTGTTCGTATTGTTGTGCCGTTCCAGGTCGTTAAAGGCGCCCGATACCGTGGCCCAGGGCTTTGGCCTGTACAGGGTATGCACTCTGTAGTGCCGGGTTTGGCGTGGAGCAACCGGCGTAAATGCATTGTCGTCATAGAGTGCCTCGACCGTGCCATTCAGATCCCAATGGTTGGTGGGACGCAGGGCGGCGTTGAAGATTCCACCGCTTTCGTTAATGGTTACGGTTCCGTTGTTAGTCGCACCCACGGCCAAAGGAGCGTTCGCAGGAATGCCCTCTGCGATCATGTGCGTGCGGTAGCGATAGGTGAGCGAGAGTGTGGCGCGCGTGGTGGCTTCCCAGCTTCCAGTAACGTTATTGGTCATGAACTTTTGGCCAAAGTAGTCGGGCAGGGCGACGCCGTTGGCGCTGCCCTCAGCGGTGAGATTGGTTCCCGGGACCAGTGCGCCTGAATAATTGATAGTAGCGTTTCCCGATGTGAGCGGGGGCGTATTTGCAGTGATCCCATCTGAGATGTTGGAGGTACCGGGCTGGTGAACATCGGAGTAGTCAATCTGCTCGGAGAGGCTGAACGTCTTCATCGCTTGCCAGACGATGCCATAATCTGCAGAGACTACCTCACGCTTTGCGGACGCGCTGCCGGTGAAGGTCGCTGAGCGAATCACCCCATCCAGACCCTGGAAGTTCTCGTAGTAGTTGGGGAGATTCATATTTGCTTTGGTGTAGCTGGCATTGCCGTTCATCGAGATGTTCTTGATGCTGGAGCTTTGCAGCCGGAAAATCTCCGTTGGAAAGAGGATGCGCGTGGGCTGGCTGCGCAGGTAGCTGGTAACGACATCGCATGCCGGATTGATGACTGGCAGGCCGCCGGGGGCCAGTGGCGCCGAGAGGATGGTAGCAACTTTAGTTGTGGCATTGTATGCACTGCCCATGCTGGCGGTATTGCAGGCGCCGATGCCATAGGCAGTCTGGCTGTCCCAGTCGCCTAGGGAGACCGGTGTGCCGTCGGCCTCTTGCACCATGAAGTCGCTGGGAGCCAGAGTGAAATAAGAGTTTTCCTTGTAGTGATCGATCTGCTCTTCAAAGGTGAATTTGGTGCCCAGCGCTGGCTTCCAATCAACCGCTCCCGTGAAATCGTCGGTGCTGTTGCGCTGATACTCCTGAAGCAGCGAGTCATACTTGCCGACGGATTCGCCGGGGCTCAGGCCCGGGCCCTGGAAGATATTCTGCGAGTACGCCACACGATAGGTCACCGTAGAGAGCGGATAGAGCGTGAGGCTGTTATCCGTCATGCGGCGTACCGTATTGAACATCACCGGCGACTGGTTCACCTGCGGCCAGGCAAGTGAGCTGGTGGGCGCATTTGAAGGACCGATGGGAATCGACTGCCCGGTGGTGATATTCGGGTTGCCCAGCAAGTCATAGTCGAAGTACTGGCGGTCGCGACGGAAGATTCCCGAGAACTCGTAGATCTTGCCCTTGTAAAAGCTCAGCTTGGCGAAGTTGTTCGGATCGCCGCCGAAGCCGTTGCCGATGGCGCTGAGGGAATCAATCAGGGTATGCTTGTTATCCGGAAGAGCGTGCATTTCAAACGTCTCGCCCTGCACACGCGGCCCGGATTGCACATTGACCAACGTGTCGTACATGGCTTGGCTGCCGGTGAGACCGACGATGTGCCCGCCCATGTCCACGCTCTGATGAATGGCGTACCCTTGCGGGGCGGCAATCTGTGCTTCCGGTGTCGGCAAGGGGGCGGCGGGTGTCGGATTTTGGGCGGCAGCGCTGCCCGTCATCATCATTAAAATGGCGACCCCAGTGCCCCAAGCAATGCGCTGGAGCATTGCAGGAGAGGGCTGTTGATGTTGATTGGACAGCCGGGAAAACCAGCCTATCTTCTTCATGTGAAGCCTCACTTGGAAAAACATTGTTGCTGAAATCGAAATCTTGAACTCGTGAGCCAAGTTGTACAGGATCCGTGCCGCGCCGTCCGATGGGTCTGGAGGGCGCGGCGCAGCTCCGTTTACTTCAGGAACGCCTGATTGAGGTTGGAACCATGGATCATGGTGTGGCAGCTGATGCACGGTAACAGCTCCGCCGATCCTGCGTTCATTCCGTGAACCGTTCCAGCGGCGACTGGGCTATGACATTGGTTGCACAGCGTATTGATCGACGGCATATTCAGCAGCCGGGGATTCTGAGATCCATGCGGTGTGTGGCACGCCAGGCACCCCTCCGCCTTGACCGCGGCGTGCTCGTACACGTAAGGTCCGCGCACTTCCATGTGGCACTTGGTACAGATCGCATTCTGATCGGCCGTGGACTTCAGGTTGTTGTTCCCGAAGGTGCCGTGAACGTCATGACAGTCATTGCACTTGACCAGGCCTTCGTTCACCTTGTGGTGGAAGGGCATGGCGAACGCCGGTTTCACATCGGAGTGGCACTGGAAGCAGAGCGTGGGCTGGGCAGCCTTGAGCAGATGATCGGGAGCGCCGGCCGCATGGACGCTGTGGCAGCCAAGGCAACTCACATTCGCCTTGGCATGTGGAGAACGATCGAAGTTGGGATGTGCTCCCGCGTGGCAGCCAAGGCACTTGGCGTCCACCTCTTTGGAGGAAGCCTTGCCTGGATTGAAAATCTTGGTCACGTCTCCGCCGCCGTCCACGTGCCCCTTGCCCGCGCCGTGGCAGTTCTCGCAGGTGACCCCCGGCGAGTTGCCGTGCATCAAAGCCATCTTGGAGTGCGGGTTGTCGGCAAACTTCTTGGCCACTTCGTCGTGGCAGGTTGCACAGGTTTCGCTGCCCACAAATTCCGAGGGCGCTGCTTCCTTGGCCGGCGCAGCCGCCGGCTGATCGCCGGGTGCCTGAGCCGCCAATACGGGGACGCACAACATACCTGCGCCCAGCAACAACATCAAACACGCTCGCAGCCCCGGCCTCTTGCCCGGAACCGCATCAATCGGAAATTGCGTAACAGGCCCATCTCTGTGCATCGATTACCACCTTTGGTGCTCTTATGAGCGACTTCTGCAAACAATCATACTGGCGTCCCGCAACTCAAAGCGGCAGTTCCTCGCAAAGGAACGCCGGTCAGGCGGCAGGTGTGACGGTCACGCTGTTGCGGAAGGCGCTCTTTGTGCGGAGCATCACTTCATGACCGGATGATTACGGTTTCGTCATCATTGCTGCGGTGATGTACGTCACATGCGTTGAAGAGTGCGATTGATGCCTCGGGTTTCCCATTCCGTAGTGACGTGGATTCCCAAATATGCTGTTTTTCTCACACCACTGTGCAACTAAGGAAATTGATTACCCTCGTCGAAGGCACTGCCTCTCCTCTGGAACCGGCAACAGCGAAATGGAGGAGACGCTCCTCCCGGCAGAACAACATGATTCCGGCTTTGAGGCTGTGCAAAACTGAACACTTTCAGCTTCATGGTTTGGTTTTTCGGCGAATCAGGGGGTTCTTCCAGCTTTCAACCGTCACCGTTGCCCTTTGCCGCAACACCTGCGGCATGACCAGCAATGGAACAGAGAATGTAGCGCGGATCGAATTGACTTACCGGGTGGAATCCTTCGTATTGCCTATGCTCTGCATAGACGTGAGGCCCATCACATCCATAGTGCAGGCGGCTCCGGCAAACTCTATTCAGGCAAGAGTCTCGTCCACTGGAGGCACAGAGCTTTTTCACTTCGGACCGGCCCATGCGGCAGAGTGCAGGGTTGAGTCAACGGCCGCAGTGGAGGCATGGAACCGGTGGCGGACGGTGCACTACAATGGCGCACACAGAGAACCCGGCGGGAGCGCATACACGACAGAAGCACATCGCCCGGCAGATTCCGGTGGGATGCGCGGTCTGCGGCAATCGACGCCCCGGCTGGTTCTGCTCCCTGGGCAGCGCCGTACTGGCCGATCTGGAACTGGTCACCAGCACCGTCTCGCTGCCCGCGCAGGCTCCACTCTTCACCCAGGGCGAGGATGCAACCTGCCTTTATCTGATCTGCGGCGGCTATCTAAAACTCACCGCGGGCCAGCATAAGGACCGGCAGATGATCGTCCGGGTAGCTGGACCGGGCTCCATGCTGGGCCTCTATGCGGTTCTCTCCCACGGCGTCTACGAGGTTTCGGCCGAAACACTGACCGCCGCCCAGCTCCGCCCGGTGGAGCGCGAGCGCTTCCAAACCTTCCTGCGCAGTCATAAGGAGGCGCAGATGCGCGCCGTGCAGTGTATCTGCCAGGAGTACCGCTTCGCCTTGCAGGATGCCTGCCGCATCGCCCTCTCCGAGACCGTCGCCGCCCGCCTGGGGCGTCTGCTGCTGGAGCTGGCCCACCAGATTGGCGAACACCTGAATGGGGGCGGATACCGCTTCCCGCTGCTGCTCACTCACGAAGAGATGGCCTCCATGGCATGCACTACCCGCGAAACCGTCACGCGCACTTTGGGCCAGTTCCGTAAGGACGGCTGGATCTCCATCGAAGATTCCCTGGTTACGCTTCACGAGCCGGAACGGCTGCAAACGCTGTCTTAATGTCCGTGTACATTTTTTAATGCTTTCCACGGACTGGCTATCGAGTCCAAGAGCTATCATCGTAATAGTGGACAGTGAACAGTGGTCTGTTCCGGGGCGGAACCATCTTGACTCTGTCCACTGACCCCTGTTGAGGCTGGAGTTCATGGAATATATGACACGTCTTGTAGCTGCTTTATCTGTTTTTCTGCTCTCTGGCTGCATTGTAGTGGCGCAGAATCTCTCCCCGGCGACGGTTCCGGCCGCAGCCCAGACTGCCGCTGCCTCGACGGGAAGCCCGGCGATACAAGAGTTCCAGAAGATCGAAGACGCCTGGGACAACGCCATCGAACAGCGCGACCAGTACGCCCTGGAACTGGTGCTCTCTCCCTTGTTCATGGATGTTTCCGCCTCGGGCGACTTCACCACCCGCAACCAGCAACTGGCCCTGCTGATCACCGGCGAGGACAAAACCCTCCATCTGGAGCAGCGGGTGATCACCGTGCGAATGCTGGGCGACATTGCAGTGGCCAATGGAACCTATGTCCTGCGCCGCAAGGCCGGCTCCGCGCCGGTGGAAGAAAAGGGCGTCTTCACCCACGTCTTCGAGCGCACCCGCGGTGGCTGGCTGTGCATCAACTCCCAGCGCACCAAGCTCCCCGAGGACTCCAGCGCCAAGGCTAAAAAGTCGACCAACGCCGAATCGCCCTTCCATATCCCGATCCCACTCTTCGGCAAGAGCGACAAGGACAAGTAGTCTGTATGGTGAATGCGCAAGGGTGGCGTTCCTTCTGTTCAGTGACCCATCCAGTAGAGGCATGGCTGGTCGTTGGTGATGATCTGTGCGCCCAAATCTGTGGCGCAGTTCGATCCGGGAATCCGTTATATGCAATTTCGCGCAGTGGCAAGCGGGTATTGATGGCGGGCCTGCGATAGGCCAAGGACACAGCCTCTGCCAGCCAATAAAGTCTACAATGGGTCCAACAGTCCGGCACACCGGCAGGGGTTCTCATGGCGGCAAGTAAACGGTTTATCTGCATTCACGGTCATTTTTATCCGCCGCCGCGCGAGAATCCCTGGCTGGAGACGGTCGAGACGCAGGACGCTGCCGCGCCCTACCACGACTGGAACGAACGCATCTGCGCGGAGTGCTACTCGCCCAACGGCGCGGCCCGCATCGTCAATAACAAGAACAAGATCACACGTATTGTGAACAACTACGCGCGTATCAGCTTCAACTTCGGCCCCACGCTATTGAGCTGGCTGAAGGAGAACGCGCCGCGCACCTACCGCATGATTCTGGACGGCGAGCAACGCAGCCGCAAGGCTTACCGCGGCCACAGTTCGGCGATGGCGCAGGTTTACAACCATATCATTATGCCGCTGGCCAGTCGCCGCGACCGCATCACGCAGATTCGCTGGGGTATCGCCGACTACCAGCACCATTACGGCATCCTGCCCGAGGGCATGTGGCTGGCCGAGACCGCGGCCGACAACGAATCGCTGGAATTGCTGGCCCAGGAAGGCATCAAGTTTACGGTGCTGGCGCCGCACCAGTGCAAACGCATCCGCAGCTTGAAGGACGGCGGGGGTTGGACCGAGACTCCCAACGCCAGCGTGGACACTACCCACCCCTACCTGGTGCGCTTCAGCTCCGGCCTCTCGATTGCCGTCTTTTTCTACGACGGTCCCGCCTCGCGAGCCATCGCCTTCGAGGGGCTGCTCAACTCCGGAGACAGCCTTGCCGCACGGCTCAAGGGCGGCTTCAAAGACAACGCGCCACCGCAACTGGCCCATGTGGCGACGGATGGGGAATCCTATGGCCACCACCACAAATACGGCGAAATGGCGCTGGCTTATGCGCTGCGGATGCTGGAAGAGGATCCGACCGTCAAGCTGACCAACTACTGCTGTTTTCTGGATCAGTTCCCTCCCGAGCACGAAGCCGAGATCGTCGAAAACACCTCCTGGAGCTGCGTGCATGGCATCGAGCGCTGGCGCTCAAACTGCGGCTGCAATGGCGGCAAGCCGGGCGCCAACCAGGAGTGGCGCGCGCCGCTCCGCCAGGCGATGGATGAACTGCGCAACGCCCTCGTCCCGCTGACCGAGCAGGTGGGCGCCAGTCTCTTCAACGACGTTTGGGCCGCCCGCGACGGATACATCGAGGCCATGCTCGACCACAGCCCGCAGACGGTGGAGAAATTCTTTAGTAAGCACCAGCTCCGCGTCCTCACGGCGCTGGAGCGCGTGCGCGGGCTGGAATTGATGGAGATGCAGCGCCACGCGCAGCTCATGTACACCAGTTGCGGCTGGTTCTTCGATGACATCTCTGGCATCGAGACCGTGCAGATCATCACCTATGCAGCGCGAGTGCTGCAACTGGCACGTGAGGTCTTTGGCGATCTCGCCGCGCCGCTGGAACCGGCGTTTCTGGCCCGCCTGGCCGAAGCCCGCTCCAATGTGGCCACGGCCGGCAACGGCACCACAATCTACAAAGAGCAGGTCACCGCCAAGCAGTTGGACCTGGAACAGGTCGCGGCCCACTACGCCATCAGCTCCATCTTTTCCTCCTTTGCCGAGGAGACCGACCTCTTCTGTTTCCGCGTATGGCGCAACTTTTATGAGGTGTACACCTCAGGCCGAGGACGGCTCGCCCTGGGCAGGGTGAAGATTGTCGGTGCCGTTACCGGCGAGCAGCGGAACTTCTCCTTTGCCGTCCTGCACTTTGGCGACCAGAACATCAACGCCGCCGTCAAGGCCTATGAGCCGGAGGATGGGGCTGCCTTTGAGGCCTTCGCCAGCCAGGCCGCGGGATACGTGCAGCGCGCCGACTTCCCGGAGGTGATGCGCCAGCTGGACCGCTTCTACGGCCACATGAATTACTCGCTCACCTCGCTCTTCTCCGACGAGCAGCGGCGCATCGTGCAGATCATTCTGGGCGCCACGCTCTCGGATATCGAAAAGTCGCTCACCAGAATCTACGAAGACCACGCCAACCTGCTGCACTATCTCTTCTCGGCTGGCCTGCCCAAGCCGTCGGCCCTCACCCTGGCTGCCGGCTTTGCCATCAACGCCGGCCTGCGCCGCGCCCTGGAGGCTGACCCCGTCGACCAGCCCCAACTGCGCTCCTTCCTATCGCTGGCCAAGGCCGACCAGATTCCGCTGGATACGGCCACTCTCTCCTACATCGCCGACAGTCGCATGAAGCGCGCCATGATCGATCTGCAAATCTCCTCCGGTTCGCTGGAGACGCTGGAGCGGGCGCTCGCATTGGGCCGTATGCTGGCCGAGCTGCCCTTCGATCTGAATTTATGGCAGGCGCAGAACGTCTGGTACGAGATTCTGCGCACCTCCAGCTACGCTCTCACAACGCTGGACCCCGAAGACCGCCCGCTGTGGGAGAAGAACTTCAGCGAACTGGGTGCCTGTCTCTCCATCGACTATGCCGCCATCAGCAACCAGGATCCAACCGCGGCGACTACGGGGGATTAGCCGGCAGACGGAAGCAACGGCCCGTTCCGGAATCCGCCAACTGGCTCACTCATCTGTCTTGTGCAGCTTTCCGTCCTTGAGCATGAAGCGCTCGCCGCGCCAGACGATGGTATTGCCTGCAAAGCCCGCGACCCAGACTCCCATCGCGATCAGATCGCGCAGCGGCAGCAGCCAAAGGCTGGGTAGTACCTGGCGGTCACCGAGCACCTCTGCGCACACCGTCATCGCCAGAGCGATCCGCAGTAAGAAGCTAAACCCCAGCAGCCATAGGCTCAGCGGGCTTGCTCCACTGGCCAGCACGTTCAACAGCGCCCAGCCCAGCCCGGAGGTGCAGACGAGTCCGGCATAGCCCCATGGCCGCGCGTCGCGGACCGTCCGCGCCCAGCGCAACTGGTGATCGATGAAGCCGCGCCAGCGGTAGGGCGCGATATTCGTTTCAACCACCTCCGCGCTCAGCACGACACGGAAGCCGGCCTTGTCCACACGCGCGCCCAATTCGTAGTCGTCGGCCAGGTGATCGACTAGAACCTGCAGTCCACCAATCCTGTCCAGGGCTTCGCGGCTGACCGCCAGCGTGGAGCCGAGGCCGTAGTGCAGGCCGCCTTCCAGCCACTTCGACAGCAGCACGCCGGCCAGGAAGTCTGTGGCAATGCCCAGCGCCTCCAGCCTTGAGGGCAGCGTGCCGTGGGCGCGGCCTCGGTAAAGCGCGGTCACCAGGCCAACTTGATGCGCAGCCTTGCCGTTGTGCTCCGCCGGGGCGAAGCAGGCCATCACCCGCTCCAGGTAGAGCGGCGAGACGGTAATGTCGGAATCGTTGATGAGCAGGAAATCAAAGCGGGTATGGGCGGCGAGCTGAACCAGCGTGCTGACCTTGCCATTCGTTCCCAACCGTTTTGGGCACTCGATCAACCGGATTGTCCGCTCGGGAAACTCGACGATCAACTGCTCGACTGCTGCCGCAGCCGGGTCGGAGAGCGAGGAGACCCCGAAGAGCAACTCAAACTCGCCCGTGTACGACTGAATGCAGTGGCTGCGGAAGGCCTCGATCATGCCGGGGTCCAGGCCCTTGAGCGATTTGAGAATACTTACACCGGGCGCAAAGGCCGCCAACGGCGCTCGCCGAGCCGCCAGAAAGAGCCGCGCCGCCACCATTGCAGTCAGATAATAGCCCATGCCGGCCACAGTCAGCACGGTGGTCGAAATCTCAATCAACGTAGCTAACGCGTGCGCTGTCACAGGGGTAAGAATACAGCTTCCAGCTGCATTACTCGTACCGCAGCGCCTCGATGGGGTCCATGGAAGCGGCTTTCCATGCCGGATAAATACCAAAAACCAGGCCGATCAGGCAGGAGACGACTAAGGCGATGGTGACCCACACGGGCGAAAGCGCCGCGTGCAGGAAGGAGACCGCATAATGCAGAACCAGCGTGAACAGGGCTCCGGCCAGAATGCCGACGATTCCGCCTACCACGCATAAAGTCACCGCTTCCAAAGTGAACTGGAGCAGAATGTTCTTCCTGGTCGCGCCGATGGCTTTGCGTACGCCGATCTCGCGGGTGCGTTCGGTCACCGAGACCAGCATGATATTCATCACGCCCACGCCGCCCACCATCAGGCCAACGGAAGAAACCGCAACCATGAACGAAAAAAGTCCGATGGTCAGCGAATTCCACAAGCGAGTCAGCGAGTCGGGGCCGAAGATGGCGAAGTTGTCGTCCTGCTCAAGCCTGACTCCGCGGCGAATGCGCAGCAGTTCGCGAATCTCCTCGGTCACAATTTGTTTGTGGGCTGGATCATCATATTTCACAACAATCCAGAAATCCTTTTGCTCGGGATGGAGTTGACGAAAGGTTGTCAGTGGAAAGTAAGCGGAGTTATCTTGCGTGTTGCGACCGCTGCCGAAGGGCTGAGGCTGTGTATCCAATACGCCAATGACTGTAAAGATGCTGCCTTCGCAATCGATGTCCTGACCGAGGGGATCTTCGCCGGGAAAGAGATCCTCAGCGGCGTCATGGCCCAGAACCACTACCTTGGCGGTGCGATCCTCTTCGGCTTCGGTCCACATCCGCCCCTCCAAAAGCTCGATGTCGGCAACTTCCTTCACGGCTGGAGTGGTGCCGTTCAGAATTGTGTTCTGAATCTTGTGAGAGCCACGCTTGATGGAAACATTGCCGACGCCAAGCTGCATATTCTGACTGGTCAACTCCGGATCAACGGCGGCAACATAGGGCAGGCTGCGCATGGCGATGGCATCTTCATAGGTCAGCCTTTTGCGATTGAGCTCTTCGGTGGTGGGCCTTTTCCCAAAGGGCTCAAAATGGAAGACCCACAGAGAGTTGGTGCCCAGCGTGTTGACGAAGGACGCGATGTTGGTGTTCAGCCCGTTGATCGCCGAAGAAATCAGAATCACAGTGGCGATGCCGATGGAGATTCCCAGAATGGTCAGGCCGGAACGCAGCTTGTTCTTGCGCAGCGTATCGAGCGCCATCAGCACGGATTCTTTTGAGTCGCTCAGTCTCATGCTTAAAGCTCCGCTCTCAGGGCAACGATGGGATCAAGTTCGGCGGCTTTGTAGGCCGGATATACGCCAAAAAACAGACCGACTGCCGTGGCCACGAACAGTCCGACCAGAATCGACCAGAGCGCCACCACGGAAGGAAAAGAGATGACCAGCGTAATCAGCTTGGCCACCGCGATGCCTACGAAGACGCCGATAAGGCCTCCGGCCAGCGACATGGTGCCGGACTCGATCAGGAACTGCAGCAGGATGTCCTTGCGCCGCGCGCCGAGGGCCTTACGCACCCCGATCTCGCGGGTGCGTTCGGTGACCGAAACCAGCATGATGTTCATGATCACAATGCCGCCCACCACCAGCGATACGGCGGCGATGGCCGCCACCACGGCTCCGAAGTTATTCAACACTTTGCTCAACATATTCTGAAAGGTGGCGCTGGTGTCCACGTTGAAGGTATCCGGCTTGCCGGGCGGGAGGTGGCGGCGCGCGCGCATAATGACGCGCAGTTCATCGGAGACCGCATCGATCACTTCACCGCCGCCGCCGGCATCGGCATAGATGGTCAAACTGCCCTGCGACCCATACCCGTGAAGAAAAGCTGTAAGAGGAATCGCAACCCAGTTGTCCATGCTCTGACCCAGCATCTTGCCCTGGCACTCGCCGACCCCGATCACCGTATAGGGCGCGCCATCGACGCGAATCTCCTTGCCCAGCGGATCGCCCCCGCCGAGTACATTGTCCACAATGTCGCAGCCGACGATGGCTACGTGCGCGCTGTGCTCGTCCTCGACCTCGGTAAAGCCGCGCCCGGTTTCGACATTCATATTGGAGAGCGCCGGCATCGTCCAGGTCCAGCCGCGCACCGTTGAGTCTGTCGTGGACTTGGTCTGGTATACGATCTTGCCGTTTTGAGAAATGCGCGATGCGCCCACCGAGACGCAGGACTTGCATTCATCCAGAATGGCACGGTAGTCATCGTAGGTGACATCTTTGCGCTTCTGAAAATCTAGATACTCCTCGACAGTCATGAAGGTTTGCGGCATCTTGCTGACCGTGATCACACTGGCGCCGTAGGTGTTAATTTTGGTGGTCACAAATGCTTTTGCGCCGTTGGTCAGCGTCACCACCATGATCACGGAAGCCACGCCAATGACCATGCCCAGCAGCGTGAGGATGGTCCGCATCTTGTTGGCCCACAAAGACTGGAGCGCGAGTTTCAAGGCCTCGGTGAAGAGCATGGTCCTGCTTTCTCTTGCCGGTGCTGCTTTTGATAACGCGGAAAAACTCCCCGGAGCGAGGAATCTTCGCTATTGCTATGGACGTGTCACCAGCCCATTAGGCCGCTTGCCGCAGCCCGAAGCAAGGCCTGGCCGTGGCGGTTTCGCCTTTTTTGATACGCAAAGCAGCGCTGGCAGGTTCCTGAATCCTCACCAAATCCAAAAAAACCTGTCGAAATATGCATCGTCGGGAAACTTTCAGCTCCCGCCCGGCGTAGCATGAATGGACGCGCAGTTTCGCGCCCGTTATCGAACTGAATCCACACCCAATGCTTTCACAGGAGGTCCAATGCACCGCGCCAACTCCCGGCTTGCGCTTGCCCTGCTTGCGCTTTATATCCTGTTTCCCGTCTTTGCAACTGCCCAAGGCTCTTCACCGGCCGCTCCAACGCAGCCGCCGCTGCTCTTGCGCAACCCCTCCCTTAGCGTGGACCGGATCGCCTTCCTCTATGCCGACGACATTTGGACGGTCAGCCGCAACGGCGGCGAGGCCGAGCGCCTGACCTCGGATGGAAAGGTAATCAATGGCCCCTATTATTCTCCGGACGGCACGAAGATTGCGTACTCTGCGCGCTTGAATGCCAACGAAGACGTCTATGTCATTCCTGCAAGCGGCGGCGTTCCGCGGCGGATCACCTGGCACCCGAGCGGCAGTTTCGTCGCCGGCTGGAGCCCCGACAGCAAAGACGTCCTGATCATCAGCATGGCTTCCAGTGTCCGCCACTACCTCAGGCTCTTCCGCGTCCACGCTGACGGCTCCGGCGTACCCGAGCTGCTTCCGTTGCCCTCGGGCATTGAAGGCTCATTCTCGCCCGACGGTCAATCGCTGGCCTACCAGCCCATCACCAGGTGGCAGGATGCGTGGAAGCGCTACGTTGGCGGCCAGACCACCCCCATCTGGATCGTGAACCTCAAGACCCTCGAACTCAAGAAGGTGCCCCGCGAGAACTCCAACGACTCCAACCCGGTGTGGGTCGGCGATCAGGTCTACTTCCTCAGTGACCGCTCGGCTGACGGCAAGAACTCCGGTCCGGTCACGCTCTACCGCTATGACACCAAGAGCGGGCAGGTCTCGCAGGTGATGGCCAACAACGGGCTGGATATGAAGTCCTTCCAGGCCGGGCCCGCAACCGGCGTGGACGGATCGAAGAGGTGCGCCCTGGTGGTAGAGCAGTTTGGCCGCATTCTTCTGGTAGACCCGACCAACGGCATGAACATGCCGATCCCGATTTCGATTCACGGAGAGCTGGCCAATCTCGCGCCCCACAGGGTCAATCTTTCCCCGGAGCAGATTGAGAACGCCCAGCTTTCGCCCACCGGTGCGCGCGCCGTCTTCGAGGCGCACGGCGAAATCTTCACCGTCCCGGCCGAGAAGGGCGACACCCGCAACCTAACCCAGACCCCCGGCATAGCCGAGCGCGACCCCGCATGGAGCCCGGACGGCAAGACCATCGCCTACTTCTCCGACGCCTCCGGTGAGTACCAGCTCTACCTGCATGATCAGACCGGCTTCAAGCCGCCCATGGTGATCGACCTTGGCCCCGAGCCGAGCTTCTTCTATAGCCCCACCTGGTCGCCCGACTCCAAGCGTATCGCATACACCGACAAGCACTTGCGCCTGTGGGTTGTGGACGTGCCGGCGGGCAAGCCGGTGCTGGTGGATACAGGCATCTACGGCAGCTTCGGCGCGAACTTCGGCGAAACTTGGTCGCCCGACTCCAAGTGGATTGCCTATCAGCGCGATCTCGACAATCAACTCGATGCGATCTTCCTCTACTCGCTGGAGACCCACAAGGCGACGCAGGTGACGGACGGCATGAGCGACGCCTCCAGCCCGGCCTTCGACCTGAACGGCAAGTTCCTCTACTTCCTCGCATCCACCGACGACGGTCCATCACGCGCCGGCATCGACCTCTCCTCGCTCGACCGCGCGCAAACCAACGCCGCCTACGTGGTGGTGCTGGCCAAGTACGGCTCTTCGCCTGTTCCACCGGAGAGCGACGACGAAAAGATCAAGGACAATGCCAAGAAGGACGACACCGACAAGGACAAGGATAAAGATCAGGATAAGAAAGACGCGGACAAAAAAGAGAGCGATAAAAAGACCGCCGAAAAGAAAGACGACACGGCCAAGGATGCAGACAAGGACAAGAAGGAAGGCGACAAGAAAGATGCCGACAAGCCGGTCGAGGTAAAGGTGGACCTGGAGAAGATCGGCGATCGCATCCTGGCCCTGCCCATTCCGCCCCACAACTACAGCGGAATCTCTGTCGGCAAGACCGGCGTGGTCTATCTTCAAGAAAATGCGCCTTTTGGCCGCCCAAGCAACGAGGGTGGCAGTCCGGGCATACGCGCCCTCTGGCGGTTTACACTGGAAAAGCGCAAGCCGGAGATTGTGCTCAGCGACCTGGACAATTTCATTGTTTCGGCGGACGGCTCCAAGGTGCTCTATGCGCGCAAGAACGTATGGACCATCGCCTCGGCCGACGACCTGAAGCCCGGCAGCGACTCACCCGGCAAGCCGTTGAACCTGAGCGGGCTTGAAACTGTCGTCGATCCCCGCGCCCAGTGGCGGCAGATCTACCACGAAACCTGGCGTATCGAACGCGATTTCCTCTACGATCCGCACACCCAGGGGCTGAGCATTCCCAAGATTGAGGCCAAATACAAGCCCTACCTCGACGGCCTCGCCTCTCGCTCCGAGTTTACGTATCTCTCCACTGAGATACTGGGCGAGATCACCATCGGCCATATGTTCGTTGGAGGACCGCGCAATCATGACACCGCGCCCAAGACCGGCCTGCTGGGCGCGGACTACAAAACGGAGAACGGCCGTTACCGCATCGCCAAAATCCTCGGTGGGCAGAACTGGACTCCAGGCCTGGCTTCGCCGCTCACCCTGCCCGGCGTCTACGTCCATGAAGGCGCTTATCTGCTGGCTGTCAATGGCCGCGAGTTGCACGCCAGCGACAACCTCTACGAATTCTTCGATGGCACCGCCGGCAAACAGACCGTGCTGCACATTGCCTACAACGCCGACGGCAAGGATGCTCGCGACGTGACAGTGGTTCCCATTGCCGACGAAGACGGCCTGCGCAACCTGGACTGGATCGAAGCCAATCGCCGCAAGGTCGACGAACTCTCCGGCGGCAAGGTGGCTTACGTCTATATGCCCAACACCGGCGGTTCGGGCTATACCAACTTCAACCGCTACTTCTATTCGCAGCTAGACAAGCAGGGCCTGGTCCTCGACGAGCGCTACAACGAGGGCGGCTATATCGCCGATTATGTGGTGGACGTACTCAAGCGCTTCCCGCTCTCCGGTGCCATCGAGCGCGACGGCAAGCCGATTCACGACCCGGTGGGCGCGATCTTCGGCCCCAAGGTCATGCTCATCAACCAGAACTCCGGCTCCGGCGGCGACGCCATGCCCTGGTACTTCCGCAAGGCTGGCATCGGCAAGCTGGTGGGCACGCGCACCTGGGGCGGACTGGTGGGCATCGGCGGCTATCCGCCCCTGCTGGACGGCGGCTATGTGATGGCCCCGCGCTACGCCATCTACGGCCTCCACGGCGAGTGGGAGGTCGAAAACCACGGCATCCCCCCTGACGTGCCTGTCGAGGATCTGCCCAAGGACGAAGCTGCCGGCCACGACCGCCAGTTGGAAACCGGCGTGCAGCTGGTGCTGGACGAGCTGAAGGCCCATCCCGTGCCGGAGATTCCTGTTCCGCCCTACCCGAACTACCACAAGAATGACGGGCTGGGAAACAACTGAAGCCCATATGCTTGCCCGGCGTTGGTTTTGTGAATGGGGGCGCTGATTCGCTGGAGCGATTGAGCGTCTCTATTTCTCTTCATGCCGGAAGCCTTGAATTTGCCGTTAGAATGCTTGTGCTGCCGGCTTGACTGGTCGGAAGAGCCACAGGTTGAGCAGCACAAAGAGCAGTCCTCCGACGGTGAACTTGAGCCAGATAGGGGCGTGCGTGGGCGAGAAGAAGCCCTCCAGAATTCCGGCAATTACCAGCAGCGGAATGATACCGCTGATCAGTTGCGTGGCTTCAATGCCGCCGCGGGCAACCGACTCCTTCCAGCGCAGCGTGCCGGGGAAGAGCATGGCATGGCCGAGTCTGAAGCCGGCCCCGCCGGCGATGAGGATCGATGGCAGCTCCAGCGAGCCATGCGGCGCCACAAAGCTCCAAAGCAGCAGCGACATATCGTAATGGTGGCATGCAGCGCCGATCACGCCCAGCATCATCCCGTTGACGAAGAGCGAGAAAAAGGTGCCCAGGCCAAAGACAATTCCCCCGGCAAACGAGATAAAGCAGACCGAGAGATTGTTGGTCATAATGGCGCTGGAGGCCATCGGCGCCACGCTTACCACGGACTCGGTCCACATCGTGTGCCGCTCCATGGTAGCGATCATCTCCGGACCAACAAAGTGGCGCATGAACTCGGGCCGTGCGCTGGTGAGCGCCGCGCCCAGCAGGCCAAAAGCTGCGGAGACCGCGAGCGCGGCCGCCACATAGCCGATTTGGCGCTGGAAGATGGCGGGGTATTCGTCGTGCAGGAAGCGGAAGAGAGTGAGAAGACTGGCCTTTCGGCCGGAATAGATGATATGGTGAGCGCGAGCCAACAATTGATTCACATGCTGCGCGTAAGTGCGCGAGGTTGAGTCCTGGCGTAGAACGGAGAGGTCGGCTGCCACCTGGCGGTACAGCAGAGCCAGCTCCTGCAACTCCGCGCGGGAGAGCTGGCTCAGGCCGCTTGCGTCGCACTGGGCCAATAGAGCTGAGAGCCGGTCCCAGTGGGGCCGGCGCTTGAGAATCCACTGGTTGGAGAGGATTTGCGCCATGGAAATGAATTCAGACCAGCTTAACATCGACACCCCGGAACTGGTGGAGATCGAGATGCCGCTGGCCGGCATTGGCAGCCGTTTTATCGCTCTGCTGGTCGATATGCTGATCTGGCTCGCCGGCTTTATCGTACTATCGATGCTTCTCGCCATTTTTCTTAAGCCGGGCAGTCTCGCCTTCACCGGAATCTCTGAGCAATGGGGGATTGCGTTCGTCATTTTCATTATCTTTCTGCTCTTCTGGGGCTATTTCACGCTCTTTGAAGCCTTTTGGAACGGACGCACACCGGGTAAGCGCGTAGCTCGGATTCGCGTGATTCAGCGATCGGGGCGCGCGATCGGCCTCATCGAATCGATGACCCGCAATCTGATCCGCTATATCGATATGCAACCCTTTCCGTTCTACGCTGTGGGGGTGATTGCAATCTTCGCCACCCGCCAGCATCAGCGGTTGGGCGACCTGGCGGCGGGCACGCTGGTGGTGCGTGATCGCGCGCTGGAAGAGCCGGCGTGGGGCGATTCGGGAGCGCGAACCATCACTGCGCAGAGCTTTGCTCCTAGCGCCCCGGCGCCGGAACCGCATTTGGCTTTTTCCCTGCCGGTTAACTGCATTGCGAAGCTCTCGTCCACGGATCTGGAGGTGATGGAGGGGTTTTTCGCTCGCCGGCTGGACATGAGCCTGCCTACACGCCACGCGCTGGCTGAGCGGATCGCCCAGGCGATTCATGCAAAATCCGGACTGGAGCAGCCCGCCGGCGCCAGCGTGGAGACTTTTCTGGAAGTCACGGCCCGCCAATTGCGGGATCAGGCGCAGATGCAATAGAGCTAGTGAGGATGAACTCGTTCGAGAAGTGGCTTAGTTTGCGTGGCTCCGTGATTCCGCGGCAATTTCCATCGCCAGCAACTCCGCCAGCGCCCGCTCCGGACAGATGTGCCGGGCCTCCAACCGCGCCAGCTCCCTGTCTGTTTCCACCGCCGAGGCGATGGTCATGAAGCAGTAGAGGCAGCGGGTGTTGTAGGTTCCATTCTCGTTCTGCGTGCGGCTGTACATCGTTCCTCGGTAAATGCCGAAAGATGGAATGATGTTAGACGGCATTGGCTTTCTCCGACGTGACCTGTATCACGGGATTTTCTTTTGCCGCCCCGCTACGGATTTTATCTTCTCAGGAAAGTTTATAGAGTAATGCCCTGGTTGGGGTTGCGGCGAAGTTGCCAGCAGGCGCTCCGGCCGGCCTGGGGAAAAAGCGAGACCGAGCAGGGTACGTCGATGGTGCCAAGGTAGTCGAACTCCTGCTTGTTGCCTTTGAGCGGAATCATCACATAATGATTGACGGTTACTTTGGAGGTGGGCGATCCGCGCAGCTTGAAGACAGCCCAATCGCCGCCATAAGCAGCCACAAACGCTACCATCAGCACTACAATCACTCGCAGCAACCAACGCACAAGCCAACGCATCATGCGGATTCAGCCTTTCTGAAGCAGATGGAATTCTTCGTCGTGGGGAACACAGCAGACGCGGTCAAGCCTTGCCCGGTCAGCCTGCATCTGCTGGTCATTCCCGAGCGCTGCCAGTACGGCGGCAAGAACCGCGGAGGCGGACGCATCGGCGGCCGGACAGATGCTGTAGTGTATCCACTTGCCCTCGCGGCGCGCGGTGACGATGCCGGCGTTGCGCAGGTAGGCGAGATGGCGCGAGATTTTAGGCTGGCTTTGGCCGAGAATCTCGACAAAATGGCAGACGCAGACCTCGCGGCTGACCATCAGATTCAGCAGGCGCAAGCGGGTGGTGTCAGCCAGTGCCGCAAAGAGGCTGGCCAGGTCGATCGATGGGGAGCAGCAACTCATAAATTCATTATATATGTATTGACAAATATGATCGCAGACAATATATTCGTTTTAGCGTATGTGAGGCGCTTAGATGGATACGAAAACTTTGGTTCAGGAAAAATACGGAGCCGCTGCGCGGGAAGTTCGCAAGAGCGGCAGTGTAGCCTGCGGCGATCCGTCGCTGCGCTGTTGCGACCCGATCACCACCAACCTCTACGACGAAGCCGAGAAGAGCGGACTGCCGGCCAGCGCTGTGCTGGCTTCTCTGGGCTGCGGCAACCCGACCGCGCTGATTGAGCTAAAGCCGGGCGAGACGGTGCTGGACCTTGGCTCCGGCGGTGGTATCGACGTGCTGCTCTCGGCCCGGCGGGTGGGGCCAACCGGCAAGGCCTACGGCCTGGATATGACCGACGATATGCTGGCGCTGGCCCGCGAGAACCAGCGACAGACGGGGGTGGAGAACGTCGAGTTTCTCAAGGGCGAGATCGAGAAGATTCCGCTACCCGACAATTCGGTGGACGTTGTGATTTCCAACTGCGTGATCAATCTTTCGGCCGATAAGGACCGTGTGCTGCGCGAGGCCTTCCGCGTGCTCAAGCCGGGCGGTCGCTTTGCCGTCTCCGACATCGTGGTGCGCGGCGAGGTTCCCGCCGAGGTGCGACAGAGCATGTTGCTGTGGGTGGGCTGCGTTGCCGGGGCGCTGGAGGAGAAGGAGTACGTGTCCAAGCTGGCTCAGGCCGGATTTGCCCGCATCTCCGTCGAGCCGACGCGCGTGCATTCAATCGAGGATGCGCGGCATTTTCTGATTGAGGCGGGCATCGATGTGGACGCGATCGCGCCGCTGGTCGAAAACAAGTTCATGAGCGCCTTTATCCGGGCGACCAAACCTGGGGCGGCGATGCCGATTGTCGGGTGCTGCGCGCCGGGCTGCTGCAACTGAGGCATTTTCAACGCTGCTTGAATCTGGGTGCCCCATCCTTTCGCGTTCTTTCCACCCCATCGTACAAAGTTCGTGCGTCGGGGACCCCGGTTTGCGAAAGGGTGGGAAACCATGAAACCAACTGTAGTCCTTTCATGAAGGAGAAGATCATGCGGAAACCCTACAATATTCTTGTCCTGTGCACCGGCAACTCGGCGCGCAGCATCATGGGCGAAGCGCTCTTCAACACCATGGGCGCGGGCCGCTTCCAGGCCTACAGCGCGGGCAGCCATCCCAGCGGAAAAGTGAATCCCTTCGCCATCGAGCAGGTGCGGGCGCTGGGCTACCCGGTCGAAGGCCTGCGCAGCAAGAGCTGGGACGAGTTTGCGCAGCCCGGCGCGCCGGAGATGGACTTCGTCGTCACCGTCTGCGACAAGGCGGCGGGCGAGATGTGTCCGCTGTGGCCGGGCCAGCCGGTCACGGCGCACTGGGGCTTTCCCGATCCGGTGGCCGTCGAAGGCACGGACGAAGAGAAGCGCGCCGCCTTCGCGCAGACGCTGCGGCAGATTCAGAGGCGCGTGCAACTGTTTCTCAGCCTGCCTCTGGAGACGCTGGACCGCATGGCCATCGAGAACCGGATGCGGGCTATCGGCAAGCAGCCGCTGTAACCGCGCCTTGCCGAAGAGGAGAGATTGATGCAGAGTAATTCAGAGCTTTGCTGCCCTGTGCCTGGCAGCCGCAAGCTCTCGTTCATCGACCGTTTTCTTACGCTGTGGATCTTCTTGGCCATGGCGGTTGGCGTCGCCCTAGGACGGTTTGTACCGGCCTTTCCTTCGCTACTGCAACGCTACCAGGCAGGAACGACCAACATCCCCATCGCAATTGGCCTGATTCTGATGATGTATCCGCCGCTGGCCAAGGTGCAGTATGAGCGGCTGGGCGAGATCTTTCGCAATCGCAAGGTGCTGGGCCTCTCGCTGCTGCAAAACTGGGTCATCGGGCCGGCGCTGATGTTTGCCTTGGCGGTGATCTTTCTGCGCGGCTATCCGGAGTACAGGACCGGCCTGATTCTGATCGGCCTCGCCCGCTGCATCGCCATGGTGATCGTGTGGAATGAGCTGGCGCGCGGAGACACCGATTACGCCGCCGGACTCGTCGCTTTCAACAGCGTCTTCCAGGTGCTCTTCTACAGCATCTACGCATGGTTCTTTCTGGCCGTGCTGCCGCCGCTGGTTGGCCTGAAAAGCGTGGTCGTCGATATCCGCATGAGCCAGATCGCGCAAAGCGTCTTCATCTATCTTGGCATTCCATTTCTGGCGGGAATGCTGACCCGCTTTGTGCTGGTGCGCGCCAAAGGCCGCACCTGGTATCAGACGCGCTTTGTTTCCGCCATCAGCCCGCTGACGCTGACTGCCCTGCTCTTCACTATCGTGGTGATGTTCAGCCTGAAGGGAAATCTCATTGTCCAACTTCCGCTGGATGTGCTGCGCATCGCCCTGCCGCTGCTGATCTATTTTGTTGTCATGTTCTTTGTGAGCTTCTGGATGGGCCGCAAGGCAGGCGCCGATTACTCGAAGACGGCCACGCTCTCGTTCACCGCGGCCAGCAATAACTTCGAGCTGGCTATTGCGGTTGCGGTTGCGGTCTTCGGCCTAAACTCCGGAGCTGCCTTTGCGGCAG
>JBKQLG010000178.1:0-11184 GCA_052147235.1 Occallatibacter sp.
CGTTACTGGCCTCTCAAGTAGATGCTCATCCGAGAATTATAGTCACAACGCGGGATATATTCTCCGGCTATTGTCTCGGCACCGGCACAGCAGCGATCACGTCATCCAGCACGCGGTCGGCGTCGAAGCCCTCCAACTCGGCTTCGGGCTTGAGCATGACGCGATGGCGCAGGACCGGCTGCACGGCGCGTTTTACGTCGTCGGGGAGCAGGTAGTCGCGGCCATCGAGGGCGGCGGCCGCCTGGGCCACGCGCATCAGGCTCACGGCGGCGCGGGGGCTAGCGCCCAGCAGCAGCGTGGGCCACTCGCGGGTGCGGCGGGCGAGCGCGAGGATGTAGCTGTACAGCTCCGGCGCGATGCGAATGGCGCGTACCTCGGCACTAGCCGCTGCCAACAAACCCTCTGGGATGGGCGCGATGGAGGCGTCTTCGAGCAGGCCAGCGCCGGAGCCTGCGTGGTGCCGCTCAAAAATCTGGCGCTCGTCCTGTTCGCTGGGATAGGCGACACGAATCTTGAGCAGGAAGCGGTCGAGTTGCGCCTCGGGCAGCGGGAAGGTGCCCTCAAAGTCGATTGGATTCTGCGTGGCGAAGACGGTGACCCAGGCGGGCAGCGGGCGGCGCGTGCCGTCGCTGGTCACCTGGCGCTCTTCCATGCACTCGAGCAGCGCGGCCTGGGTGCGGGGCGGCATGCGGTTGATCTCGTCCACCAGCAGCAGATCGGTGAAGACCGGGCCGGCGTGGAAGGTGAAGTCAGCGGAGCCAGGGCGCAGAATCGTCGTGCCCAGAATGTCGGCTGGCATCAGGTCGGGCGTGGCCTGCACGCGCTGGAAGCTGAGGCCCAGCAACCGCCCAAGAGCCTTCACGATCAGCGTCTTGGCAATGCCGGGAACGCCTTCGAGCAGCGCATGGCCCTGGCAGAGGACGGCGATCAGCACCTCCTCGATTACCTCATTCTGGCCGGAGATCACCCGGCCCAGCTCCGCGCGGGAGTGGGCGATGAGCCGGCTGGTCGCGCGCAAGTGCTCCGCGGATTCGATGTTTTGGTCTAGTTCCTGGTTGTTTTCCTGGCTCATAAAACCCTTTCCTGCGGTTGGGATTGAATCTTTGCAAATTGTGTGGCATTCCGGTCCGGCCGGGCTGCTTCTTTCAGCTTTTCATAGTGCCCGTGCAGCGTCTGGATCAGCTTGAGCGCTTGGCGGGGATTGGCGGTCTCGGCCCATGCGGCCTCTTCGCAGGCGGTGAGATCGGCTTCCAGGCTGGCGTCTGCGCGGGGGAAGCGGCGGCGAATCACCGCTGCCAGCTCAGCCGCGTCCATTTTGCTTCCTCGTTGCCCGCAGAGCCGCAAGCTGTGGCGGCGAAAGCGCTCCCAGGCGACCGAGACGGCGGTCGATGCGGCTCCGGCTTTACGGTAGAGCGCGCCCAGTGCCTCAAGAAACTCGATGGGCGTGGCTCGCGGCGGCGGGGGCAGGTCGCGCACCGGCCCGCTGCGGCGGCTGAAGCTGAAGATAATCAGCATCGCTAGAATCGGCAGGCCAATCCATAACGAATTCCACGCCGCGCCGCCAGCGTAACTCCAAACCGAGCGAATATCCCCATGCAGCGACTCGTCCCAGTAGAAGCGATGGCCGGCGCGCGGACCCAGCGAAGCCAGCAGCAGGTCAAGGTTGTGGGCGCGGCTGAGCGAGCCGTTTTCGAGAGGTGTCGAACTGGCCCACCAGACGATGTGCCCCTTGCCCCAGTCGTACTCGACAACCGCCGGGTTGCCGGCGCATGCGTACTCGACGCGCTGCGTGGGGTTGCCCACCTTCCAGGTAGCGTCGGGAACCATCCACGCCTCACCCGACCCGGCGAGCGCGTCGAGCCCTTCGGGCTCCAGCCGGCAGGCGGCGAAATGAAACTCGCCGGGCGTGTCGCTGGCCTCGGCGGGCAGGATGAACCCACCCAGGTAGCCGGTGGAGAGCACGCGGCCTCCACGTTCGACAATCTTCCGCACCGCCTTGATGTCGTTGGGCTCACGGGAGAAGGGCTGGGCAAAGATCACTACCGTCTCCGGGCCGGCTGTGGCTGCCAACTCGCCGAGGGGCCGCTCCCAGCGCTCCAAAGAGTAGCCGGAGCGAAGCAGCGTCTCATAGGCGGCTCGCGCGCCGTGCTGTCCGGCGAAATAGGTTGAGGGCAGGGGATTGTCGTTGTCGCTATTGGGCAGCAGGAAGCCGGTGGCCACGGCCAGCGCGAGGCCGATCCCAACGCACCACAGCAGAAGTCTGCGGTCCTTGGCGTCGAGCGAGGAGAGAAAGGTCATCGCGCACCACCTGATGAAGCATTGCTGCCGGAGATCAGTCCGTCTGCCAGCTTTTCGGCCTGTAAATAGTCGCTCTCGGCTGCCGCGCGGCCGCCGTACCAGGTGCGCTCAAAGCTGCCGGTCAGTGTGGCAAGTCCGGTGCGGCGCGGGTCTTCGGCGGCCACCAGCGACAGGTACTCGCGCGGCGTGCGCGTCCGGTCAGCCGGCCACAGTCGCTTCGATTCGAGCCGGGAGATCGACGCCCAGTAGACGAAGTGAATTGCCTCGCGCCACTCGGCGGCGGCGGCGGCGCGGCGCGCGTCGGCCAGCCAAAGCTGCCAATCGCGGGCCGAAGCGGCTCCGGCGGCAGGGCCGTCGCTCTCCGGCACCAGGCGGATGCGCCAGCGGCGTTCCAGTTGCATCAGTCCCCACACCAGCCCCACGCAGACGGCCAGTACGAAGCCCCAAACCAGCACAGGACCCAGCCAGGCTATGCTGTCCTGAAGTTTGCCGAAGCTCTCGAAGAGCCCGTTGAGCCACGCGCCCAGCTTTTCCAGTGCCGAATCCCGCGCCGTGGGCGCCTCCAGATTGCGGAAGTCGCGACCGGAGAGCACCTGCTTCATCACGTCACGCTCCGGAGCATAATCGGGAGCTGCGGTGGGCTGGGCGGCCGCTGCTGCATCCGCCTGGGCGATATCCTGGGTCAGACGCGTTTCAGCAGCCAGCAATAATTCGTTGGTAGTGGGCTTGGGCGGCCGCGTTGGCTCCTCGACCGGAGCCTGCTCTGATCCGGCGGCGGGCTGGACTTGCGGTTTGGCCGGGGGCTTGTCCTGGGGCTTGGCTTCGTCCTTCTCTTGAGCTTGTGCGAGCAGCGCGCGCAGCCAGTCGTAGCGCACCAGCCGCCGTTCGGCGTTGGGAGAATTGCTGAGCCGCACACGGTCGTCCTGTCCCACCAGTGTTGGGTCGCAGGTTTTGGAGTTGCGGGCCTTGGCGCAGGCCTCCACTACGGCATTCAACTCGACCAGGTGCTGACGGTACTCGGCTAGCGTTGACTCGCGGCCACTGCTCGCGGACTGAGCGTCGGGGGCATCGGCGTGAGCCTGCGGCGCGCCTAGCGCCACAGCCAGCGCCAAGCCAGCGAGTTTGGTCCGTGCCTTCAAGGCTGGTTCTCCTCCATTGTTTGCGCCTTGCTTGGCGCGGACGGCAGCCAGGGTGCGGCTTCGGGCACGGGCGGCGGCGCGGGCGCCATCCCCGCCTGCTGCATCATCCACTCGATGTCGAAGCCCTCCAGGCGGATTCGTTGGTCGTAGTAGAAGAGCACCAACGCGATGCCGTAGACCGGCCTGATGAGCGTCTGGACAGCAAAGGATGCTCCATAGATGATGAAGAGCATCACCAAGCCCATGGTTTGCGCGTGTTGCGGGTTGCTCATGCCGGGAAGCAGCGCGAGAAGGATCGTCAAGGGAAACGTAATTGCCATCGAGATGATCCAGCCGAGGATCGCAACCAGTAGATAGAGGAGGAAGATGCGGCCTTTGGTTCCTTTGGTCAAGACAGAGGAGCGCTTGACTGCGGGCCATGCGCCGATCTGCTCGACGACGCAGGCGGGAAAGGCCAGAGCGAGCCGTAGCAGCATCCAGATTGCGTAGCCAAGCAGTACTACGACCAACAGAATCGCAGCGAGGCCGAAGAGAAAGCCGCTTTCACTGCCGCCCATGCTTGCTGCTTTCGCCAGGACGCCACCTACAATCACGAGCGAAAACCACACCACCATCGGCGCGATGCCAATGATGAGCGCCAATAGAAGATAGAGCCCGATGTAGCGCCAGCCGCGCATCCAGACGGTTTTGTAGGCGTCGCGGATGGTGGTCTTTTCGCCCAGGTTCATACGAGATACGGCATGGTTCATGGCCGCCGCGGCCAACGCCGCTGCCGCCAGATAGATGGGCAGCGCCACCAATGTGATGGCGATCGCGAAGACGGCAACGAGGACGTATCCCGCTGCCTCAGAGATCGAGCCCGCGCCCGCCCAGCTCCACCATGCAACAACCAGACCAACGCCAAAGGCCAGCGCCAGCACCACGCCGGTGGGAAGCAGCGAGATGCCCAGAAAGACGAGAAAACGCGTGCGATAAAGCTGGGCTGTGCGGTCGAGAATCTCCCCCAGATTCAGTGGGCGCAACGGCTCATTCATTGGCGCTCCCTGGGGTGTGCGGAGCCTCCGGAGGCGGCTCGAGGTGCGCATCGAGAGCCAGCCAAGGCTCAGCGGTCGTAAATGTTGGCGTAGCAGCGGCGGGCGGCGCAATCACCGCCGCCGGCGGTGTCAGTCCGGCGGCCTGCATCATCCACTCGATGTCGTAACCCTCCTTGCGCACTCGCTGGTCGTAATAGAAGAGTGCAATGCCGGTAGCCCAGATTGGCCCCAGAAATGTGTTAGTGAAGAAGCCGACGATCTGTTGCAGAGCCTGCATCCACGCTGGCAGCATATGGCCGGGTTGCCTGAATGCCACCAGAACAAAAAAGAACTGAGTCAGGAACACCAGCCCTATTTGAATGACAAAGATCAGTAAACCGAGGAGAAAGATACGTCCCCGCGACCCTTTGCTGAGTTCAATGCTCCGGCGTAGTGCCTTGCGAGCCTTGAGATTCTCCACTACACAGGCTGGAACAGACAGCGAATAGCGCAAGCCCATCATAATGGCGTAGCCAATCCAGAAAATAATGAACAGTACTAAAACAAAAATGACAAGAGCTCCCAACGCTTCCGAGCCAGAACCGCCGGGGGATAATCCGGGGACCGTAAAGATAGCGAGTGGGATCAGTATGAGTAACAATAGCACTGGTGCGCAGATGATGAAGGTCGTAAGGATCATCAACCACATATAGCGGCCCAGTTTGGGCAGAGTGCTTTGGTATGCGCTTCGAATGGTGGCCGGTTCTCCCAGATGAACCCAGGCCACGGCGCGATTGATTGCCGCAATAACCGCACCCGCAAAGACGATGAGGAACAGAACCTCAATTACAGCAGTGGCGCCGAGGAGCACGGAAATCCACACTGTCAGGTGCAACTCCTTGAGCCACGAAGTCAGTCCGATTTGAATTAGATTCAGCACCAGCACTACGCCGGAATACACGGCATAGATGCCGGCAAAGAGCAGGAAATTCGAGCGATAAAGCTGGGCGGTGCGGTCCAGAATCTCACCGAGAGTGAGCGGGCGGAGGTTGCTTTCCATGTCAGGCTCCCCGGAATTGCTGTGATTTTACTTGCAGGGATACTAGCACAGCCGGATTCTCTTCTGCTTTACGAGGCGGGGAGTTTCAGTAGCAACGGCGCTGGCTCGCTACTCCAGGTGCTGAATCTGGGTTCCCTCAGTGGGCTCAAACATGAACTGCCGGCGCCACTCTTCGTCGGTGAGCGTCTGATTTTCTACTATCTTATCGATGGTTAGAACGACCTGAATCTCCTCCAGCGGACGCTTGATCACTACCGTAGACGGATATTTGCTTCCGCCGTAATCCTGGTATGCGGAATAGAAAACCTGGGTCTCCAGGTTGCCCTCGGCGTCGTATAGATCCTGCTGGTAAGGCAGCAGGTCTTCGCGATGGAAGGTGATCACGCGCACCGGCGTCAACTGATTGCTTGCCGGCTTGCGGCGGCTGATGCTGAGGACGTATTCCGGAACGGTGAACAGGTGCTTCCTGGCCGTGTCCTCCACCGTTTCCGAATCGGCCACAACGGAGTACAGGTCATCCGGCTCGAGGCCCTGCACGACAATCGCGTCCAGGAAGAAGCCCGGCCGCAGATTCTCCAACGGGTTGGCCGACTTCTTTTTCAGCGTGTTTGCGCCTTTGAAGGCGATGTTCCTGGAGGGAATCCAGAGCGTGAAATCCTTGCCGTCGCTGACCATGTCGAAGGCGCGCGTGCGCAGCACCGGAACCCGCCCGTAAACGCGCAGCATCTCCGGCTTGCGCATAAGAATGTTTCCGGGGAAGATGGGAGAATCCTTAGCCACGCCTTCCTTTGACTTGAACACACTGGCTTGAATCTCGACCCATGCGGTAAGATTCTCCAGCGCGGCCCAGCGCTGGTTGAGCCGCGCAACCAGTTCCTCCGGCGCGACGGTCTGCTCAGACGGCGGCGCCTTGGGAATCGGTAATTTGCGCGTCGCGGGAAGCAGGGAGCACCCCGATAACAGGAGTGGAAGAGCCAGGGCCGCAACGGATGCGAGACGACAGCTTGCTTTCATCGTCCGCCTGCCTTCTTCACGGCGTGGCGGTAATCGGCCACGTTGCGCTGGTGCTCTTCGATGGTGCTGGCAAACAAGGACCGCCCCTGGGGATTGGCTCCGGCGGCCACAAAGTAAAGGTATGTGGTATTGGCAGGCTCCATTGCCGCGCGCAACGAGCGCAGGCCGGGATTGGCCACCGGACCCGGCGGCAGGCCAGTGTGCAGATAGGTGTTATACGGGGTGTCCAGCTTCAGGTCGCTCTGGTAGATTGCGCCCCGCCAGCGTCCTTCCAGCTCCAGCCCATAGATCACCGAAGGGTCGGTCATCAGCGGCATCTTTTTGGCCAGGCGGTTTTCAAAGACGCCGGCCACCAGCGGCCGCTCCGCATCCACCGCCGTCTCCCGCTCCACCAGCGAAGCCATGGTCACCACGCGATGCATATTCCCTTTCAATCCCAGTTGCGCGGCTATAGCACGAAAACGCCGCACCATCGCCGCGCAGATCTGCGCCGGGCCAAACTTGCGGGCAAAATGATAGGTGTCCGGAAACAAGTAGCCCTCCAGGCTGGTTGCTCCGGGGTCCAGGTCCTTCACCAGACCCACCTGCTTTGCCGCGCCGTCCAGGAAACTCTGCCGTGTGCCAAATCCCGCCTGCTCCAGCCTTGCGGCAATCTCAAAAAGGCTCGAACCCTCGGGAATGATGACCGTCCGTGTATAAACATCGCCGCGACTGATGCGCGCATAGACCTCTGTTACCGTGGCCGGATGGTCGAAGCGGTACTCGCCGGCCTTGAGCGTTCCCCGCTTCAACCAACGCACCAGATCGAAGGCGAACTGGCTGCGCACCACGCCCGCCTCTTCCAGTTGCTGGCCCATCCGCACCACGGACGAGCCCGGCGCCAGCTCGACAAAAGTCTCCGTCTCCGGCCCGAAGGGCGCAAAAAACAGCCAAGCCGCCGCGCCCGCCGGCAACAAAAGCAAGATAAAGAGAAGCGTCCACAAGATGCCCGCTGCGCCGGAACCCTTTCTCCGTCTTTTCGTGTGTCTGCGGCGCACCATTCGTTGCTGTCAACCCTTCTCTATGAAAAAGACGCGGAAAATCCCTTGCGAGACTCCCTACCTTTGATTGTACCGGGCATGTGGCCCGCAACAGAGGGTTTTCTGCATGGGTTGCCGCTGTGGGCTTTAAGCTAGAAGCCAGGAGCACGTAGCTGGAAACTGTTTCTCATTCCCGTTATCTCGGCCTCGATATAGGCAACCGCCGCATCGGCGTGGCCGTGTCGGACGAACTGGGGCTGACGGCGCAGCCGGTGCTGACGCTGGAGCGGCGTCGCAACCGGCGCGAGGATTTGCGCTCGCTGGCACGGCTCTGCCGGCGGTTTAGGGTGGCGGGCATTGTGGTGGGCAATCCAGTACATCTCTCCGGCGACGTGAGCCAGCAAGCTACCAGGACGCAGGCCTTTGCCGCTGAACTGGGCGCGATGACTGGGCTGCCGATTCATTTGTGGGATGAGCGTCTGACCAGCCGCGAGGCGCATCAGATCTTGTATGAGGCCGGGCACGCGCGCCAGGAACATCGAAGTGTGGTGGACCAGGTGGCGGCTACGCTGATTCTGCAATCGTTCATAGAAAGACAGGGACTAGGGACTAAGGGACTGAGGGACTAGAAGACGAAGCGGGACGCGGAAACGGTGTCGAATTGTGGCTGGCTTTCCGTCCCGCGCCGCGCTTGACAGTTCCTCCTGTACGCCTTAGCGTTGGAAACCGAAGAGCATCCTGAAACGTCTAGGAATAGGCTGGGCTTGATGCAGCTTTCCGATCCCAGACACCCGCCAGTTGACCCCGGAAAGAGGATTTATGATGAAGAACTTCGGATTGCGGATGATCGCCTCGGCATTGGCCTGCGGCGCCGTGTGTATAGCCGGAGCGCAGAACGCTCCCAAGCCCGCGTATCTGGACACAAGCCTGTCCGCCGAACAGCGTGCGGCCGATCTGGTTGGCCGGATGACGCTGGAGGAGAAGGCCAGCCAGTTGGTGAACCAGGCGCGACCGATTCCGCGGCTGAATGTTCCGGAGTACGACTGGTGGAGCGAGGCTCTGCACGGCGTGGCCCAGGACGGAACAACGGAGTTTCCCGAGCCGATCGGCCTGGCGGCCAGCTTTGATGTGCCGGCGATTCATCGCATGGCCGAGGTGATCGGCACCGAGGGGCGCATCAAGCATGTGCAGGCGGTGCGCGCCAAGCTCAACGACTTCATGACGGGTTTGGACTTCTGGGCGCCCAACGTGAATATTGTGCGCGATCCCCGCTGGGGCCGCGGCCAGGAGACCTACGGCGAAGACCCGTTCCTGACGGCGCGCATGGGCGTGGCCTTTGTGACCGGAATGCAGGGCGACGACGCGCGCTATTACCGCGTGATCGCGACGCCAAAGCACTTTGCCGTGCACTCTGGACCGGAGCCGACGCGGCATACCGCGAATGTGGAAGTTAGCAAGCACGACGAGCTGGACACCTACCTGCCCGCCTTCCGCGCCACGGTGGTGGAGGGCAAGGCAGGATCGGTGATGTGCGCCTACAACTCGATTAACGGCCAGCCGGCCTGCGCGAATGAGTTTCTTCTGGAAGACCAGCTGCGCGGCTGGTGGGAGTTCCGGGGCTACGTGGTCTCGGACTGCGGCGCGGTGCTGGACATTCACAGCGGGCACAAATTCAATGCCACGCAGGCTGAGAGCTCGGCGGTGAGCCTGCGCCGCGGCATGGACAACGAGTGCGTGGATTTTGGCATGAAGGTGAATGACGACCACGACTACAAGCCCTATCTGGACGCGGTGAAGCAGGGCTACCTGAAGGAGAGCGAGATTGATGTCGCCCTCATCCGCCTCTTCACGGCGCGGATGAAGCTGGGGATGTTCGATCCGCCGGAGATGGTGCCCTACAGCAAGATCGACGAGAAGCTGCTGGACTCGGACGAACACCGGGCAATGGCGCGCAACCTGGCCGGCGAATCGATGGTGCTGCTGAAGAACGACGGCGTGCTGCCGCTGAAGCCAACTATCAAGAAGATTGCCGTCATTGGCCCGCTGGCCGAGCAGACCAGGTTCCTGATGGGCAATTACAACGGTATGCCCACGCACTCGGTCTCGATTCTTGACGGCATCAAGAAGGAGTTCTCCGGCGCGGCGATCGAATTCGTGGCGGGCACACAGTTCCTGGGTTCGGACGCGGAGCCGGTACCGGCCAGCGCTCTGACGGTGGACGGCAAGCCGGGGATCAAGGCGAGCTATGCGAAGTTGGACATGAGCAACGTGAACAGCCCCACCGCCAATAAGCCGGTCATCGAGCGCGTGGAAGCAATGATCGATGTATCCGCCAGCAGTGTGCCGGCGGAAGCGGCTGCGTTGAAGCCTCTGCTTATTCACTGGGAGGGGATGCTGACAGCCACGGAAACAGGCGACTACAACCTAGGCCTGGCGGCTACCGGCTTTTTCCGCATGGAGCTGGACGGCAAGAATGTCACATCGAGCTACGGCGGCGACGGCAAGTCGGCCAGGCTGGGCCACGTGCATCTGGTAGCGGGCAAGGCGGCGAAACTTCAGGTGGATAGCGCCTTCGGATTCGGAAACGAGGAGATCGCGGCGAAGCTGGTCTGGTCGAAGTTGGATATGAAGCCTCAGACGGCGGCGATTGAGGCGGCCAGGAAGGCCGATGTGGTGGTGGCAGTGGTGGGCATCACCAGCGAACTGGAAGGCGAAGAGATGCAGGTGGACGAACCCGGCTTCAAGGGCGGCGACCGCACCTCGATCGACCTTCCCAAGCCGGAAGAGGAGCTGATCGAGGCGCTGGGCGCGACCGGCAAGCCGCTGGTGGTGGTGCTGGCCAACGGCAGCGCTCTGGGCGTGAACTGGGCCAAGGAGCATGCCAACGCCATCCTCGATGCCTGGTATCCGGGCGAAGAGGGTGGAGCTGCCGTGGCTGAAACGCTCAGTGGCAAGAACAACCCCGCCGGACGGTTGCCGGTCACCTTCTACAAGAGCGTCGATCAGTTGCCGCCCTTTGAGGATTACGCGATGAAGGGCCGCACCTATCGCTACTTCCAGGGTGAGCCGCTCTATCCCTTCGGCTTCGGCTTGAGTTATACCACCTTCGCCTATAGCGGACTGACCATTCCCACAGCTTCTGTGGCGGCGGGCAGCCCGGTTTGGGCCGAGGTCACCGTCACCAACACCGGCAAGCGCGCCGGCGATGAGGTTGCCCAGCTATACCTCGAATTTCCCAAGGTGGCGGGCGCGCCGATCCGTGCGCTGCGCGGCTTCCAGCGGGTTCATCTGGAGGCCGGGGCTTCGCAGAAGCTGCGCTTTGAGCTTCAGCCGCGCGATCTGAGTATGGTCACGGAGGCCGGAGAGCCGATCGTCGCCGAGGGCCAATACACTCTCTCGGTCGGCGGCGGCCAGCCAAAAACCGGCGCACAAGTGCTCGCGCAGGGCTTCGAGGTCAAAGGCACGCTCGTGCTGCCGGAATAGTCGAGAACTCGCTGAATCATAAAGACTTTGGGTGGCCCAGGTCCCGATTTTGGGACCTGGGAATTCAGCATAATTGTAGCGCCGGTCTCCAGACCGGCTGTACTGGCGGCTTCCAAGCCACCAGAGGCGACGGGTGCAGGTCCGGAGACCTGCACGAC
>JBKQLG010000179.1:0-14716 GCA_052147235.1 Occallatibacter sp.
TGCGGCTGGCCGAAGATCCAATTCTGCTCAGGGCGCAGGACGGTCTGCGGCGGGCGGCCCTTGATGATGTTATGCAGCGTCTCCTGCTTGCGATTGGCCTGGGGCAGATAAAACTGGTCAAAGAGGAACAGGCCGACGGCCAGCACGGCGGCAAAGCAGACGATCGGCACCACCAGCCGGTAAAGGCTGATGCCGCAGGCCTTCATGGCGATGATCTCGGAGTTGCGGTTGAGCACGCCGAAGGTGACCAGCACGGCGATCAGCACGGCCAGGGGGGTGATCTGGTAGAGCATGCTGGGGGTGAGGTTGAGCAGATAATCGCCCACCGTGGAGAGCGGAATGTTGCGTTGCAGGATGTCCTTTATATCCTCGAAGAAGGTGAAGACCAGCATCAGCATGACAAAGCCGGAGAGCACCAGCAGGAAGATGCCGAGGAACTCGCGCACCACATATTCATCCAGGATGCGGGGAAAGACATTGCGGGCTTTGCGGCGCTGGGGACGCGATTGAAACCTGCTGAGCAGGCCGCGGAGCGAGGCGCCGATGGATTTCGGTACGGCGGCTTCAGGAATTTGCAAGCGCGATGTCCAGGCAGTCAACGCATTCAGAACGCGGCCGCCCGAGGCCATCTGCCAGAGCAGGAAGAGGCCACCCGCGGCGAAGAGCAGGTTGGCCGACCAGACCGCGAAGAAGGCGGAGATCCAGTTCTGCTTGCCCAGCGCGATACCGGTCGAAGAGAGCAGGTAATAGAGGAAGACCAGCAGGATGGTGAAGATCCAGGCGAAGCTCTTGCCGCCGCGCCGCGAGGTGACGCCTAGCGGAACGCCCACCAGCATCAGCACCAGGCAGGCCGCCGGATAGGCGAAGCGCTTGTGCATCTCGATCTGAAAGCGCTTGCCGTCGGGCGCATGGCTGCGCAGGCGCAGCGCGCTCATGGGCATGGCGTAGATGTCCGTGTCCATACGGCCCAGATGCACATCGTTTTGCTGGCTGGAAGCTAGCGGCATATCGGTAAAGTCAAAGGTGGAAATGTTGTATTGCTGCGGCTGGAGAGTGACAGTCTCATGGCGCGATCCGTCGCGCAGCCGTACCATCAGCGCCTGCGCGGAATCGTTGGAGACGGTGGCCGAGGCGGCGGTGGTGATCAGCGGATTGGCGGAATCGGTGGTGTCGGCCATGAAGACCTGACGCCAGTGAGCCGCGCCGGTCCCCGCGCGCACGTCCTGCACATAGAGAACAAAATTGCGGAAGTCCTCGTCGAAGACGCGGGGCTCAATCTCGTAGGAGGCCTGCTCGGCCAGCTCCTTGTTCATCGCCAGGATGGCCTGGTTGGCGCGCGGGGCAAGAAGCAGGGAGTTGGCCAGCCCCAGCAGCGTGCCGCCGATGGCCACAATTGATGCCACGCGCACAAAGTAGCCGATGCCCAGGCCGGAGGCGCGTATGGCGATGACTTCGCTGTCGGCGGCCAGGCGGCTGTAGCCCAGCAGCACACCCACCAGCACCGCCATGGGAATGGTGAGCATGAAAATGTTGGGTAGCATGAAGAGAAGGATCTCGGCGACGCTGGCGAAGGTCGAGCTGTTGTGGACCACCATCTCCAGAATGCGGGGCAGTTCCTTCATGAAGAGAATAAAGGTGAAGATCACGCATCCGATAAGCGCGTGGGAGAGAATTTCGCCGAGAATGTAACGGGTCAGGATGCGCACGAGATGGCTCTGAGGGTAGTTTATCGCGTTGGGGCTGGGTCAGGTGTCCCACCCCTTACGCGTTCGTATGTGAGGGAATGATCTTATTACTGCGAGCGAATAGTGAGCGTCTGCCGCACCCCAGGTGCCCAACTCCGCAGGCGCAGGCTGTTCCCCAGCACACTGACCGAGCTGAGAGCCATCGCGGCTGCAGCTAGCCAGGGGCTGAGCAGTATGTGGAAGTGCGGGTAGAAAGCGCCCGCAGCCAGCGGTATGCCGAGCAGGTTGTAGCCCGCCGCCCAGACGAGATTCTGGCGCATCACGCGCAACGTCGCGCGAGCCAGATCCAGCGCCGCGGGAATCGCCGATGGCTGCGCGCGCAAGAGCAGCACATCGCCGGCCTCCTGGGCCAGGTCAGAGCCGGCGCCCATCGCGATTCCGGCGTCGGCCTGGGCCAGCGCGGCTGCGTCGTTGATGCCGTCGCCCACCATCGCCACGCGCAGGCCGCTCGCTTGCAGCGCGCGAATGCGGGCCAGCTTGTCGGCGGGGTCGAGGCCGGCTTCCCACTCCGTGATTCCTGCTTGCTGTGCGATAGGCGCAGCGGCGGCGGCCGAGTCGCCGGTCAGCATTAAGACGCGTAAACCGTCGCACCGCAATGCAGCCACTGCTTCGGCGGCATCCGGGCGCAGAGCGTCACAAGCATCGAAGTAGCCGACAGGTGTATGGTCGAGAGCCATCCACAGCCGCGTCACGCCCGGCTCCGGCGGTGTTTCGCCAGACGGCAGCGCAATGCCGAACTCCTTGAAGAGCGCTTCATTGCCGAGCAGGCAGTCTTGGCCTTCCACCTTGGCGCTCAGACCGCGGCCGGGCAGAACCTGCGCGTCTTCCGCGGGCTGCCAGACGAGTCCGCGCACCCGCGCCGCGTCCACGACGGCGTGAGCCAGCGGATGATTCGATCGCTCCTCGGCGGCCGCGGCTATGCGGAGCAAATCGTCATCGGTCGTTTTCCCAAACGAATGAACCCCGCTCAGCACAGGCCGTCCAACGGTCAAAGTTCCGGTCTTGTCCAGCACAATCGCGTCCAGATGCGCCAGGCGTTCCAACGCCTCACCGCCTTTGAAGAGCACGCCAAGCTGCGCGCCGCGCCCTACGGCCACAGTAAGCGCGGCGGGCACGGCCAGGCCCATCGCGCAGGGGCAAGCAACGACCAGCACGGCGACGGTCGAGGCCAGCGACCGTTCTAGCGAGTGCGTAGCGATCATCCAAATAACAAAGGTAAGCGCGGCCAGGGCCAACACCACGGGAACGAATATTGAGCTGGCGCGGTCGGCCAGCCGTTCCATCGGCGCGCGCGAGCTCTGCGCCTGCGCGACCATGCGCGTAATCTGCGCCAGCATCGTGGCTTCGCCCAGCGACTCGGCGCGGCAGGTCACCGCGCCTTCATAATTGAGCGAACCGGCCAGCACACGTCCGCCGGGTTCGCGGTCGAGCGGCGTGGACTCGCCGGTCAGCATCGATTCGTCCACTGTGGTGCGGCCTTCCAGAATCGTCGCGTCCACCGGGAAGCGTTCCCCCGGCAGCACCAGCACGCTGTCGGCGATCTGAATCTCTTCCAGCGGAACGACAGTCTGAACGCCGTCGCGGATGCGCCGCGCAGTGGCCGGCTTCAGCCGCGAAAGCGCGTCCAGCGCAGCCAGTGCGCGGCGTTTCGCGCGGCCTTCCAGCGCTTTACCCAAAAGAAGAAAGCCAATAATCAAGAGGACTGCGTCAAAGTAAACCTGGCGGCTGGGCGCGGGCCAGATCGTGGCATAGGCGGAATACACAAAGGCCACGCCGGTTCCCAGGCTGACCAGCGTATTCATATTGGTGCTTCCGTGACGCAGGCCGCGCGCGGCGCTCAAATAAATTCCGCGACCCGCCCAGGCCATCATCACAGCCGTCATCGTCAGCAAAAACCAGCGCAACGGTTCCAGCGGCATCGCGAAGAGCCAGGGCAGCAGTTGCATCAGCGCGTGGTCCAGCGCGCCCATCTTTGCGCTGAGCGGCATAGCGAGCAGCATCGCCGCCGCGCCGGCAATCAGCGTGGCGTAAGCCTTCCGCTCGGCTCCTTTGTTCAGCGCATCCGATGAACTTTGCGGAAGAGCATCGGCACGGGGCAGCACCGCATCGTAACCCGCCGCGCGAATCGCCTCGACCAGTTGCGCGGGCGTGGCGATTGCCGGATCGAAGTCCACGCTGGCGCGATGGGCCATCAGATCGACGCGCGCCGACTCCACCCCGGCCGTGGCGCGCAGAGCTTCTTCCACATGATGCTGGCAGGAGGCGCAGCTCATACCGATCACAGGCAGCGTGATGGATTCCGTCGCGGACGTGGTCATGGCTTGAATCAGACTTCCAACTGCGCGGCAAAGCCGGCTTTGGCCACCGCGGCAACGGCAAGATCAACAGGCGCAGGCTCCACGCTGGAAGCCAGCCGCGCCGCACCCACGCTGACCTCGTTGACCGTCACTCCCTCCACGGCACTCAACGCCTGCGTAACGCGCCGGACGCAGGCGCCGCAGTGCATTCCATCGATTTTCAACTTGAATTCCGCCATCGGCCTCTCCTGATTGTTTGATGATACGCCGGGGGAAAAGGCGCTATCGTAGGAAGAGATTCAGTGTGCGGAGGATCATGCAAAGAGAGTTTCCATCAACGCCGCTGCTGGCTGTTGGCGCGGTGGTCGTAGAAGCGGAGCGGGTGCTGCTTGTGCGCCGTGGAGCCGAGCCGCTCAAGGGCCATTGGTCGCTGCCAGGAGGCTTGCTGGAAGTGGGCGAGTCGTTGACCGAAGGCGTAAAGCGCGAGGTGAGGGAAGAGACAAGCCTCGTGGTCGAGCCGGTCGAACTGATTGAGCTTATCGACAAAATTCATCGCGAAGACAACCGCGTCCGCTACCATTATGTGATTGCCGATTACCTCTGCCGCGTGGCCGGAGGAGTGTTGCGGGCGGCCTCCGATGCCGATGCCGTGCGTTGGGTGGAGCGCGCGGAGTGGAATTCGCATAGCGCGCTCAAGCTCGATCCGATCACAGTGCGGGTGATCGAGGCGGGCTGGCAGAGAGCGCGTGAGCTGGACCTACGAAAGGAACGATGAATGTGATGAAGAAGCTCTGGAGTGTTGCGGGGCTGCTGATTATGGCTGCCGGGATTGGTTTCTGGGCGCGTCCGGTCAGCTACTACAACGAAGCGCTCTATCTGCGCGAGTGCCTTTCCGGCGTGGAGAGCCGCTCGATCCAGGTTGCGGGCCATCGCGTGCATTATCTTGCCGAGGGGCCAGCGGCCGGACCGCCCGTGGTGCTGGTGCATGGGCTGGGCGGACGCGCCGAGGACTGGCGCAAGTTGGCTCCCTACCTGACGAAGGCCGGATTCCGCGTCTATCTGCCCGATCTACCCGGCTACGGGCGTAGCGAACAGCCTTCTGATTTCTCCTATTCCGTCCATGATGAGGCTGAGGTGGTGGTCGGATTCCTGGATGCGCTGGGGTTGAAACAGGTGGATCTGGGCGGCTGGTCGATGGGCGGCTGGATTGTGCAGCAGGTCGCTAGCGAGCATCCGGAGCGGGTTTGGCGGCTGATGCTCTTTGACGCGGCAGGCCTTTATGAGATACCGGATTGGGATACGCGGCTGTTTACGCCCACAACGCCCGACGAACTCAACCAGCTGGACGCGTTGCTGATGCCCCATCCGCCAAAAGTTCCGGGCTTCGTCGCGCGGGATATTCTGCGCCTCTCAAACAAGAATGCCTGGGTGATACACCGCTCGGTCGATGCGATGCTCACTGGCTATGACGCTACTGACATGCTGCTGCCGCGGCTGAAGATGCCGGTGCTGCTGGTGTGGGGAGCGGAGGACCGCGTCACACCGCTGAGCCAGGGCGAACGGATGCACCGCCTTGTGCAGCACTCTGAACTGGATGTCTTTCCCGGCTGCGGCCATCTGGCTCCCGGCCAATGCACCGCCCAGATAGGGCCCAGGGTGGTGGAGTTTGTGAAGCGGTGAGTTGAACGGTTTCCTGGGCACGGGAATAATCGTTTTCTCTCGAATTGCGTCCTTTCAACGCACGACTGTTATAGGATGGGCACCCAATTGTTTTCCGCTTCCGCAACTCGCATCCTCTGCCGCACCGCGCTGTTTCTTGCTGCGTCGGCGATAGGCGCGCACGCGCAGTCCGCTCCAATGCCCAGGACCACCTCCGGCTACCGCATCTCCGGCACGGTGATCAATTCGGCCAGCGGCGAGCCGGTGCGGCGGGCGACAGTGGCAGTACTCTCCGAGGAGGCCGACGGCCATATCGTCGAGTCGGTCGAGACGGACAACGACGGGCGCTTTTCGCTCGACGGCCTGCCCGCGGCCAAGTTTCCATTGACCGCGTCGAAGCGCGGATTCCTGACCGCCTTTTACGACCAGCACGAGGGCTACAACACGGCGATTGTCACCGGCGCGGATCAGGATACCAGCGGCCTGGTCTTCCGGCTCACCCCCGGAGCGGCGCTGCACGGCGTGGTGACCGCCGACGGTGGCGATCCGGTTGAAGGGGCAAAGGTGATGCTCTTCCTCAAGCCCCACGGCCACAATCCCGGCGATCGAATCAAGAAAGTGGATGAGGCCAACTCAGACGACACCGGCGCATACGAGTTCGACGGCCTGGCCGCGGGAGAGTATCTACTAGTGGTCAAGGCCGAGCCGTGGTATGCGATGAGCCGCTCTGCTGCGGGAGGGACGCAGCGGACAGAAGGGGATGCCGCTGAGGTACTCGACGTGGCTTACCCGATGACGTACTTCGACTCGACGACCGATGAGGCCTCAGCTTCACCGATCGAGCTCACCGGCGGCAGCCGCGAAGAGGCCAATTTCAATCTGCACGCGGTTCCGGCGTTGCAATTGACAGTTGAGAAGGCCATCAAACAGAACGGAGGAACAGCCAATCCCGCGTTGCGACAAATCGTCTTCGGCGCGGATATCTCCTTCGAGCACAGCCGCGCCCCGAATCCATCAGGGACTGGCACGGCGGAGACGGACGTCGTGGAATTCTACGGCGTAGCTCCCGGCCATTACGCACTGATACAAGGCGATCCACCGCGCATTGCGGATCTGGAGCTCACTACCAGTCAGCAGATAAGTCCCGACATTGGCGCATCCAACATGGCTGTCACGGGCAGCCTGCGCAGCGCCGATGGCTCCACGCTACCGGAGAATTTGAAGATGAACCTTATCACTCGCGACAACGCTGTTCTCCAGATGATTGGAACCACCAGCAGCCAAGGCAAATTCAGCTTTGGCATGCTCCCTGCGGGAAGATATGAAATCTGGATCGAGAGTTCTGGCAAAACACTGACCGTCACATCGCTCACGATCAATGGCCACATCCATCCCGGTAATCAGCTCACCGTGCGCGACAAACCTGTTCAGTTGGTCGCCATGGTGAGCCAGTCCGAGACGCGCGTTGAAGGATTTGCGCGAAAGAAGGACGGCAAAGGCCAGCCCGGCGTGATGATAGTGCTCGTCCCCAGGGAGCCATCCGCCTTCCGCTCGCTCGTCCGACGGGATCAATCGGACTCCGACGGCAGTTTCTCGCTGCGCGATGTGGTTTCCGGCCAGTACACGCTCGTCGCCATTCAGGACGGCTGGGAGCTGGATTGGGCGCGCGCGGAGGTCATCGGACGCTATCTTTCTCACGGAGTCGCCGTCACAGTCACAGAGAGCTCCGGCAAGCTGCTGAAGCTCTCCGAAGCGGTTCCAGTGCAGAGGCCTTGAGGGCGTGGTTTCCCACCCATTTCACAAAAACAGCGAAATGGATGGGGCACGGAGTTGGAGGACTTCATGGAACCGGGCCTGAGAGGATAGTCTAGTAGAGGTTGGTGAGTGGCCGGTCAGGGGTCCAACGGCGGCTGACAGGGCTGCGGCCCTCAGAGCGACCGAGTCGTTTCAGCACTACATTGAGGAGAGTCCCAAATTGAAGAGTAAGTCGTTTCTTGCAATTTTGGCCGTGTTTGCGGCCGCGTTCATGCCCCTGGCGGCCACCAGCCAGATTGCCCCCGATCGTCCGCCCCGCGCCGAGAAGACAGAGCCCTCTATCAAGTACGAGGTCTACGCCGGAGTAGGCTATACCAGCCTCAACAATGTCAACCAGTCGCGGAATGGATTGTTTGGCGTGAACGCTACCATCACCCGCGACTGGGGCAAATTCTTTGGCCTGACCGCCGACGGCGGCGAGTACAAATATCCCTACGATTCAACCAACCCCGGCAACCCCACTGTGGATACGCTCTTGTTCGGTTCGACCTTTCACGGCCGTCTCTATGAGAATATCGACGGCTTTGTTCATGCGCTGCTGGGCATCGAACATATCAGCGGCACAAGTTCCACACCCGGCCTTGCCTTTTCCACGCCCAGCGTCTCCCTGGCCGGAGGTTTCGGCGCCGGCCTGGAATACAAACTGAACTCGCGTTTCGCTCTGCGAGCCTGGGGCGACGATATCGCCTCGTCGTTTGCCGCGAACACCAATCAGGCGGTCTGCACGAACGGGGGATGCTCATCGCATATGACTCACAGCGCACGCGCTTCGATGGGCGTGGTCTACAAGTTCTAGCGAACCGCTGTATGAGTGGCGTTTTCAAAGGGCAGCCTCTGAAGCCGCGCCTTCTAAAAACATTCATAGGTCAAAAGTCAGAAGATCCACCGCGCCGTCAGCACCAGTCCGTGATTGAAGGTGTGGAAGCGGCTGGCGGCGATCTGCATTCCCGCGCCAATGGCAAGGCCTGGGCGCGACTTTGGATCAGAAGGATGCAGCGCGCACTTGCCCACGATCAGCCCCGGCGTGAGAAACTCCTGCATCTTGCCATCGTTCGTACCACCCTTGTAGAACGTTGCGTTGCTTTCGAACTCCGGCCAGAAGAGCTTGCCGATGCGGTATTGCGCCACGGTATTCCAGGCCACCGGACGGCCCGAGGCGGCGATGGCAGGATTGCCGGTGGGCAGGGTTGCGCCCAGCGTCGAATGCACGTCGAAGCTGCCCCAGCCCTTGCCTGCACCCATGTTCGGCTGAATACTGGCATCGGTTGAGCCGTTCTTGTAGCTGCCGGTGGGGATGGTGGCCACCACCCAGGCGCTCAGCGTATAGCTGCCATGCTGCGCGTTGCCGCTCGCGATGCGGTACTTGCCCAGGAACGAAACGTCGCCGAAGCCATCGATTGCCGTCGTGTTGTGCTGGAGGTACGGCGGCAGATTGAAAGCGATTTCCGTTTTTGCCCAGGGAATCACGTTCAGGCCCTTGCTGTTATCGAAGTTCCAGGTAGTGGTGAGGGCGGGTGCAATCTGCCGCAGCATATCGGTACGCGCCACCTGGATGAGTCCGGTAGTCGTAGTGACCAGCGGAACCGCCCAGCCGGGCTGTTTAGCTTGCGTGGCCGAGGCGCGCGCCTCCCACTGGTTGAAGAAGCCGCCTGAAGCGGCGCTCGCTGAGCCCTCTTGCGCGTGCAAACTGGCCGTGGTCAGCAGAATGAACAGGGAAAGGGGAAGCTTTCTCATGTCGGTTCATTGAGCATGAAGGGCGGCGCGGGCGCGGGCAACTGCCCACAGGTGGAGGCTTATCTCCACCTATGGACGGAGATAAATGGTCCGAAAGCTGTACCCAGCTTACCCCTCCACCGTCCGCTTCAACTGCCCGCAGGCGGCGTAGATGTCGCGCCCGCGTGGCTTGCGCACATAGGCCGGAATTCCCGCATCCGCCAGTGTGTGGCGGAAGGCTTCCACGGCTTCCGGTTGCGGCGTAACGTACTCGATACCCGGTCCGGGATTCCAGGCGATCAGGTTCACCTTGGCGGGAAGGCCCGTGCGGCGGATGAGACAAGCCACTTCAACGGCGTGTTCAATGCGATCAGTGACGCCGCACAGCAGTACGTATTCAAACGTAACGCGTTCGCGGGGACGGAGTTTCACCCGGCGCACCGCGTCGAACACCGCCGCGATGGGCCACTTACGGTTGATGGGCATGATTTGGCTGCGAACGGCGTCATTGGGAGCGTTCAGGCTGATGGCCAGCTTGGGCCGCAGCTCCGGCGGCTCGGCGGCAAAGCGCTCGACCCCTGGCACGATGCCAGAGGTCGAGACGGTCATGCGCTGCGGGCTCAGGCCAACCTCGCGCACCAGCAGCCGCACTGCGCCCATGAAGTTGTCGTAGTTCAGGAAGGGCTCGCCCATGCCCATGAAAACAAGGTTCACGCGATCACGCCCCACTTCGACGGCGTGACGGTCGAAGACCGCCAGCACCTGCCCGGCAATCTCGCCCGCGGTGAGATTGCGCTGCAAGCCGAGCCTGGCGGTAAGGCAGAAGTCGCAGTTGACCGCGCAGCCCACCTGGCTGGAGACGCAGATCGTGGCGCGCTGACTGTCAACAAGTTGTGGCAGGCAAGTCGGGGTTTCACAGGCTTGAGAATTTCTCTGGTCTGTATCAGGGCACGACTTCAGTCGTGCCGTAGATGCTGCAAAATTAACGCGGGCTTTAGCCCCTGTGGGGTGCTCTCGCTGATCGGCCACCGCCTGCGCATCACCTTCGTCGCCGCATTCGCCGTCGTCTCCCTCCGGCATCCAGACGGTTTCGACGGTCAGACCCTCGCCGCTTTGCCCCTCGACCAGGTAGCGCTCCGTCCCGTCCGCGGATTGGAAGACCTGCGTAATGGCCGGCCGGCCCACCTGCCAGCCCTCAGACGCCAGCCGCTGGCGGAGCGCCTTGGGCAGCGTGGTAATCGCATCCAGCTCGGTAATTCGCTGGCGATAGAGTGCTTCGGCTAACTGCCGGCCGCGCCAGGCCGGTTCGCCCGCCTCCACCATGCAGGCCGACAACGCCTCCGCGTCCAGGCCGAAGAGACTCTTGCGGCTCTGCCGGCCGGGGTCGTCTATGGGAACGAGTTGGCTGGGATTATCTCTCACCGCTAGGGCCAGAATAGAGTATTTCAGCGCGCGATGCATTCGCCCAAAAAATGCCGCACAAGCCCGCCTTGGCCTACAATCGAATTCTGACCACTGATCACTGTCCACTGTCCACTGGGAGAACGATGACCACGGAACGCAATCTTCGCCGCACCGTACTGCCGAACGGCCTGATCCTGCTGACCGAGCGCATGGAGTATATGCGTTCGGTTGCCATGGGCGTTTGGATCAAATCCGGCTCCCGCTGCGAGGCAGCGGAGACCAACGGTATCTCCCACTTTGTCGAGCACATGCTCTTCAAAGGCACCCGCTCGCGCACCGCGCAGCACATTGCCCGCGAGATGGATTCGATTGGCGGCAACCTGGACGCCTTCACCGGCAAAGAGACGATTTGCTTCAACGTCAAGTCGCTGGCCGAGCACGTGCCCATTGCGCTGGACGTGCTGGCCGACCTGGTGCTCAATCCGGTCTTCGACCTGCCCGACATCGAGCGCGAGCGCGGCGTGATTTTGGAAGAGATCAAGCTCGACGAGGACAATCCGGAGGTGCTGGTCCACGAACTCTTCACACAGGCCTTCTGGAAGGATCATCCGCTGGGCTGGCCGATTCTGGGCACCACAGCGACGGTGGCGGGACTGAACCAGCAGAGCCTGGTCGACTATCACTGCGACCGCTTTCACGGCGGCAATATGATCTTCGCCGCGGCCGGCAATTTGGACCACGACGACTTTGCCGAGACCATCGCCCATAAGTTTGCAACCCTGGCCGGCGGAGCCACGCTGCATGAGCTGCCCGCGCCCAAAACGGAAGCGCGCATCGTGCAGCGCAACAAAAGATCGTTGGAGCAGGTGCAGATCTGCCTCGGCCTCCCCGCCCCGCCCATTACCGACGATAATCGCTACGCCACGCTCATTTTGCATACCGTGCTGGGCGGCGGCATGAGTTCGCGCCTCTTCCAGACCATCCGCGAGGAGCGCGGCATGGCCTACTCGATCTACTCCGACCTCAGCCCCTACCGCGACACCGGAACCCTTTGTGTCTATGCGGGCACATCGGCGGGCAAGGCTCTGGAGGTGGTGGACCTTATTCTTGACGAGTTCCGCAAGCTCAAGCAGGAGCCGCTCGGCGGCGAGGAGCTGACCCGCGCCAAGGATCAGGTAAAAGGCAACATTCTGATGGGCCTGGAAAGTTCGAGCGCGCGCATGGCCAACCTGGCGCGTCAGGAGATGTACTTCCACGAATTCATCACCGTGGATGAGATCATCGCCCGCATCAACGAAGTGAGTGCGGATCAGGTGCAGACGATGGCTCAGCGCCTCTTCGATGCCGAACGCATCGCCGTCACCCTGCTGGGCCGACTCGATGGCGTCAAGCTGAAACGCAATCGGCTGGTGTGTTGAGAGCAGCTGTCAGCTATCAGCTTACAGCCGTCAGTAAGCCCTCGTTACACCCAACTGAGAGCTGATAGCTGAAAGCTGAAGGCTGTTCCGAGCGCCCCATTTCCCTTTCGCGTCCATACGTTGTAGGATTTTCTCGGATAGGCCGGAGATTATTGGCCACTCGCAGAGGATTTGGGAACCCATGAATCGCAGGAAATCGAACTCTCGCACTCGCCGCGCCAAGCTGTCCAACGGCTTTACTTTGATGGAGTTGCTCATCGTAATGGCCATCATCACTATCCTGATGCTGCTGGCCATCCCCACCTTCAGCGCCTTGCGGAGACAAGGCAACCAGCTCTCGGCGAAGAAGTCCATTCAGGCCATCCAGGAGGCGGAGACGATGTACGCGTCCAACTACCCGACCAACGGCTTCACCTGTTCGCTATCCGCCCTGGGGGGAGATCCGAGCGCCGGGGCTCCTTCGCCAACTGCCGCTCAACTATTGAAGGCGGATATTACTTCCGGCTTCAAGGACGGCTATATCTTCTCGATCAATAATTGCACCAAGGTGACGGCCAGTGGAACGGACCGCATCACCAGCTACACCATCACCGCCGTGCCGCAGACCGTAGGCAAGACCGGCGACAGCGGCTTCTGCGCCGACGACGCCAGCATCAAATCCGACCCCGCGGGCGGCACCAACTGCTCACAGCTGGTGCAATGAGCGGGGGCATACTCTTCCGGCGCGGCGCAATTCTGGCCGCCGCGCTGCTCTGCGTTGGCCTTTGCGCTCAACAGGGTTTGCCGTCTGTGCAGGACTCCGCGCACGAGATCGCCCAGCGCGTGGATCGCCATTACAACCAGCTTCACTCGCTCAGGGCGGGCTTTAGCGAGAGCTATGAAGGCCTGGGGATGCGGCGCACCGAGAGTGGGACATTGCTGCTGTTGAAGCCGGGGCGCATGAAGTGGGAGTACAGCGAACCCGTAGGCAAACTCTTCCTGCTCGACGGCAAATACGCCTGGTTCTACTCCCGCGGCGACTCTCAAGTGCAGCGCATCCCTGCAAAACAACTGGACGACCTGCGCTCGCCGCTGCGCTTTCTGCTCGGCCATACGGAACTGGAAAAGGAATTGACCGGCCTGACGCTGGCGCCCGCCCCGAACGGCTGCTTCGCCCTCAGCGGCCAGCCCAAAGGACAGGAACAGAGAGTGGCGCGGCTCACGCTAACCGTGACCGTGGATGGAACCATTACCGGCATTGAGATTGAAGAAACCGACGGCGCGCTGACTCGTTTCACCTTCACCGCGGAGCAGCGCAATGTGGCGATTCCCGCAGAGGCATTTCACTTCACTCCGCCCGCCGGTGTGCCGGTAGTGGACGCGCTGCCCCCTGTCTAGGACGATGATCTAAGGGGCAGGGAATTGGCGCTAAGAGGAATGTTCGCGCAGCGGAAAATGGACAAAATACCAGCTTCCAAAGCCTTCCACTATCAACTGTAGCCGAATGAGCCGCCGCCGTGGAGCTTTGCTTGAAATTGCCTGGTTAGCAGCGGCTCCGATGCGCCATGCGCTCATCGGAGCCGCTCAAAACAATTACCGGCCGCGTCCGCGAGAACTGCCGCCGCCACCGCCACCGCTGCCCTTGCGCGCCTGGTAACAATCCCGGCAGAAGACCGGGCGGTCGCCACGCGGTTCAAATGGCACTGTTGTAGGCTGGCCGCAACCCGAACAAATCACAGGTGTACCCTGTGCCGGAGCCGAACGGTAGCCGGAGCCCCCCTGATCGTTTTTCTTTGCCTGACGGCAAGTCTTGCAACGCTTTGGGGTCGAATAACCACGTTCCTGAAAGAACGTCTGATCAGCAGCGGTGAAGGTGAAGTCCTGCCCGCAATCGCTGCACGTAAGTTGCATATCTCCGGCCATGGGTCTCCTCGTGGAGATTGTACAGCCCTTATGTCGTTTGCGTACAAGGATTCTTTTGAATCGGGAAAAACTTATGCCAGAGCGGGATTTGCAGCCAGGGCATTCACCCTGGGCGAGTCCAGCCGGAGGGCGCCATAAACCTCAGACTGCAAAGTCCACGCCGGCTATAGCTCCCACCAATCCAGAAGCAACATACGCGGGTAATAGAGGCCGGCGAAGATGGGCGAGTCTGCTCCGTACATGTTGCGCAGGAGTTCGGCATAGGCCTCGACCTGGGGAGCGTAGAGTTGGCGGAGCCCCGGAAGGGCCTGGGCCGGGTCCATGTTGTCGGCATGGGCGGTCTTGTAGTCGATGATCCACCAGTAATCTTCTCCCTCGGCGCACGGCGCGGGACCTGCCTTGAAGACACGGTCCACGCGGACGGCGCGCAAGAGGCCAGCGACGACTCCGGCCCAGCCCGCCTCGCTGGCGGCGCCGGCGTGGGGCGAGAGAATCCACGAGCCAGTAGTGTCATGGGAGGCTTTGAGTGCAAGCTGAAGAGCCTGAGCGGCGATTTGCGCGGCCTGGAGCTGGTCTACGCCGACGGCGCGCACCTGAGCGGCGATTCTGGGTTCAAAGTGCAGAAGAGCCGCGCGGGCAGCTTCCCAATCGAACTTGGTGCAAAGGAGGGCCAACTCTTCGAGCAGCGTGTGGACGGCTGTGCCCAGAGCGCGGGAGAGCAGGCCGCCCTCGTGGCGGGGGTAGAGCCGTGCGGGGCCGGTAC
>JBKQLG010000180.1:0-6832 GCA_052147235.1 Occallatibacter sp.
GATACCACGAACCTCCACCAGCCCATATTCGATATATCCTTTCACTTCGAAACTCACAACGGAACCCAAAGCCGTAAGCTGAATCTATGGAAATAATTGCTGCCTTGAAACCGCGCCCCCTGCGTATCGTCCTGCCCGGCGGCAGCGGTCAGGTGGGCCAGGCGCTGGCACGCTACTTTCAGCAGCAAGGCCATCATGTGACCGTGTTGACCCGCAGCCCTTACGCCGCGCCCTGGCAGACCGTTCACTGGGACGGCGAGCAGACCGGCCCGTGGACCGAGTATCTGGAAGGCGCCGACGCCTGCATCAACCTGGCCGGGCGCAGCGTAAACTGCCGCTACAATGCGACCAACCGGAAAACCATCTACGAGTCGCGCATTCAATCCACGCAACTGCTGGGTAGCGTGATCGCCTCACTCGCCGAGCCGCCGCGGGTGTGGCTGAACGCTTCGGCAGCCACAATTTACGAGCGCGCCCTCGACGCAAACGGTGTCGATATTTCTCTGGATGAAACGACGGGCAAGTTAGGCGGCGACAAGCCCTCCGCCAATGCGAAGCCGCCGGCAAATCGATGGCTCCAGCGCCGCGGCTTCTCCTCCCGCGTGGCCCGGGACTGGGAGGCTGCGTTCTTCGCGGCCGAAACGCCGCGCACGCGCAAGGTGGCTCTGCGCAGCGCCGTCGTCCTCAGCCCCACGGCCGGCAGCGCCTTTGGCGTGCTTTCCAATCTGGTCCGGCTCGGCCTCGGTGGCCGTCAGGGCAACGGACGCCAGTTCGTCTCCTGGATTCATGAGGCCGACTATGCGCGCGCAATTGAATTCATCATCGCCCATGAGGAGTTGCAGGGGCCTGTCAACATCGCCGCGCCCAACCCGCTGTCCAATCGCGAGTTCATGGCGGCGCTGCGCTGGGCCTGGGATGTGCCCAACGGCCTGCCCACGCCGTCGCTGGCCATCAAGCTCGGCGCAATTCTTCTGCGCACCGAACCGGAACTGGTGCTGCAAAGCTGCCGCGCCGTCCCCGGACGCCTGCTCGACGCCGGATTTGACTTCCAGTTTCCCATGTGGCCCGAAGCCGCCGAAGACCTGGTGCGGCAGTGGCAATAGTGAAGCATCCCGCCTTGCGTTTACAGGTCACGCCTCTATGAACCCGCGAACTTGCGAACTCGCTATCACCGCGAAGCGGTGGCTAACTTGCTAATTGGTAAGCCTGTGCTCGCGAGTTCTGGCGACTGGATGGAGAAGACCCAACTCTCAATCAGTTATGTTCATGAAGAACGAGTGAGGGATCAGAGATCAGGAATTGACTAACCGCAGACAACTGACAACTATTCCAATTCCCGATTCCCTGCCTTTTTACTTCCCCGGCGTAATATCGGTAACGGGCAGGTCAATGTGGCCGAGCAGAATCTCAAAGCGGCGCTGCTCCTCTTTCTTATACGTCTCCTGGTCGGGCCAAAGCTCCTTGATGAAGGCCTCTTCGTCGGGATTGGCGGTGGTCGCGACGGTCGAGTTCTTATAGCGTATGGTTACGCGATAGTCCCAGCGTAGCTCCTCTGACGTATGGTAGGCTGGCGATTCGATCTTCACGGAAAGAATGCGCCCGGTGCTCTCGATCTTCTTCAGCAGGGGATAGTGGTTCTTCAAAAAGAGTTGCAGGAACTCGGCCTGATGGCCCCACTGGCACTTGTAGTAGTACTCGATGGTGTAGGGCTGGTCGGCGCTGACCTGCGGCGGCGCGCCCTGCGCCAGCAGCGAAGCGGAAAAGACGACGGCGAGAACGGCGAGAAGTATTCTGCGCATGGAACCTCCTTGATTGAAAGTATTGTAGCGTCAGCTCACGGATGCCGCACCGGTAAACTGATCCCTGATCCCTGACCCCTGTCCACGATTCACTGCGTCGCCGGATGCATCAGGAACCGCAGGTGGAAGAACCGTTCCAGCTCCGGGGCGAACTCCTGCACCATGTGTTCCGTGCCGATAAATCCTGCCTCGATGTGCCCGCTCTGCACCCCCTGCGCCAGCGCGGTGTAGTGGCTTGGGTACCACATCGCCTGGATCATCGAGCTGCCGTAGATGCTGGTGATCTGAGGAAGGTCCAGCGTCAGGTGGCCGCCTCGGTTGTAGGTGAGGAAGCTCATCTTGATGACATGGCCGCCGCGGCGAAAGAGGCCCTTGCAGGCGCAGGGAAAGTAGCGGGGATCGGTTCCTTCGGCGGCGGCAAAGCTCTCATGCATCGTGTTCTGGATCAGGTTTTCGCCGTAGGCTGAGCCCAGGCGTCGGGCCAGGCCGCCCCCGCTCCTGGTCCACGCGGCCGGAACGTCGAAGGTCTGATTGTAAAAGGCTGTTCCCAGCGACTCGACGTGAATCGATGCGGAGCGCCCGTCTTCGTCTACCCAGCGCTCCCAGCGTTCGTGCCCGCTCAGCGGCTTGTAGGTGGCGGAATCGAAGGGACTATGCACGGTGAGCGACTTGGCAATCGACTCGGTCAGCGTCTGGCCGAAGCCCAGGCTGGGTGCAAGCAGGAGTGCGAGGAGCGCGATGCGGGTTTTCAAGTTCACATCTCCCATTCTTGATGAGAAGCGGCGGAAATGAGTGGGCAAAGAGGGAGGAATTCTTGATTTTTTAGGTTACAAGACGCTCCATCCTCTTGTAAAATCGCGCCATGAAGGGTAATCCGAAGGTCATCGAGCAACTCAACCACGCGCTCCGCGAGGAGCTCACCGCCATCAACCAGTATTTCATTCACGCTGAAATGTGTGAGAACTGGGGCTACGACCGGCTTTCCAAGTTCATCAAGAAGCAGTCCATCGACGAGATGAAGCACGCCGAGGCGCTCATCGAGCGCGTCTTCTTCCTGGACGGCACGCCCAGCATGGAGCCGCTGGCCCTCACCATCGGCAAGAACGTCAAGGGGATGATCGAGGCCGATCTGAAGCTCGAGCTCGGCGCGATTGTCTTGTACAACGAAGCCGCCCGGATCGCCGCTGCGGAAAAAGACAACGGCTCGCGCGATCTCTTTATCAAGCTGCTCAAGGACGAGGAAGAGCACGCCGATTGGCTGGAAACGCAGTTGCACCAGATCGCCGAGCTGGGCTACGAACGCTATCTGACCACGCAGACCACCAAAGGCGAGTAGGGCTGGCCCATTCAACTTCGCTCAGCGATTGGTCGTCCAGGCAGAGGCCTTCGACGGGTTCTTATGGAATGCGGGCAGCAAGTTTCGCGGCCAGGGAAGCAGCTTGCTGGGCCTCCGGCAGGTTGGCGTAACCGGCCAGGAAACGCCCCTTGCGGAAGATGCAGATCCCGTCCAGATAGGGTGCCTTGACCTGGAATGCCTCGTCTCCAACCTGCGCCGGTGAAGCGCCCTCAAAGTGTTCCCGGAGTTTTTTCAGTACCTCGGCGGCGGACTCCGGCGAAGCCTCCTGCACGATAAACGCCTGCCCTTGTTTGTACTTCCCCACATAGCCGCGCTTTAGCAACCTCAACCCCAACACGCTTTCCGGGATCAGGCGAACGGAGTCGAGGTTCTCTTTGGGAAACCACTCCAGCGCCTCCGGGGCGCTCTTCCGGCCTTCAAGCCGCTCCTCAATCCCGGCGGCGAAAGCCTGCATCGTCGCGCTATGATCGCTCTCCGGATTGGCGGCCACTTCGGCGATTTCGACGTAATACTTGCCTTTGGCGAAGCTGGCGCTGTGCGCTTGCACCTGTCCGCCCATCCCGATCTTCGCTATCGGCAGCCTCGCATCGCGGTTGGCGGTGAACAGGCCGTATGCCGCATCGGCGTCGCTCATCTCGGAGACGTCGATAGTCAGCGTGTCGCCGCCTGACTTGCACTTGATCGTCCGCATGCGCACAAAGCCATAGCTCAGGTAGCCGTCCGCCGCGCCATCCTTGTACTCGTACAGGTTGTCGGCTGTGTACTGGCGTATGGCTCCCGTCGCCTCCCAGCCGGGCGCGAAATGGCAGTCGAGAGTCTCCACGGCGCGCGCCATCCCCGCGGCAAGCAGGATCAACAGCAGCAATCCGGCAGCCTTCATGCAAACAATTCCTGGGCCCGCGCCACACGGCTTGCCACATGCACACCGTGCGGACACTTCACCGTGCATTCGGCGCAATCGCCGCAGCGCACCGCCTTGTGTTCGGCGCTCAACTCCAGGAACCGCTCCCGCCCCAGCGCGAACTGGCCGTAGCCGTCGGCATAGGTAAGGAAGCGCAGCACATCGGCCACCGGCAGGCCCTTCTGGCAGGCGCCGTCGCACTGCCCGCACATGCGGCAATAGAGCGGCCTGATCGCATCCAGATGCGCGGCCAGCTGCTTTTGCTCGCCCGCCGAGAGGGGCGTCCCCATGGCCGTAAGATTCTCGTCCAGCTGGTCCATATCCGTCATGCTGGGAATGGTGGTGGCGATGCTCGGCTTATGAATGACCCACTTCAAAGCCGCCAGCATCGCGCCTTCCTGGGTCAGCTTCTTAAGGAGCGGATCGCCGGGCTTCAGCCTGCGCGCTCCTCCGGCCATCACCTTCATCGCCACCACGCCCATGCCGGCCTTGGCGGCGGCCTCAATCGCCTGATCCATGCTCGCGTCCATGGAAAAGTTGTAGGCCGTCAGCACCACGTCAAAGACGCCCTTCTGCGCCATCCAGGGCAGCAGTATCTGCTGGCCGCCGTGCGTGCTGACGCCGGTGAAGCGGACCTTGCCCTGCTTCTTTGCCTGCTGCTGCACCTCGATCACATCGTCGGGAATCTCGTCTGGGCTGCTCTTGGCGTGGAGAAACCAGATATCGATGTAATCGGTGTTCAGCTCGCGCAGGCTGGTCTCGAGATCTCGCTGCATCTTTTCCTTGCTGGGAGTGTGTGACTCAGCCGCAAGGACATAACTCGACTTGGTAGCGATGATCACCTGCTTCCGCCGGGCTCCCAATGCCGCGCCCACCATGCGTTCGTTATTGCCCTGCTGATAGTCGCGCGCCGTGTCGAAGTAGTTGATGCCCAGGTCGGCGGCGCGCGTCACCACGCTGGGGTCCGAGGTGATCATGCATCCCATGCCCACCGTGGTCACCTTCAACCCGGTACGGCCCAGGGTTCTGTAGTCGAGATTGACCGGAGAAGCGGCGGCCTTCCCGGCAGGCTGCTGCCCCATCGCGGAAGCGGCGCCCAAAACAGGAAGCGCCAAGCCCGCGGAGAGGCCGGCAGAGAGAAATTCGCGGCGCGACGTATTGGAACCCATAGACACCTCGGCGGTCAAAGAGTGAATCCTCAACCGAGAACGAGTATGCGAGCAGCCGCGCTGGCCAGTATGTAATGCGCATCACAAGAGGGGATATTACGCCTTAGCCGCAACGCACGCTCTGCACGTGTAGTACACGGTAAATGGATAAAACGTCGGTCATAGGGCATGACGCGTCGGCCATTGGGAATGCAACGTCGGCCACAGGGGATGAAATGTCGGAGGGAGCAGTGGCCTTCAGGCCTCTGAACTGAGCAGATTCATCAAAAGGCCTTCAGGCCCGGAAGTTTGTCTCATTCTTGAGAAGTAGAAATCAAGAATAAGGTCAGCATTCGGTCTCCCGGAAGGAGAGGTGAGAATAGCCCAGGCCGGGGCCCCCGCGAACTCGGGGTCCCCAGCGGGCGATTGTTACCCGCTGGGGTGAGGGAACAGGTCTTCGTTCGCGGGGTGGAGAACAAGTGTAGTAGCGACAGTTCTCCCGGAGGGAGAAAGTGAGAATAGCCCAGGACAAGCGCAGCGCAGTCCTGGGTCAGCGTTGAACAAAAACCATCCGTCCCGTAGGGCCGGAGTGAAACTCGATGTGATATTACATTTCATTGACATAAACAACCTGCACAGAAAAGGGAAGGCCTTCGCCGTTCACGATCTCAGATCGCGATTCTGGTCACTGTGTAATCTCTGGAAGGAATCGCCGGTCTACAGACCGGCTGTCGTGCGGGCGTCCTCGCCCGCATTTGTTCCGGAATCATTCCCCAATCACACAGTCTCAGCGCTGATAACGTTGTTACGCCGCACAGATCGCAGCAACTCCATCCGTTTGCCGGTAAGGACGCGAGCCAGAGCATCCCTCCTTTCAAAGGCCAGAGGTCGCTCGTGGAAGCTCTCGCCGCGCTAGGTGCGATGCCATGCGTCGATGAACCGGCGCGAGGCTTCCTCCTCCATCGCGCCACTGACCGTGAATTTCACATCGCTCATTGAAGTATCGTGAGGCTCAGATTTTCTCAGGTTCCAAAAATAGAAAAGCGGCATTAACCACCAATCGAACTTTTCCGATGTGTCGTCATTTCGTTACGACCAGTTTTCAACATTGGTCTCGCCTTTGAGCTGGCTCAGGGTAACGAGGTCCAGTTTTTCCGGATATGCATCGTTCAGAACAACGAGTAGTCTTAATCTCAACATTTGCAGGTGATTCTGGATCATGAGTTGCTTGATTTTTTCATCGCTCATTCTGTTTCTCCTTCAAGATAGCTGAGAATTTGATCCCAGCTCATCGAGTTTTCCTTTTCAACAGGTCAGCTAAACCCAAATACCATCTTCGCCCAACCTTCGCCTTTGTCTAGTATAATACTTCTCATAGACTTTGAACTGGTAATGACCTGCAAGCCGCGGGGGGATCAACTGCGTGCGATCAACTGTTGCTCAACGGGCTGGCCGCCGGCGAGAAGCATTGGGTGCCACCCGGCGTCCGAACCCGGCACAACTCGGTTTCTTGGCCAAAAAAACGACAAATTCCCTAGGGAACCTCTGAAAAACTCTTTGATCCTTATGGCCTTTGAGTGAAGCTATATTCAGAGGTGGATCACGAATGCAACAACTTACTTTGGCT
>JBKQLG010000181.1:0-3220 GCA_052147235.1 Occallatibacter sp.
CGACCCTTCAGGCTCATTCTTGGATTGGAAAAGACTGACGGCGGAGTCTGCCTCGACTGCTCCACAACGCCGCCCTTCATCCACGATAGGTTTCTGTGCAGAGCCGTCCGATGAGCGGACGCCAAGAATGCGCAAAGAAAACGCCGCCCATATTCAGGCGGCGTTCTCTTCGATTTACAGACAGGAATCAGTTGCTTTCCTTGGTTTCAATCCTCATGCCATAGAACGATTTGTGCACGAAGAAGACCGAGACCAGGAAGAATGCGACTGCCAGCGATTCTGCGAGCCGCGCATTTTCCTTAGTGAGCGTCACGGCCAGTTCGACAGCGAGCAATCCGAACAATGTCGTGAACTTGATCACCGGGTTCAATGCCACCGACGAGGTGTCCTTGAAGGGATCGCCGACGGTGTCTCCGATCACGGTCGCGTCGTGCAGAGGCGTCCCCTTCTGTTTCAGGTCGACCTCGACGACTTTCTTGGCATTGTCCCAAGCGCCGCCGGCATTGGCCATGAAGATGGCCTGATACAGGCCGAAAACCGCAATGGAGATCAGATAGCCGATAAAGAAGAACGGTTCAGCAAACGCGAAGGCAAGTGTAGCGAAAAAGACGGCGAGGAAGATATTGAACATACCCTTCTGCGCGTACTTGGTGCAGATTTCCACCACCTTCTTGCTGTCCGTGACTGAAGCCTTCTCCGCGCCTTCCAGATGGATGTTGGCCTTGATGAACTCGACCGCGCGGTAAGCGCCGGTGGTAACCGCCTGCATGGAAGCTCCGGTGAACCAATAGATCATTGCCCCGCCGGTGATCAACCCGAGCATGAAGGGCGCGTGCAGCAGAGAGAGGTTCTCTTTGCCCACGGTCAGTCCGTGGGTCAGGGCCATGATGATCGAAAAGATCATCGTAGTTGCGCCGACCACGGCGGTGCCGATCAGCACCGGCTTAGCCGAAGCCTTGAAGGTGTTGCCGGCTCCGTCATTGGCTTCCAGCAGGTGCTTGGCGCGTTCGAACTTCGCATCGATGCCGAAGTCCTTCTTCAACTCGGCTTGGATGCCGGGAAGAGTTTCAATCAACGACAGTTCGTAGACCGATTGCGCATTGTCGGTGACCGGGCCGTAGGAATCCACGGCAATCGTGACCGGACCCATGCCCAGGAAGCCGAAGGCCACCAGACCAAAGGCGAAGACGGCGGGAGCGAGCATCAGGGCATCCATGGATGGACCGGTCGAGAAGAAATAGCCCAGACTCATGAGCGCGACCATACTCAATCCCAGCCAGTAGGCGGAGAAATTGCCGGCTACGAGTCCCGAGAGGATTCCCAGGGAGGCTCCGCCTTCCTGGGCGGAGGTTACGACTTCCTGCACGTGGGCCGAGTTGGTGGAGGTAAAGACCTTGACCAGTTCGGGTATGATCGCGCCCGCCAGGGTTCCGCAGGAGATGATGGAAGCCAGCTTCCACCAGAGCGTTCCGTCCCCGAGAGTGGGAATCATGTAGAACGAGACGATGAAGGTAAGGATGATGGAAACGATGGAGGTGATCCATACCAGCGAGGTCAATGGAGCCTCAAAGTCCATCTCGTCGGAGTTCGCGTATTTCGCTTTGGCGATTGCGCCATTGAGGAAGTAGGCGGCCGAGCTGGAGACCAGCATGGCCACGCGCATGACGAAGATCCATACCAGCAGTTGCACCTGGGTCCTGGGATCATGAACGGCCAACAGAATGAAGGTGATCAGGGCCACGCCGGTGACGCCGTAGGTTTCGAAGCCGTCGGCGCTCGGTCCGACCGAGTCGCCCGCGTTGTCGCCCGTGCAGTCGGCGATGACGCCGGGGTTGCGGGCATCGTCTTCCTTGATCTTGAAGACAATCTTCATCAGGTCGGAGCCGATGTCGGCGATCTTGGTGAAGATGCCTCCGGCGATACGCAGAGCCGCTGCGCCGAGGGATTCGCCGATGGCGAAGCCGATGAAGCAGGGGCCGGCATAATTAGCCGGGACGAATAGCAGAATACACAGCATGATGAGCAACTCGACCGAGATCAGCATCATGCCGATGCTCATGCCGGCCTTGAGCGGAATCGCAAAACATGGATACGGTTTGCCGCCTAATCCCGCGTGCGCCGTGCGCGAGTTGGCAAATGTGTTAACGCGAATTCCGAACCATGCCACCCCGTAGCTGCCCCCAACGCCTACCAGGCTAAACGCCAGGATGATGGGCAGGGTAACCCAAACATTTCCCACCGGCGCCAGCCAGCCGAAGTACATCGCGATAATGACGGCAATGAAGATCCAGAGCTGAATGATGAACTTGCCCTGCGTGATCAGATAGGTTTTGCAGGTCTCATAGATCAGCTCGGAGATCTCGAGCATCGATTTATGAACCGGCAGTTTCTTCAACTGCCTGAAGATCACCAGGCCGAACAACAGGCCGCCGATGCAGAAGAGCAACCCGATCATCAAAAGGGATCTTCCGTCCAAACCGAGAAAACTCACGCTCGACAAATCCGGCAGCACCAGGCTGGCTTCGCCTCCGCCCGCGGCTTCCTGCGCGCCGGCGAATGCGGGAAACAACAGCAGGGCCAACAGAGCTGCCATGGTCCTGTACGAACGCTTCAAGAAGGCTTTAGCGCCTGCCTTGATGGTTCCGGCGGCAAAGCGCGCAAAGAAAAAGGCCACAACGAGCGAAAGCACGCTGACGGCCAGTAAGAAACACACCGAATACTGTGCAGTCACAATTCCTCCAAACGGTATTTTGATGGTTGATCACGAACGGAACCGGAATGTAGCTACGAAAATTTCCGGGAAAAGGTCATATAAAGGCTATCACCTGAAAGTTACAGTGTCGAGTGATTGCAGTCACAGCGTTGCCGGGGAGTCATCCGGCAGCGGGAGCGGTATACAAACCGGCAGCGCCGCGGGGTACTCTCCAGCTACTCGACATTGATGTAGATCTTGTCGCCGGGGAGCGGGATTTGCAGGTTCTGCCGGCCGGGGCTGCGCACCTCGCCGCCGGGCAGCGGGTGCAGCTTAAAGAGCACCAGGAGGTTGCGATCCGTGTCGTCGAAGGCGCGGAAGGCGGCTGCCTGTTCGAGCGAATAATGCGTGTGGATGTCCTCGAGGGTGCCGGGGTCGAGGTCGTTCCAGGCGGCGAACCAACCGGGCTGATAGCGGGCCAGCTTGGAGGGTAGGTCCAGCGTTCCGAAGTCGTCGCACAGGGCAGGC
>JBKQLG010000182.1:0-11263 GCA_052147235.1 Occallatibacter sp.
TCTGCTCCAAGCACGCTGATCATCCATCCTCAGCTTGCCCGCTCCAATCGCTTCAGGCTCATCTTGCGTTGGAATCAACTCCTACGCTCAGGCTCATCTTGCGTTGGACAAGAGTGCCCCTCGGCAAAGCGAGAAGCGGCGTGATAGTGTGTTGAGCAGAGCTACTCGGCTGCTTACGCTTCCGCAACGGGCTCGGCAACCGGCGCTTCGGCGGCGGCTTCTTCCGTGGCTTCGGCCAGCACGTTGATCTTCACATGCGCGGCAACTTCGCGGTAGAGTTTGATGGTCACGGTGTGGTCGCCAACCGTCTTGATCGACTCCGGCAATTGAATTTTGCGGCGATCGATCTCGAAGCCCTTGGCGTCGAGCGCGGCGGCGATGTCGGCCGAGGTGACGGAGCCGAAGAGGTGGCCGGCCTCGCCCGACTTGCGGGTGAAGTCGAGCACGATGGGCTCGAGCTTGACGGCAAGCGCCTCGGCCAGCGCCTTCTCCGTGGCGGAGCGGCGGGCGGCGGCGTTCTTCATCTGCTCGACCACGGCCTTGTTGGCCGAGGTGGCTTGCAGCGCCAGCTTGCGGGGCAGCAGAAAGTTGCGGGCGTAGCCGTCGGCGACTTTAACCAGATCGCCGCGATGGCCAAGATTCACTACATCATCCTTCAAAATGACTTCCATGGCTAACTCTCCTGTATTCGTTCGGCATCCACAATATCGCCTTCTGCCAAAATTGCATGATTCCCACCCTTCACAAAGAACGCGAAGGATGGAGCACCCACAATCGGCGAACGGCAGCCGATGGTTACGGCGATTCCAGGAATCGCGTTAGTGCCGCGTGGCAAACGGCAGCAGGGCAATGTTCCGGGCCTGCTTGATGGCGCGGGTCAGGCGGCGCTGGTGCTTGGTGCATACGCCGGTGAGCCGGCGGGGCACAATCTTGCCGCGCTCGGCCACAAAGCCTTGCAGCAGCCGCACATCGCGGTAAGGAATCGCGTCGATCTTCTCGGTGCAGAACTTGCAGACCTTCTTGCGGCGGAAGAACTTGCCGCGCCCGCCAGCAGCGCTGGAGGGCCGTGCGCCGGGTCCGCCAGCAGGCCGTCCGCCGGTGCGGGGGCCTGAACTATGGCCGTAACTGTGTCCCGAAGCCGGGCCGGATTCCGAACTGGCTGCTGCGGGTACGCTGGTTGCTTGATTCTCATCAGACATGCTGTTTCCTCTTTACTCTCTTGGGTTCGGGCCAGAGCCGTTAGGCTACCGCCGGAACGCTGGATCGGGCCGCGGCCGACGCCTCGCTATAGCAGGCCGGCAACGGCAATACGTGATAAACCGTGCTAGACGGCCGGGACCGGCTCGGCGGCTTGTTCCGCCACCGCAGCTGGCGCTGCAACCGGAACCGGCGCAGCCGCCTGTACCGGCGCAGTTGCGCTCCGGCGGACGCCGCGCAGAGCCTTGACCTTGGCAAGGCGCTTCTCCTCCTCGTCAATGCGCACGGTGATGAACTTGATCACCGGCTCGGTGACGCGCAGGCGGCGCTCCAGCTCCAGCACCACCGCTCCGTTGGCCTCGATGGTGAGTAGAACGTAGTTGCCGTCATTGAACTTGCGCACCATGTAAGCGAGCTTGCGCCGGCCCATCTTCTCCACCGTCTTCACCGATCCGCCACCCTTGGTGACGTTTTCCGAGAAGCCGGCGATCAGCTTGTCAACATCCTCTTCGGCCGCATCGGGCCGAACAATGAACATCACCTCATACACACGCAACATCCGGTTTCCTTTTCCGCTGGAGCCCCTTGACTCCAGCCGCTGCCGCCGGCAAATACCATAGCGGCCACTTCTCTGTCGCAGGCCTAGTCCCTAAGTCCCTAGTCCCTAGTCCCTTCATCACTTCCCGCCGGGCTATTTTGCTCACGGCGGTTGAACTCGTTCATCGCGGCTGCCGGGCCGTCGGAGAGGATGCGCCGCACGGCGGTCGCCACCCGGTCCAGCACCTCGTCCAGCATCGCCAATTCCTTCTGGCGCATTGGCGAAAGCAGGTAATCCATGCCCAGCCGTCTGCGGCCGCCTGCCGCAATGACTTCGGGAAGTAAACCGGGGTCCCCACGGACAGGTCCAAGTCCGTGGGGTGGTAATTCCAGTCCCACTCCAATGCGCAAGCGCAACCACTCCTGCGAGCCCATAGCGCCGATGATGCTGCGGGCTCCTTTGTGCCCCGCCGCCGAACCGCGCTCTCTGATCTTGATGGTTCCCAGCGTCAGGTCCAACTCGTCGTAGATCACGAGCAGATCCCGCGCCGGGTCCGCATCAAACTCCCGAATCAGAGCGGCCACTGCCAGCCCGCTCTCGTTCATAAACGTCTCCGGCTTGGCCAGAACCACCTTGCGTCCCGCCATCTGGCAGGTTGCGGTGGCGGCCCGGCAGCGCCGGTTCTGGACCACAACCCCTTCTTGCTGGGCGATGCGGTTGATCGCCATGAACCCCGCGTTGTGCGGAGTCCACATATACTCCAGACCCGGATTGCCCAGCCCCACCAGCAAAAAGGGACCGTTACGCGCTCCGGTTTCGGAGCCCCCCGCGAGCGATTTTGACTCGCTGGGGTGAACGGACTGGCTTTCCGCGTCCAAGGCTTACTTCTTCGCCTCGGGCTTCTTTCCCGCTGCCGCGGCCTCAGGCTTCTTCGCCGCTGCCGCATCTTCCGGCTTGCCCTTCTTGGCAACCTCCGGCTCGGCTGCTGTTGTTGCCGCCGCCGCCGCCGCTGCCGTGGCTGCCGCCTCAACTTCGGCCGCTGTCGGTGCTTCTTCGCGGATGGAGACGACGTGAGCCACGGTCGCATCCTCGGAGTTAAGGTACTTGATCTTCTCCGAGTGAGGCAGGCCGCTGATGCGCAGCACGCCATGCATCTCCAGGTGGCTGACGTCCACCGCAATATTGGCGGGGATGTCCACCGGGAGGCACTCGACCTCCACCTCGCGCAATACCTGGTCGAGGATGCCGCCGGAGTTCTTGACGCCCAGCGGAATTCCCAGCAGCTTCACGCGCACACTGACGCGCAGGGTCTTATTCAGAGCGATGCGCTTCATGTCGATGTGAATCAAGTTGTCGTTGAGCGGCTCGCGCTGCCAATCGACGATCATCGCCTTGGCCGCGCTTTGGCCGGCGACTTCAACGTCGAAGATCGTGTTATGGCCGGTCTCGGAGAAGAGAATCCGGGAAATCTGTTTGGGGTCCACCTCGATGGCCACAGGATCGTGTCCCGGACCATACAGCACAGCAGGAATCTTACCCGCGGCGCGCACGCGGCGAGCGGCATTTTTGTTGAACTTGCCCTCACGGGGCTTGGTTACGACAACTTCAGACATTCTCTCTCTCGTTTCCTGGTTTCGGGCACGGAAAACAGCTTTCAGCTTTCAGCTCCGGCGTTTGCTGCGGGCTGGATTGCTCCGCTCCCTTTGTTGTGGCCAACCATCAGATGTCAGCTATCAGCTTTCCGTAAAACCCGAAAGCTGATAGCTGATAGCTGAAAGCTGACAGCTAGTTGAACAGCGTACTCACGCTGGTTTCCATGTGAATGCTCTCGATCGCCGCGCCCAGCAGGCCGGCGATGGAGAGCACTTTGATCTTGGGCAACTTCTGTGCCGCCTCGCCCAGCGGAATGGTGTTGGTGACCACCAACTGTTCCAGGCGCGACGCGGCGATGCGGTCAATCGCTGGTCCGGAGAGCACGGCGTGGCTGGCTCCGCCGTACACAGTTGCCGCGCCGGCTGCGTAGAGTGCGTCCACCGTCTTTACCAGCGTGCCGGCCGTATCGACAATATCGTCGAGGATGAGGCAAGATCTGCCTTTCACGTCGCCGATCACGTGCATCACTTCGGTCACGTTCATATCCGTGCGGCGCTTGTCCACGATGGCCAGCGGCGCTCCAACCTTCTGTGCAAAGAAGCGCGCCCGCTCCACGCCGCCGGCGTCGGGCGAGACCACCGTCAGGTCGGGCAGGTTCAGCTCGCGGAAGTAGCTCACCAGCACCGGGCTGGCGTAGAGGTGATCGACGGGAATGTTGAAAAAGCCCTGAATCTGCGCGGCGTGCAGATCTACGAAGAGGGCGCGGTTGGCGCCGGCGGTGGTCAGCAGGTCGGCGATCAGCTTGGCGCTGATGGCCACGCGCGGACGGTCCTTGCGATCCTGGCGAGCGTAGCCGTAATACGGCACTACCACCGTGATCCGCGCCGCCGATGCTCTCTTTAGCGCATCAATCATCACCAGCAGCTCCACCAGGTTTTGATCCACCGGGTAGCAGGTGGGCTGGACAACAAAAACATCCACCCCGCGCACATTCTCCAGCAACTGGAAGTAGACTTCGCCGTCGGCAAAGCGCTGAATCTTCGACTCGCCCACCGGTACGCCGATGTGACGGGCAATCTCCGCCGTCAAAGCCGGATTGGCCGTGCCGCTGAAGAGCTTGAAACGCTTGTCCTCGCTCAGGTTGCGGCTGCGCTTGCGATCATGAGCCTGTTTAGTCTCCTTCGCTTTTGCGGCTGCATCCGCCGAGGCAAACTGCGCGGCCTCTTTTGCTGCCGCCTGCCCGCCGTCCTGTTGTTTGTCTTCCGCCGTCAACGTCGATCTTCCTGCTTCCATCTTCGCTTGCCTCCAAGCTGGTTGGCTTTGGGCTACTGTTCACAGTCCACTGACCACTGTTCACGTCTACTGAAACTGGCTGGGCGACCAGGATTCGAACCTGGACAAATGCCTCCAAAGGGCATTGTCCTACCATTAGACGATCGCCCAAAAAAACTACGGTAACAGCATCTCGCGCCAGTACTTCACTCGCGGCAGAGTGCGCGTCATCAGACTCGCCACTCCCATCGGCCGCAGACGCTCGCGCGCCGCCTCCGCATCTCCGCGGGTCCGGTACAACCCGAAGAGCGCCGAGCCTGACCCGGACAGCGAAGCCCCTAATGACAAGGCATGGCAGGCTGCCTCCGGCATGCCCGAGCCCAATAGTATGCGCTTGATTTCTGCAAGGGAAGGATGCTGGCGGAAGACGACACGTTCAAAGTCGTTCTCGATCCAGCTCGTAATCCCGGTGCGGACAAGCGCGGACTCCATCGGTCCGGCCAGGTTCTCTTCATCCAATTCTCTGGAGAGAACACCGGAGGAGCCAACTCCCTGCCGCCCCTCCGGAATTGTTCCCGCAAAGGCGCTGACATAGGCGCGGCTCAACTTGTTTAGTTTATCTGTACTGGCCTCCGCGGTCAAACCCTCAGCTGCGCAGAGGGCGTCCCAGTCGTGAAAGGCCTGCGGCGTGGAGACACCCAACTCCGGCGTGGCCACCACGCACCACACCGGTTCAATGTCCGGCAGCGGGGAAACCTGCTGCCCCCGGTCCAACCCCAGAACCGTGCCTCCAATCAGAAACAGTGGCACATCCGAGCCAACCTGGGCGGCAATCTCCATCCGCCGCGCTGACCAGTCGTTGATCTCTGGGTGCCCCACCTTCGCCGCGTCTTTGTTTTTGCGGCTAGGGTGGGATTCCTCGATCCCCGTCCCAACCCCCAGCTCCGCCTCCAGCCCCACCAGCGCCGCCACTGCATTCGCCGACCCAGCCCCCAGCCCTCCCTGTACCGGTAGCTGCTTTTCAATGTGGATTTCCACCTCAGCGGAAATCCCCAGCGTCTCCAGCGCCAGCGCCACCATCTTCCAGGCTGTGTTGCGGGAGTCGGTGGGAACGCGACTGTCGTTCGAAGTCAGCCGCAACGCAGTTGGTGCGGCGGGACGCGCCGTAACCGTCACCACATCATAGACTTCCAGCGTCTGGTAAACCGTAACCAACGCATGAAAGCCATCAGCGCGTGGCGCGCCGATTCCCAGGCCAAGGTTGATCTTCGCGTGCGAACGAACGGCGGTAGGCATACCAGTTCATTGTAGTGCGGAAGGCGCTGCCATACTCTATCGGTGTTAATCTGAATGCGTTATGCCGCCCTATGGTACACCGCCGATACAACCTTCAAGCCCACCGCCGGTCTACTGCGCGGAATGTGGCTGTGAGGTTGATCCGTTTGCATGGCTCTGCGCAGCCTGCTGCAGGAATCTGCATGAACCGGGAGCTATCAGCTCGATGCGCCCTTTTACGACCGCAACTACGAAAGACAAAAAGCACGGCAGAAGCCTAAAAGAGAGAATCTTCGTTGTTTTACTGGTCGTGGCTGTCGCTATCGTCATCGATGCCGTGGAATGGCATCGGCGATTCAATGGAGGTCACGGTCATCTACCAGCTTGGATCTTGATTCTGGATAGTATTGGATTGCTTTTTACGTTATGGATCAACGGATTTTTCATTACATTCGACCTTTGGTAACAACGAGATTATCCCAATCCTTTGAACGCCACCCGAGCCGCCGCAATGGTAGCGGCGACCTCTGCTTCGCCATGCGCCGTGCTCAGGAAGGCAGCCTCAAACTGCGAGGGCGGCAGCCAGACTCCCTGCTCCAGCATCGCCCGATGAAAGCGTCCAAAGGCAGCCGTGTCGCTCCGCGCGGCCTGGGCGTAGTCGGTGACCGGTCCGCGATGAAAGAACCAGGTCCACATCGAGCCGACACGGTTCAGGATAAGCGCAACGCCGGCGCGAACTGCTTCTTGGGCCACACCCTCGGCTACGGCCTTCGCCGTAGCTTCAAGCCGCGGATAGACCTCCGCGGCGTGTTCCTGTAAATAGCTCAACGTAGCGATCCCGGCGGCCATTGCCAGCGGATTGCCGCTGAGGGTTCCGGCCTGGTAGACGGGGCCAAGCGGGACCAGCAGGTCCATGAAGCGGCGTTTGCCGCCGAAGACGCCCACCGGCAGGCCTCCGCCGACGATCTTACCCAGCGTCACCAGGTCCGCATCCACGCCGTAAAGCTCTAGCGCTCCGCCCAGCGCCACGCGGAAGCCGGTCATCACCTCGTCGGCGATTAGCAGCGCTCCTTCGTGCTGGGTGAGCGCGTGCAGGCCGGCCAGGTAGCTGGCAGCGGGCGGGATGCAGCCGGCGTTGCCGACAATCGGCTCCAGAATCACCGCGGCGATCGCTCCGGGATGCGCGGCGAAGGCCGCTTCCACGGCGGCCAGGTCGTTATAGGGCAGAGCGAGTGTAAGCCGGGCGATCTCCTCCGGCACACCGGCCGAGCCGGGAATTCCAAAAGTCGCCACGCCGGAGCCGGCTTTGACCAGCAGCCCATCGGAGTGGCCGTGGTAGCAGCCCTCGAATTTGACGATGATCTTGCGGCCGGTGGCGGCGCGAGCCAGCCGGATAGCACTCATCGTGGCCTCGGTGCCGGAGCTGACAAAGCGCAGCTTTTCGATGGCCGGGTAGCAGGCGACGACGCGCTCGGCGAGATCGGCTTCGGCGGCCGTGGAGGCGCCAAAGCTGGCGGAGTTGCTTGCCGCCCGCTCGATGGCCTCGACCACCGGCGGAAATGCGTGGCCCAGGATCATCGGCCCCCAGGAGCCAAAATAATCCACATAGCGATTGCCGTCGGCGTCGAAGAGGTATGCGCCCTCGGCCCGCTCGACAAACGGCGGCGCTCCGCCCACCGCGCCAAAGGCCCGCACCGGTGAGTTCACGCCGCCGGGAAAGAAGCGCTCAGCGCGCTGTTGAAGGGCTTGGGAACGAGTGCGTGGGCGGGCTGGCGTCTGAGAATTCATCGTGGGTTCAGTATAGAGGGCAGGCGCTGCGACGGGTCGAATTGAATTGACAGGGGTTGAGAATCATCCACTTAGGCGTAAAAAAAAATAGTTGCGAACAACGGGAAAGTCTGGTAGTGTTTCACATAATTCGGTTCTTTCGTCTATTCGATAGCATGAAAAATGCTTTATCGGCTTCCCCGGACGAAGGCACCGTTCCCTATCCCCAAGGAGGTACTCTCAATGCCAAGCGTTACAAAAGCTGACCTTGCGTTCATCGATGCTGCAATTGCGGCCCATCAGGCGACCCTGATCAAACCAACAGCAGCTATGGTTGGAGTCGATAGCGCGAACCCAATTGCATGCGATCCTGTTGACGTGGCGGCACTGATCGTGGCGGCTGCGATCATTGCCTACAAGTTGTATAACTCATGTCTGATTGGTGGCGAATCCTCGGAGCTAGCTCGCGCCGAGCGTCTCGGGATTGCACCAACGGTCTCACTCGAGAAACTCATCCATTCGAGAAATGCTCTCGCCAAGGCGCTCAACGAGCCTGCTATTGCCTCGCATGGTCGTGCAACTAACTAGTAATGGATTCGGATGGGACGGCTTTGGCGCAGCCGTCCTATTCGGTTTCTGGTTTGCGGTCTCGATTCCGAACCAGTTTTCCGGTGATCGGTTTAATTGGATCAAGAACCGAAACGTATATCTGTTGATTCCAGGCTGGACTTTTTTTGCTCCTAATCCGGGGGTAACTAACTATCGCTACGTCCTTCGTGACGTGTATGCGGATGGGACGAGTTCTGAGTGGGAAGAGGTCGACTGGTGCGAATCCAGGAGACTTGTTCATTCGATTTGGCATCCCGGGCGACACCGTACCAAACTGATCGTCGACTGCATTAACGGTCTCAGCATCACGATTAAGGATCTAGATCGGCACGGGGTCGACTTCAGGTCACATCCACAGTCTTATATGGTCTCAACTCCTTATCTCGCGCTGCTGAACATCGCGATGAGAGCGCGGCCTAAGCAGGCGGGCGCTGTGAGCAGGCAGTTCGCCATCGTCGAACAGCATCCATCGGCGAACAATCAATCTCCGCCTCGACTGATTATTTGTTCGCCTCCACACGATTTGGAGTGAATGAAATGTTCCCCGATTTTGCCAACCCGCTGATATGCGGATCGCTGATGTCAGTCGCTTTTAGCGTAGGGACATGCATTACTCTTGCGGAGAAGCTGTCAATCCTGGGCGACTATGGAGGACGGGGTTGGCATACCTGGGAAGTCTTCCGTCTTGATCGAACCACCCGAACCGTGTTCCGGTATTTCCCACAGTTGGCAAATAGGCTGTTTGATATCAAAGGTGTGGCGCTGATGACCTCGATGGGTTTGACGGGCGCCGCGATCATGGTGTTTTATCGTCCAACGTCGGTGCCCTTCTTCGTCTGTCTCTTGCTGGCGTATTCGATCACATTCCTGCTGAATGTACGGGACGTGTATGGGGGCGATGGGTCACAACAGATGTACACGCTAGTGGGTGCAGCACTGGTGGTCGGATTCAATCCCTGGACATCTTTATCGGCGACTAAGATCGCACTGGCATTCGTAGCCGCGCAGGCATGCCTGGCTTACTGCACTTCAGGAATCGCAAAAGTCGTTTCACCGATATGGAGGAGCGGCGACGCTCTGGTGAGCATTATTGCGACTAAATCCTATGGAAGCGAGTTTGGCCTTCGGATCATGTCGCAGGCGCCACGCCTGAGCCGACTCGTCTGTCGGATCACTGTCGTGTCAGAAGTCTTATTTCCACTCGCGTTGTTCGGTCCTAAATGGCTCCTGATTGCTGCCCTTAGCTGGGGATTGTTGTTCCATGTGGCGAATGCTTTCGTCATGGGTTTGAATACATTCCTATGGGCGTTCCTATCCACTTATCCAGCTCTAATCTATTGCTGGATCCAGTTGCATTCCGCAGGGGGACATCATTAGGACCCGGCGACGATTGCTGTTCGCGCTTCCGCAAGAATAACGACTCTTGCGATTAGACTGCATGAACCGGGCGCACTGCACCTTGGGGGACACACACGGTATTCTCTCTCCGGTGACTCTTAACGTGGTCGTTTGGCCAGCCAGTCGTGGATCAACTCCGTTTTGAGAGTTACCTAACTGTCCATTGAGGAGGCATCTAGAACAAGTGTGAGCGAATTGAATGGAATCGGCGACCGGCTGCTGGTTGTCTTTGATGGACGCTGCGGGTTTTGCAACCGGGCGGTGCGGTGGTTCCTGCGTCGCGACCGGCGGGACCGGCTGCGATTTGTGGCCTCCGAGTCGCCGAGTGTGGCCGACCTGCTGGCGCGGTATGGAAATGGAGCGGCGGATTCGGGATCGGGGCCCGGCACGATTCTGGTTGTGCGGGAGTTCGGCGGTCTTACGGAGCGAATACTGGGCCGATCGGATGCGGTTCTGGCTCTGCTGGGCGAGCTGCCGCAGCCCTGGCCGGTCGTGGGCGTTGCGTTGGGCTGGATTCCCCGCCCGGTACGCGATCTGGGCTACCGGTTTATAGCGCATTGGCGATACCGCATCTGGGGGCGGTTGGAGAGCTGTCCGGTGCCTACAGCCGAGGAGCGCGTGAGGTTCCTATAGCTTGCCGGAATCGGGGTCGTCACCGCCGCATCCTGTGTTCATCCTTGACAGGGGGCCTGTCAGTCCCGGCCCGTCCAGCTCTCGCCCTCGCGCAGAAGAACAACCTCAGTCTTCCCTCCCGCATCGCGCACTCGCTTGCTGAATCCCTCCGGAGTCTGCTCGGTCCGCAGCAACGGAGAGCGGGGCAGAATGCCCAGATGAATGGGAATGACGGTTCGGGGCCGAAGCGCTTCCACGGCGCGCACCGCGTTCCTTTCCCCCATGGTCATCGGAATGCGAAAGGTCGTCACCGGCATCAACGCCAAATCCAGGCTGAACTTCTTGCCAATCTCTTTCATGAATCCGCCGTAATAGGTATCCCCGGCAAAATAGACGTGCTTCCCCTCCGCCTCAATCACGAAGCCTCCGGGCAGGCCCATGTGCAGTGCGGGCACCGCGGTCACGGCAACCGAGCCAAACTGCCGCTGCTCCCATCTCCCTAGGCCCACCACATTCTTTGCTCCCTTGGCGCGGGTGATCCAGGCCGCGGCGCGCGGCGCAACCACGGGAACCTCAGCCGCAAGGGCGCGGAAGTAGCGCGAATCCGTGTGGTCCCAGTGATTGTGAGAGACCAGAACCAGATCGACGGCCTCCATCTCCTTCCTGGTCCTGGAAGGCGGTGCGGTCCTCTTGTAAGCAAGATTGCCCCAGGAGCCGAAGTAGGGGTCGGTAAGAATCTTCATCCCGGCAGCTTCGATCAGTACTGTGCTGTGTCCGATCATGGTAACTCTCATGGCCGACTCCTCAAAGCGGTCATATTACTTTCCAGAATCAGTAAGGCTGGAGCAGCGGGCGCTCCGCAGCCCAAAGAACATGATTGCAATGTACAGGCCGAAGAGAAAACCGCTGATTGCGTCGAGGTAAATCTGTTCAATCTGGCTGGAAAGGTGAATCCAACCCCATCGCTCGGAGTTCCACAGCAGAATGCCGACAATGAACGAG